>NZ_CP094516.1:4408250-4723125 GCF_029909975.1 Bradyrhizobium sp. ISRA430
AAGAACGGCGACTTCACGCCCGTCTCGTGGGACGAAGCCTTCGACATCATGGCCGAGAAGTGGAAGGACACGCTGAAAAAGCGCGGCCCGAGCGGCGTCGGCATGTTCGGCTCCGGCCAGTGGACGATCTGGGAAGGCTACGCTGCCTCGAAACTCTACAAGGCCGGCTTCCGCAGCAACAACATCGATCCCAATGCGCGCCACTGCATGGCCTCGGCGGTCGCCGGCATGATGCGCACCTTCGGCATCGACGAGCCGGCCGGCTGCTATGACGACATCGAAGCCACCGACGCCTTCGTGCTGTGGGGCTCCAACATGGCGGAGATGCACCCGATCCTGTGGACGCGCGTGGCCGACCGCCGGCTGTCCGCGCCGCATGTCCGTGTCGCCGTGCTCTCGACCTTCGAGCACCGCTCGTTCGACCTCGCCGATATCGGCATGGTGTTCGTGCCGCAGACCGATCTCTACATCCTCAACGCGATCGCCAACCACATCATCAAGACCGGCCGCGTCAACAAGGACTTCGTCGCCGCGCATACCGTGTTCAGGCGTGGCCAGACCGACATCGGTTATGGCCTGCGGCCCGACCATCCGCTGCAGAAGAAGGCGACCGGTGCGGCCAAGGCCAACGACTCCACCGAGATGAGCTACGAGGAGTTCGCAAAATTCGTGTCGGACTACACGCTGGAGAAAGCGGCAAAGATGTCCGGCGTGCCGCTCAATCGCCTCGAGGCGCTCGCCGAGCTCTATGCCGATCCCAAGACCAAGGTGGTCTCGTTCTGGACGATGGGGTTCAACCAGCACACCCGCGGCGTCTGGTGCAACAACCTCGTCTACAACATCCATCTGTTGACCGGAAAGATCTCGTCGGCCGGCAACAGCCCGTTCTCGCTGACGGGCCAGCCCTCGGCCTGCGGCACCGCGCGCGAGGTCGGCACCTTCTCGCACCGCCTGCCGGCCGACATGGTCGTCACCAACAAGGAGCACCGCGACAAGGCGGAGCACATCTGGAAGCTGCCCGAGGGCACCATTCCCGACAAGCCCGGCTATCACGCCGTGCTGCAAAGCCGGATGCTGCGCGACGGTCTGCTCAACGCCTATTGGGTACAGGTCAACAACAACCTGCAGGCAGGTCCCAACATCAACGAGGAGACCTATCCTGGCTTCCGCAACCCCGACAACTTCATCGTGGTCTCGGATGCCTATCCGACGGTGACGGCGCTCGCCGCCGACCTCATCCTGCCGACCGCGATGTGGGTGGAGAAGGAAGGCGCCTATGGCAATGCCGAGCGACGCACCCAGTTCTGGCACCAGCTCGTCACGGCACCGGGCGAATCCAAATCCGATCTCTGGCAGCTCATGGAGTTCTCCAAGCGCTTCAAGATCGAGGAGGTGTGGCCCGAGGAGCTGATCGTCAAGAAGCCGGACTATCGCGGCAAGACGCTGTTCGACGTGCTGTACAGGAACGGGCAGGTCGACAAATTTCCGACCTCCGAGATCGAGGAAGGCTACGCCAACGACGAATCCAAAGCGTTCGGCTTCTACGTGCAGAAAGGCCTGTTCGAGGAATACGCCTCCTTCGGCCGCGGCCACGGCCACGACCTCGCGCCGTTCGAGAGCTATCACCGCGAGCGCGGCCTGCGCTGGCCGGTGGTCAACGGCCAGGAGACGAAGTGGCGCTTCCGCGAGGGCAGCGATCCCTACGTCAAGCAGGGCACCGACGTGCAGTTCTACGGCTACCCGGACGGCAAGGCGCGCATCTTCGCGCTTCCTTTCGAGCCCGCGGCGGAATCGCCTGATAACGACTATCCCTACTGGCTCTCGACCGGCCGCGTGCTGGAGCACTGGCACTCCGGCACCATGACGCGCCGCGTGCCCGAGCTCTACAAGGCGTTCCCCGAAGCCGTGTGCTTCATGCATCCCGACGACGCCCAGGACGCAAAACTCCGCCGCGGCGACGAGGTGAAGGTGGTCTCGCGCCGCGGCTATATCCGAGCCCGCGTCGAGACCCGGGGCCGCGACCGGCCGCCGCGCGGATTGGTGTTCGTGCCGTGGTTCGACGAGTCCAAGCTGATCAACAAGGTGACGCTGGACGCCACTGATCCGATCTCGCTGCAAACCGATTTCAAGAAATGCGCCGTGCGCATCGAGCGGGTGTGACCATGCTGAAGCGAAGTGGAATTGTCCTGCTGGCGCTCGCGATTGCCGCGGGCGCAAGCGCGCTGACCGCGCAGACGGTGACCTCCGGCCTGCGCGGCCCTGCACCGCTCAACGACGAGGGTCCGGCGCCGCCGATGCTGCCGAACCGCAACACGTCCGAGAAGGAGGCGCGCAACTATCCGGAGCAGCCGCCGGTGATCCCGCACTCGATCGACGGCTACCAGATCGACCTCAACAGCAATAAATGCCTGTCCTGCCATGCACGCTCGCGCACGTCGGAGTCGCAGGCGCCGATGGTCTCCATCACGCACTTCATGGATCGCGACGGCCAGTTCCTCGCCTCGATCTCGCCGCGGCGCTTCTTCTGCACGGAGTGTCATGTGCCGCAGAACACTGCCACTCCGCCCGTCAGCAACGACTTCGTCGACATCGACACGCTGCTGTCGCGCGCAAGCCCCGGTGGCCGTCGATGACAACGGCCGCCGACGAACCCAATGCAAAGCCGGAGGCAAAGCGGAGCTTCCTCGCGCGGAGCTGGGATTTTGCGCTCGAACTCTGGCAGGTGCTGATCCGGCCGAGCTCGGTGTTCGGGCTCGGCGTGCTCGTGCTCGCCGGCTTCGCGGCGGGCGTGATCTTCTGGGGCGGCTTCAACACCGCGCTCGAATTGACCAACACCGAAAAATTCTGCACGAGCTGCCATGAGATGCGCGACAACGTCTTCGCCGAGCTGAAGTCGACCATCCACTTCACCAACCGCTCCGGCGTGCGCGCGACCTGCCCGGACTGCCACGTCCCGCATAACTGGACCGACAAGATCGCGCGCAAGATGCAGGCCTCCAAGGAGGTCTGGGGCAAGATTTTCGGTACGATCGACACCCGTGAGAAGTTCCTGGACCACCGGCTCGAGCTCGCGGCGCATGAATGGGCGCGCTTCAAGGCCAACGACTCCCTGGAGTGCCGCAACTGCCACAGCGCCGATTCCATGGACATCACGAAGCAATCGCCGCGGGCTTCGGTCGCGCACCAGCGCTTCCTGTTCACGGGCGAGAAGACCTGCATCGACTGCCACAAGGGCATCGCCCATCACCTGCCGGACATGCGCGGCGTTCCCGGCTGGCAGTAAGGTCCGCCGGAAGCAGGATTTGCGCCGCTTGAACCGGCGGTGCGAATGGTTAGTTTTGAGGGATCGCGAATCGCTTCGATTTCGCCCTCCTTCAAGACAAAAATGGCGACTTTCACCCCGCATCAGGATGCCGCGCTAAAAGCCGTTGGCGATTGGCTCAAGGCCAAGCCCGGCCGAGGCGGCACGCCGCCGATCTTCCGCCTGTTCGGCTTTGCCGGCACCGGCAAGACCACGCTGGCGCGGCACATTGCCGACGGCGTCGACGGCGAGGTGAAGTTCGCCGCCTTCACCGGCAAGGCCGCGCTGGTCATGCGCAACAAGGGCTGCGACAACGCCTCGACCATTCACTCGCTGATCTACCGCGCCCGCGAATCCGGCGAAGAGCAGCCGAGCTTCGAACTCTGGGACGACGCGCCCGCATCCAAGGCCAAGCTGATCGTGATCGACGAATGCTCGATGGTCGATGCCGAGCTCGGGCGCGACCTGATGTCGTTCGACTGCCCGCTGCTGGTGTTAGGTGATCCCGCGCAGCTTCCACCGATCCAGGGCGGCGGCTTCTTCACCAACACCGAGCCCGACGCAATGCTGACCGAGGTGCACCGCCAGGCTCAGGACGATCCGATCGTGCGGATGTCAATGGACGTTCGCGAGGGCCGCGAGCTCGAAATCGGCCGCCATGGCGAGAGCGAGGTGGTGTCGCGGAAAGAACTCGATCCCGACCGCGTCATGAGCGCCGACCAGATCCTGGTCGGCCGCAACAACACCCGCCGCGCCTACAACATGCGGGTGCGGCAGCGGCAGAACATCGAGGACCAGTTTCCCGTTGCCGGCGACAAGCTGGTGTGCCTGCGCAACAACCGCAAGAAGGGCTTGTTCAACGGCGGCCTGTGGCGCGTAAAGTCGCGCAATACCTCGCGCTCCAAATCGCGCATCCTCAGCATGCGGTTGTCGCCGGACGAAGACTTTGGACACAAGGTGACGAAGGTCTCCGTACGCGCCGACTGCTTCGAAGGCGGCATCGAGCAGATCGCCTGGGAGCAGCGCAAGCCCTATGACGAGTTCGACTACGGCTACGTGCTGACCGTGCACAAGTCGCAGGGCTCGCAATGGGACGACGTCGTGCTGTTCGACGAGAGCTTTGCGTTTCAAGACAGCCGGGCGCGATGGCTGTACACGGGCATCACGCGCGCGGCGAAGCGGTTGAGCGTGGTGGTGTGACGCTGCCGTAGGGTGGGCAAAGGCGCGAAGCGCCGTGCCCACCGTCCATCCAATGTGCCAACACATGGCGGGCACGCTTCGCTTTGCCCACCCTCCGGCTGCGGCGCTTGCGGCAAGGTCGCAGTCTCAAACTGGACAAGCGAAGCGCAGATCCAGGAACCATAACCAGGAGATTAGGTTTGGCGAAGACTCGGGGTTATCAGCTCGCGCCGCAACTTCTCCTGGGGTTATGGGCCTTCGCCGGGACGACACCGGATGTGGGCTCCTATCCGGCCGATTTCACGGACTCGTGTCCGCACTGATGTAACAAGCGTCCGGCCTGCCCGTATCTTCGGTGATTGAAAACGCCGCCGGGCCGGCTGTTCGCCCGACGTCAACGGTCCTAGACTGTCAGACCTTCCGCAAGAGGATATGCCATGCGCCGACCCGCACTCCTGTCCCTGCTCGCCGCCACCACCGCATTGACGCTGGCCTTTGCCATGCCGTCGAGGGCCGCGGAAGACGCGGTCGTGATCCCCGCCCCCACCGTGGATGCAACATCCGCGAGCGGCATCCAGACCGCCGTTGTCGCCGGCGGCTGCTTCTGGGGCGTGCAGGGCGTGTTCCAGCACACCGCGGGTGTCGTCAACGCCGTCTCCGGCTATGCCGGCGGCACCAAGGCGACCGCCGACTACCAGACCGTCTCGACCGGCACGACTGGGCACGCCGAGTCAGTCGAGATCAAGTACGACCCGAAGAAGATCTCCTATGGCAAGATCCTCCAGATCTACTTCTCGGTGGTGCACGACCCGACCCAGCTCAACCGCCAGGGCCCCGATGTCGGCACGCAGTATCGCTCGGCGATCTTCACGACCTCCGACGAGCAGAAGAAGGTCGCGGAGGCCTATATCGCCCAGCTCAACGACGCCAAGGTGTTCAGGAAACCGATCGTCACCAAGGTCGGCGCGCTGGAGGCGTTCTATCCGGCGGAAGCCTATCACCAGGACTATCTGACCCTGCACCCGCACCAGCCCTACATCGCCTATAACGACATCCCGAAGGTCGAGAACCTGAAAAAGCTGTTCGCGGATAACTATATCGAGAAGCCGACGCTGGTGAATTCCAGCAAGGCCACCAACTGATCGTCACTCACGTAAGTCAACGGGAGAGCCATGCCCGACGCCAAGACGAAAGCCACAGAAGACAAGGTCATCAAGAGCGAGGAGCAGTGGCGGCGCGAATTGTCGCCGATGCAGTACGCCGTACTGCGCGAAAAGGCGACCGAGCGTCCCTTCTCGGGCGAATATGAGCACGAGCATCGTCCCGGCACCTACGTCTGCGCCGGCTGCGGCAACGTGCTGTTCGAATCCGATGCCAAGTTCGATTCCGGCTGCGGCTGGCCGAGCTTCACCCAGCCCGCGGTCGAGAGCCATATCGACGAGGAGCGGGATACGAGCCACGGGATGATCCGCACCGAAGTGCTGTGCTCCAAGTGCGCCGGCCATCTCGGCCACGTCTTCCCCGACGGTCCGGGACCGACGGGGCTGCGCTACTGCATCAACTCCGCGGCGCTGAAGCTCAAGCCGCGATGAGGTCTCGCCCCGCCATTGGCGGTTCCGCGATGGAACCCGATGGCGGGATGTGCTTTTCTCTCCTGGCGGTGCGGCCGATTAGCGCAGCCCGGCGGCCGCCAGGGAGGATGCCATGACGCTTGGGACCATCCTGATCATCCTTGTGATCATCTATCTCGTCGGCGGCCTGTGGGGCCGGATCGGCGGCTATGGCTATGGCATGGGCCATTCCGGCATGGGGATTGGCGGCCTCGTGCTGGTGGTGCTGGTCGTGCTGCTGCTTCTTGGCAAAATTTAATCCAAGCAAGCCATTGATATTGTTATATTTATTTTGGATGCGGAGCTGGCATGCGCAGATTCATCATCTCCGTTCGCAGGGGTCGCAATTCTGTCAAATCGGCCTATATTAGAGAACGAGAATGACATGCACGGCGGGCTCGCCCGATTGCGGCCTTCGCCCTCTCAAACCCCACGCGCTTAAAGCCCCAGAGAAGATCACGAGGTCTTTGACCATGCGTCCAATGCGTCCGTTCAACTTCAACACCTCCGCCGAGCTGTTTCCTGCCGCGATCCGCAAGAAGAAGCGTGCAGGCTTCACCTATCGGCGCTTCGGCACCGCGGCGGAAGCCGTGCGCTTTGCGATCGAGGAGTTGCCGACGGATTCGTTGAACGGCGCCTATCTCCAGGTTGAGGAAGCCCGGTTCGACCAGAATGGCATCCGCTCGCTCTATGAGAGCGAGGCCTTCCCTCTGCCGCGCCGTCGCAAGTCGGCAGCAAACGCCGACGCCGACGCGGCGTAAGTTTCTTCGCAAGCCTCCGATGTGCGCTCAAAGCGCGATGGCCGAAAGGTCGTCGCGCTTTTTGTGTTTTGAGCCTCACATCCGAGGCTGCTTGTCGAGCCAGCGGCGCAACAGGCGCACGTTGCGCATGTTGGCGCGGAACATGACGTCGAAGGCGTCGCCCGCGAACGGGACCATGCCGACCACGCCGTCGACCGCGACATTGCCGAGCATGCGCGCGGTGATGTACCAGGGCGCGCCCAGCGCACGCGCCTCGCGCACCAGCCACAGCGAGATCGCGGTGGTGATGATATCGCCGACAACGGGGATCAGCCCGATCAGGCCGTCGATGCCATAGCGGATGTTGGTGCCGGGCAGAATGAAGGCGATGTCGAGCAGCTTTGCGATCGCCTCGAGCCGCGCCAGCCGCTGCTCCCGCGTCAGATTGCCGAACGGGTTGGCTTGACCGAATTCGAAGCGAAACTCGCGAAAGCCCTGCTCCAGAGTTTCGGGCCGGATCTCATGCCCCTCCTCGTCGATGATCGGCCCGCGCGCCTCGGCGCCTGAGAAAGTCGCGCGCGAGGTGCGCCCCGGCCGGGGACCGCGCCTTACAAGACTATCATCGTCGGACATGGTCATCGCCTGATGGAAACGCGCTCGTGCGGCCAGGGTTGCGGCGGCGCGTCCAAGGGCCGCGCGCTCAGGTTGGCGCCGCCGCCGGCTGCGGCTCTTCGACGAATCTGTGCACGAGCCAGGACGACACCGCCGCCGGCACGAAGCCGACCAGGCCGTACAGGACGAACTGCACGGCGCCCGAGTCCGGTCCGCGCGAGCTGTAAGTCAGCGAGGCCAGGATGAAGGCGAACAGGCCGACCAGCAGAATGCGCAGCACCGGACCGATCCGCCTGACGTGGATCAGGATGTCGTCCACCGCGCCGATCATCAGCGACGGCAGGAAGCCGAACAGGTAGCTGTATTGCAGGGTCTTGAAGAACACCACGAACAGCTTGCCGATCTCGCCGAGACTGGTCTGCGCCCAGTAGCCGGACTGATAGGTCGTCGTCAGCAAGAGCAGGAACCCGCCCAGGAACGGACCGACGAGCGCAAAGATCACATAGCGTTTCATCAAATACCCCTCACTCTGCGCACTTTATAACAGCGGGGCGGCGAACTTGGATAGCGGGGGTTGCAAGATGCGCCTCGCGCCCGCCGGCCCCGCACTCCGGCAAGGGGGAACAACTGGCAAGCGGACGAGTTCTGACAGGACCTGAAATTCGCGCCTCCTGGCAGATTGGGACCCGCCGATGCCCCGGAAACTCCTCCTGACGATGATTGCGATGATGGCCTCGAGCGGCTTGTCGAGCGCGCCGGCGCTCGCGCAAGGTCATGCCGGGACGCCGCAGGAGCAAAACGCCTGCTCGCGTGATGCCTCGCGTCTCTGCCGCAAGGACCTCGGCAATGACAATGCGGTGCAGAGCTGCCTGCAGGCCAACCGGAGCAGGCTGTCGAGGTCTTGCCGCAAGGTGTTCGAGAGCCACGGCATGTGAGGATACGGCCCTCCCCCGAAGATCGGAGACTTCAGCCATGCTGCGCGACGAAGAGCTTTCGATCCTGCGGGACATTAGTCAGTCCGTCGCCTTTGCCGACGATAGGCACGGCAAGATCGGACAATTGATCGCCGACGGCTATGTGATGAAGGACGGCGATCTGTTCGAGCTTACCGCGAAGGGCGTTACTGCGATCGAAGAACACGCCGCGGCGCTCGCGGAGAACGAAGCGGAGCAAGCATCCGCGCCATCCTATCGCCTCGTCTGACGCCGCACGCCGCGTTCTGCGTGACGAACGCGCAACAATTGCGAATTCCTTTTCATCCGCCATTGCAGCTTCGTGACAATCGCGCATACTTCGCTCGGGCGGCGCAGCACTTTCGATTCGAACACCAGAAGTAATCGAGCGACCACATGCCAGGACAGGTTTCCCGGCGTGACGGCTGTGACGTGCGGCAGAGCAAACCGCGTGCGGCGCCCCAAAAACAAAGCAATCAACGCCTTGCGGAACTTGGGGACGCATCAGCCATGACACGCTACCAATCGATTGCCACGCTCGTGGCCTTCGCCACCACTGCCATCGCATTCCAGACCTCACCCGGTCTCGCCTTCTCACCCGAAGCGCAACAGATGTGTTCGGGCGATGCCATGCGGCTTTGTTCCAGCGAGATTCCCGACATCCCGCGGATCACCGCCTGCATGGTGAGGAACAAGGCGCATGTCAGCCCAGGCTGCCGCGCCGTGATGGACCGCGAGCACGCCGCCGCCGCGGCCGCACGCAAGCGGGAAGCCGCGGCGCAATAAGACCCGATCGATTTCGATTGGATCGCCGCTAACGAGGGTGGCTCGCCTTACCCTTACCTCTCCCGTCGGGAGAGGTCGGATCGCATCGAAAGATGCGATCCGGGTGAGAGGTTGAGGTCTCACTGAGCGCTGCGGCCCCTCGCCCGGATTGCACTGGACGATGCTTCGCATCGCCATGCGCGATCCGACCTCTCCCCCGCTGGGGAGAGGTGAAGACCGACCTACGCTGCGGCTGAGATTTAATCCAACCACGCCTTGATTCAGGCGCGACTTGCTACTCGCCCCATTGCGCGAACGCGTCGTTGAAGGCGCGCTCGCCCGGGGCGCCCTTCTCGATCGCGATGATGGCGCGGCGCTGGTTGGCATAGACCAGCGGCACGTCGAACCAGGAGCGTTCCTTCAGGAGCTGGATGTTGCGCGTGCGGTCGGCATCGACATTGGAGAGGCCGACTAGGAAGAAGCCGTCGGTGACCTTGACCGCCAGCCCTGCGAGCGGGGTGCCGCGCGCCTGCTCGTTCGACTTCATCAGGATGCCGGGAACGTTGGAGACGCTGCCACCGGGGAAATCCTGCGGCAGGATGAAGGTCAGTTCCGCGGTGTGGCTCGCCGGCAGCGACGAATCGGTGTTGCGGCGGAACGACATCGTCATCTTGAACTTGCGATCGGGAATTTCGATGTCGGCGCGCACGGCGACATCGGCCTTCTGGTTGCCGGACGCCTTGATCGGCTCGAGCCGCCACACCACCGAGCCGACATATTGCTTACCCTTGGGATCGGACGGATCCTCGTCATAGAGCACAACCTTCTGCGCCACCGGCGCGACCGGCTGGTCGCTCGCCGACGGCTGGCCGACGCGATCCGGGATCTTCGGCTTGCTCTGCGGCTGGGAGGTATCCTTCGGCGCCTCCACGACCTGGGTGGGCGACGACTTGAACAGCCCGCTCGCGATCTGGACCAGCGGCTTGCCCCAGAGGATGCCGGCGCCGACCAGGATCAGCACGATGCCGACGGCGATCGCGCTCTTGAACGGGAAGGCCGAGCGGGAGCGGACGCGCTTCTTGACGTCGCGATCGGGCGCGACGCGCGAGCGCGACGACGGCGGCTGCGGCGCGTAGCGCTCGGCCTCCTCGAGCGATTCATCGTAGGAATAAGGCGCGTCCTGCTCGCCGGCGCGGTTCTCCAGGCTCGGTTCGAGCCGGTCGAATTCCGGCGAGGGCGAGGGCACGTTGGCGTAGGTGCGGCGCGCGGCACGGTTGGCCTGCGCGGCGGCGCCGCCGAGATCGTTGACATCAGCGGTGATGTCGCGGAAGCCGCGCACGCCCGGCGACTGCGGCGGCGGCGGCCCGGCTTCCGGCCCGCGGCGTGCGGCACGGTCACGCGGAGCCTCCGGCATTGGCGACGGCGGACCCGGCTGGCGCGGCGCGTCGAAACGCGGGGCGCGCGCGTGACGCTGGGTGTCGCGGTCGTCCTGATCATCGCCGCCGAGTGGCGGGCGATCGTTGCGCGGCGGCGGCACCGCCGGACGGGCGCGCGGCGGGCCAGCCGGTGAAGCCGCGGGCGGATTGCCCTCGGCGGTGCGGGCACTGGCCCGGCGGAAGGCATCGCCGCTGCCGCCACGCCCACCGCTGGCGCCGCCAGGGCGGGACGCTTCGCGCGCGCGCTGGGCAGCCTCTGATTCGACCTTGCGCACGGCCTCTTCGAGCGACAGCCGTTCGCGGGTGATCTCCGATTCGGACAGCGGCGGCTGCACGCTGCGGAGCTGGGCGATCAAGGCCGTGCGCGCCCGCTCATAGAGCGCACGACGGCTTTCGCCGGGAGCGTTGGGGTCCAGGGCGGCAATAGCGCGGGCGATCAGCGGATAGTAATCAGCCATTTCAACTCAACTATACGCACGTCCCGGTAAGATATCGTTAAGCCTCAAACGGATTTTGCACCAGGATAGTATCTTCGCGTTCGGGGCTCGTGGAAAGCAGCGCGACCGGGCATCCCACCAATTCCTCGATCCGGCGGACATATTTAATGGCCTGGGCCGGCAGGTCCGCCCACGACCGTGCATTGGCGGTCGGCTCTTTCCAGCCTTCGATCGTCTCGTAGATCGGCTCGACCCGGGCCTGGGCGCCCTCGCCGGCCGGGAAATGGTCGATCTCCTTGCCGTCGAGGCGATAGCCGGTGCAGACCTCGATCGTGTCGAAGCCGTCCAGAATGTCGAGCTTGGTCAGCGCCAAACCGTTGATGCCGCAGGTGCGGACGGCCTGGCGGACCAGCACGGCGTCGAACCAGCCGCAACGGCGCGGACGGCCGGTATTGGTGCCGAACTCGCGGCCGCGCTCGCCGATCCTGCGGCCGGTCTCGTTGTCCTGCTCGGTCGGGAACGGGCCCTGGCCGACCCGGGTGGTGTAGGCCTTGCACAGACCCAGGACATAGCCGACCGCGCCGGGCCCGAGGCCGGCGCCGGTCGCGGCCTGCGCCGCCACCGTGTTGGACGAGGTCACGTAAGGATAGGTGCCGTGATCGACGTCGAGCAGGGCTCCCTGCGCCCCCTCGAACAGCATGCGCTTGCCCTCGCGCCGCTTGATGTCGAGCAGCCGCCACACCGTCTCGGCATAGGGCAGAAGCTGCGGCGCCAGCGCGCTGAGCTCGCGCAGGATCTCCTTGCCGTCGAACTCCGGCAGATTGAGGCCGCGGCGCAGCGCATTATGGTGCGCCAGCAGGCGGTCGATCTTGTGCGGGAGCGTGTCGAGGTCGGCGAGGTCCATCAGGCGGATGGCGCGGCGGCCGACCTTGTCCTCATAGGCGGGGCCGATGCCGCGGCGGGTGGTGCCGATCGCGGTGGCCACGTTGGCGGATTCGCGATGCGCGTCGAGCTCGCGGTGCAGCGGCAGGATCAGGGTCACGTTCTCGGCGATGCGCAGATTGTCCGGAGAGACCGCGACACCCTGGGCCCGGAGCTTGGTCACCTCGTCGAGGAAGGCCTGCGCGTCGAACACGACGCCGTTGCCGATCACCGACAGCTTGTGCTCGCGCAGCACGCCCGAGGGCAGCAGCGCGAGCTTGTAGGTCACGCCGTTGATGACCAGCGTATGGCCGGCGTTATGGCCGCCCTGGAAGCGGACGACGATGTCGGCCTGCTCAGACAACCAATCGACGATCTTGCCTTTTCCTTCGTCGCCCCACTGGGCGCCGACGACGACAACATTGGCCATTCGCGGGTAATCCCTTTGAAGATTTTAGATGCGCCCAGCCCAATCCACGGCCGGGGCCGCTCGCACGCGAGGCAGCCAACCGGATAAAGGAAGCAGCCTCTCTAAGCAAGCAAGAAGGCGGCTTTTTCGAGATCCTAAACGCTATTTAAGCCTTTGATATCCCCGGAAAATCCGGAGGCCCTCCGGAGCCTCCCGCCGACCCCGACCAAAGCGCTAGATGCAGCATCTACCGCTGCATGGTCGCGATGCATCCCGCCCCCATTGATGCAACCTCGATTTCCGTGTCTTTGGACGGAGCCGGGGTTGCGAACCGGCCCGGACAGCGCCGGGCCGGCGGCCCCGGCGCCATCCACGCGGGGCCATAACAATCGCAATGTCCGCCACCGGCCAGACCACGGGCACTGAGGCGTCCGGTCACAACTGGATCGCCAACCAGCCTTATCTCCTCCTCAGCATCACCGCGCTGTGCTGGGCCGGCAATGCCATCGTCGGGCGGCTCGCGGCCGGCCATATCCCGCCGGTGACGCTGTCGTTCCTGCGCTGGTCTTTCGCCTTCCTGCTGGTGCTGCCGTTCGCCTGGAAGCATCTCGTTCAGGACTGGCCCGCGATCCGGAGCAAGCTCGGGCTGATGATCGTGCTGTCGATCACCGGCATCGGCGCCTTCAACACGCTGCAATATTGGGCGCTGGAGCACACCCAGGCGCTCAACACGCTGCTGTTGCAATCGGCCGCACCGCTGGTCGTGGCGCTGTGGTCGCTGATCATCCTCGGCATCCGCCTCACCGCCGCACAGGCCTTCGGCGTGCTGCTCTCGATGTGCGGCGTGCTGATGATCCTGCTGCACGGCGACTTCACCACGCTGTCGAACGTCGAGTTCAACAAGGGCGATCTGATCTTCATCGTCGCGCTGATCTTCTTCGCGCTCTATTCGGTGCTGACGTTGAAGCGGCCGGCGATGCACGGACTGTCGTTCCTCGCCTTCACCTTCGGCGCCGGTGCCGCCTGCCTGGTGCCGCTGGAGATCTGGGAGCTGTTCGCACGTCCCGTGATGAAGCTCGACGGACCGAACCTGCTGACGCTGTTCTACGTCGCCGTCTTTCCCTCGACGCTCGCTTATCTCTGCTTCAACCGCGGGGTACGCCTGATCGGGGCCAACCGCGCTGCCCCGTTCTTCCACGTGGTGCCGGTGTTCGGCTCGATCATGGCGATGGCGTTCCTCGGCGAACGCCCGCAGACCTTCCACTTCATCGGCTTCGCGCTGGTGCTGTCCGGCGTGTTCGTAGCTTCGCGCAAGCAGGCCACTTAAGACCGCTTTCAGATATAGCGCGCGGCGCCCATGCAGAGCGCGGTGATGCCGAGCAGCCCCGCCGCCACGCGCTGTGCGGTCGCGATGCGCGCACGCATAGCCGCTGGATCGCCGGCGCCGCGGCGCAAGGTTAGGACCGCGCGGGGGCCGATCGCCGCCTGCACGCCGACCGCGATCAGCGCACAAGCCGAGCCAAGCGCGAGCACCTGCTCGGTCGTGCCGAAGTTGCCGGCGTGAACGAGGTGGCCAAGATAGCCGCCGGTCAAAATCGCAATCATCGCCGCACCGAGTTGCGGAAAGACGAGCTGCTCGCCGGCGGCGCCGCCGATGCGCGCCAGCGCAAAGCTTGATCCGGCCCAGAACACGGACGACAAGACATGAAGCGACAGAGCGATCACGAGGGCAGTCTGCATGGCAAGCTCCAAACCGGCTTCTAAATTGGATTTACAATATGTATAGTCAATGCGTCAAGATGAAGGCAGGGCAATGCCGAAACGCAGCTATGTGAGCCCGGCACGAGCGTCGGCGGCGGCGGAGACGCGCGAGCGCATCATCGCGGCCGGCGCACGGCTGTTGCGGAAGGATGCCAGCATCGCGAACTTCTCGCTCGACGTGGTCGCGAAGGAGGCCGGTGTCACGCGGCTGACCGTCTACAACCAGTTCGGGTCGCGTCGCGGACTGCTAGAGGCCGTGTTCGACGACATCGCACGCCAGGGCGGGCTGTTCGAGCTCGCTGAGGTGATGACGATGGCGGACCCGCGGAACGCGCTCGACCGCATCGTCACGATCTTCTGCACCTTCTGGGCTCACGACCCCGCCATCGGCGGGCTGAATCAAGCGATCGCGACCGATCCCGAGTTCGGCGCGGCCCTGGTCGCGCGCAACGAGCGCCGGCGGGAGCTGCTGACCGGGCTTGTCACGCGCATCACGGAGAAACGCGCGGTCAAGCGAGCCGTGCAGGACGCGGTCGACCTGATCTTCGTGCTGACGAGCTATCCAACTTTTGCGGCGCTGAGCCCGCAGCGCTCGACCGCGGAGGTCTGCCGCTTGTTGCAGACGGCGTGCCACGCGGCCATCGACGCGTTGACGCCGGAGGCGCGTGGAGGTGCGGAGCGGAGGAAGTAAGAGTCACCACGACGGCGCCTTCCTCTTCCTTCTCCCTTCTTTAAGGTGGCGCGAACGAAGTTCGCGCGGGGAAGCGATGGCAGCGATCAACAAACGATTTCCTTGTTAAATCAATTACTTGCCAGACATGATCGCGCAGGACGTCGGATAGCGACCTAAGCCGCTTTGCGACGTTTCTGTTAATAGAGCGGTTCCCGATCAGGTTGGTTCGTATCCAGCGGCTGCGAAGTAGTTGGCGCATTCGCGCGGCGTGAAGCGATCGAGGCAGCGTCCGATTGCGTTCCACAAGCCTTCGACGGTGCGCTCGGCGGCCCTGCGCAGCAGCGCTTTCAGCTTGGCGAAGGCGTTCTCGATGGGATTGAGGTCGGGACTGTAGGGCGGGAGATAGAGGAGCTTTGCGCCGGCAGCCTCGATCGCTGCGCGCACGCCTGCGCCCTTGTGGCTGCCGAGATTGTCCATGACGACGATATCTCCTTCCCGCAATTCTGGAACGAGCACCTGGTCCACATAAGCCTGGAAGGCGAGCCCGTTGATCGGCCCATCGAGAACCATCGGCGCGACCATGCCCGACAGGCGCAGGCCTGCAACAAAGGTCGTTGTCTTCCAGTGGCCGTGCGGAATGGAGGCCCGCAGCCGCTCGCCGCGGGGCGCACGCCCGCGCGGGCGTGCCATGTTGGTTGACGCCCATGTCTCGTCAATGAAGATGAGCTTGTCAGGATCGAGGCCAATCTGGCCGTCGACCCACTCTTCTCGCTTCTTCAGGACGTCCGGCCGCTCTTGCTCAGTGGCGTATACAGTCTTTTTTTGAGCGTGATCTTGCGACGCTGGAAGAAGCGCGACAACGCGGAGACGCTGAAAGCGTGTCCATCGGCGGCGAGCGCCGCCTTCAGTTCCTCCAATGTGCTGTCGGGCTTGGCCGCAATCAGCGCGAGGATGCGTTCAGCTTGCGCTTCGATCGCCTGCGAGCGTCGATCGCCGCCCTGTGGCTTCGGCGTCACTTCGCCCGTCTCGCGCGCTTGCGCCATCCAGCGGATCGCACTCGACACGCCCACTCGAAAGTGCGCAGCGGCCTCCCGACACGACATGCCGCCCGCAACGGCGGCAACCACACGCTTGCGGAGATCAATCGAAAGAGGTGGCGCCATGCCCGCCGGCCTCCTTCGCCAGCAGGCAGTTTGAATCAGAACCGGCGTGATTTGGGAATCTTGAGGGTTCTGTGAGGTCGCGTGGCAGGCGCGAGCCGCGCGCTCTGTCGTGCGTGCGACCTCATAGAAGCCGGATTGAACGAAGCTGCGGAGTTGTGGGCGCTATGGGAATAGTGCAGCGGGTGCGGCTGCTGGGAAGGCGCTCCTGTGGTCGCCGCGCGTCGGCGAGACATTCATCGGATGTGAGCAGCCCGTTTGATAGGGCCAAGGGCGCGATCCAGCGAGCGACTTGCTGCGCTGGGATGCGTTGCCGAACGATTGGCGTGGTGTTCGGTGACGAGCGCGGCCGCGGCGACTTCGGACGTTGCCACCGCGAAGGTGATCACAGAGGAGGTGGATGGTGCAGGCGCTGGTCATGACGTATCACAACGAAACGGATGGTCGCGGGCGCAGGCTCGCGGGACGACATCGACGCGCCGCATGGTGCCGCCACAATGCGGGCAGACGGGGATCTTCCATTTGGTGAGGGGATCGTCGCCGGCTTCTTGATCAGTCGGAGGGTTGCGGACAGTAAGGAGTTGACGGCAGAAGGCGATTTTATCGCTGCGTCCGCCATTGGCGAGGAAACCATAGTGGCGGATGCGGTGGAAGCCGTCCGGCAGGGTGTGCAGGAGAAAGCGACGAATGAACTCATCGGCATTAAGCGTCATCACTTTGGCTTTGCGATTCTGCCGATAGTCCTTCCAGGAAAAGCTGACCTTGCCGTCGGCAAGCGAGATCAGCCGGCTGTTGGCGATGGCGACGCGATGCGTATAGCGGCCGAGATAAGCCAGCACCTGTTCGGGGCCGCCGAATGGCGGCTTGGCATAGACGACCCAGTCGGTCCGTCGGAGTTGAGCGAGGCGTTGGGTGAACGCGGCGGGATCCGCCAGATGCGCGAGATCGCCAAAGAAACCCAACTGGCCAGCCGCGAAGGCAGCTTGCAGCTCTTGCAGAAACAGGCGGCGGAACAACCGGGAGAGGACGCGTACTGGCAGGAAGAAGCCGGGCCGGCAAGCGACCCAGCGTGTGCCGTCGAGCGAGGGTCCACCGCCGGGCACGACGCAGTGGAGATGCGGATGGTGTTGCAGGGTCTGGCCCCAGGTGTGGAGGACGGCGGTCACGCCGAGCTGAGCGCCGAGATGCTTGGGGTCGGCCGCGATGGTGGCGAGCGTCTCGGCCGCGCAGCGGAACAGGATGGCGTAGACGACGGCCTTGTTCTGGAAGGCGATCTCTCCGGCGGGGGCCGGCAGGGTGAAGACGACGTGGAAATACGGTACGGGAAGGAGTTCGGCTTGCCGTTCGGCGAGCCATTGCGCGCGCGCCGCGCCCTGGCACTTCGGGCAATGCCGATTGCGACAGGAGTTGTAGGCAATGCGTGTGGCGCCGCAGTCATCGCACTGCTCGACGTGGCCGCCGAGCACAGCCGTCCGGCATGCCGTGATCGCGCCCATGACGCGCCGCTCGACGCGGCCCAGATGCTCGGCACGGGCTTGCCGAAACGCTTCGCCGTGGCGGCGGAAGATATCCGCCACTTCCAGAACCGGAGCCATCAGGTCCGCTCAGCCGGGCGGCACGACCTCCAGGCGGAGCCGGTCAAGCGGACTTGGCGTATTGCTGATGGTCTTGGTGGCGACTTGGGTATAGCGCGCCGTGCTGGCCAGACTGGCATGACCGAGCAGCACCTGGATGATGCGCACGTCGGCCCCGTTCTCCAGGAGATGGGTCGCGAATGTGTGCCGCAGCGTATGCACTGTCACCGACTTGCTCAAGCCGGCCGCAGCGCAGGCTGAACGGCAGGCGGCGTGCAGCACGTTGGGGACGAGCGGACGCTCGTCGTCTCGGCCGGGAAACAGCCATCGCTTTGGCCGAGTGAGCCGCCAATACGTCCGCAGAATCCTCAAAAGCTGCGGCGAGAGCATAACGTAACGGTCCTTGCCGCCCTTGCCGTGCTCGACCCGGATCAACATCCGTTGGCTATCAATGTCGACAACCTTCAAGAGGACCACTTCCGATACGCGCAAGCCTGCGGCATAGACGGTGGTCAGCGCGGTACGGCTCTTGAGGCTTGGGATTGCTTCCAGGAAGCGCACGACCTCGTCGGCGCTCAGCACGACCGGCAGTTTGCGCGGTTTACGCGCATAGGCGATGCGCTCCGGAACGGTGTCATGACCAAGGGTCACACCGTAGAAGAACCGCAGTGCGCAAACGATCTGGTTCAGCGCCGGCCAGGACATCCCCGTCGCAACCAGATGAACCTGGAAGGCACGGATATCCTCCAGGTCGAGGCGGTCAGGAGAACGACCGAAATATCGGCTCAACTTCGCTACGGCGTTGAGGTAGGATTGCTGCGTCGCCGGTGACAGATTGCGGACCGTCATGTCCTCGATCATGCGGCGGCGAAGTGGGCTGATCTCAGCCATCGGAAAACCTCCTGTCTAAAGGGTTGGGCTTCGAAAACCCGCAATCCTCTCAGACAGGAGGCAATCCTTGCTACGCCTCCCTACATGCCGCGCCAGCGGCTTCGTTCAATCCCTAACGATTCAATTTGGTCGGGAACCGCTCTAGCGGCCACCGCGCAAGACCTAAACGGATTGATTCAATTGTTGCAGACACGCCATAGTTGCGCGCTAATGGCGACTCAAATCCCTGCCCCCTATTACATTGCTTACATTGATGAGGCGGGCGACGCAGGACTGAAGGCTGTGCGCCCCATCGATCCGGTTGGCGCCACGGAATGGCTGTGCCTTGGTGCGGTGCTTATCAGAGCAAAGCATGAGTCCGAGGTGCAGAACTGGGTTCGAACAATCCTGTCCAAGATCGGAAGTAAGCGCAGTGATCTTCATTATAGGCATTTGTCGGCCGCTCAAAAGCGGACCGCGCTAGAGATGATCGCTCAGCTTCCCATTCGTGGATTCGTGCTTGCATCGAACAAAAAGAACATGCGCCGCTATCGTAATGAACGAGCGGAGCACGCCGGTGCGCAGCAATGGTTTTACAACTACTGTCTTCGTCTACTTCTGGAACGCGTAACAGACTTCTGTCATCGGCACGCCACTAAGGATCGAGCAAACAATCGCTTCGTGAAGATCATGTATAGCGAGCGGAGCATCCATTCCTAATGGCCTTAAGATCGGACACAGCACCGGCGACTTAAGATACTCGATCAATTTGGGCCTGAAGCTTCGAAATGCGGGCAAAATCCCTATTATTGCTCCGTACCTGCGCATCAAAGGGTCGTTCTGGGGCGTCGCTAACAACGTGTCGGATATTGTAAGGCCTCGCGCCGCGGCGGAAGAAATGATCGGCTTTTACGCAACGCGTGATACTCTCATTCACGTAGGCGACGAGATGACGCTTGCCGAACGGAGTACGGGTTTAGATTTTCGCTATACTGGCCAGCGGGACCTTCCATCAGCGATTGCCTTGCTTCGGAAGGATGGCTCCGAACAGAACTATCGGATGCTTCCTTTTGGCGAGATGACGACCCCGCTTAGAGACGCGACGGATCGGCTGGTCGAGGCTTCTGGTGTTTATGGCGCGGAAAACGCCCCGGTGACACCATTCAAGCTAACTATAGATAAACAGTCGTTGCTCGACCTTTTCTGTCGTGACGCAGGTATTGCAGCCCAGCTTTCTCAGCAAGCCTGACCTTATGCAACGCTGCAACCAAGTCGCTGTCCTCGCGCTGTTCCGCGGGATCACATACCGAGAAATTCGTGTGCGGAGAAAGCCCCGTCTCGCCGCTATCGCGGCGAGCCACCCTCTCCCACAAGGGGAGAGGGAAAAGACCGTGCCGTACGACAATAACCTGAATATCGCGCGTCAACGCACCTTGAACTTGCTGTACGCCTCGTTCGTCGCAATGATCACATGCTCGGCGCAGGCGTTGCGGCGGTGCGGGTCGGCCTCTGCCTCGTAGGCTTGTGACGTCATCATGTCGAGGAAGGCCGCGACTGACGGATAGTAAACCAGTGCGACGAAATCCCAGCCATTGCCCTGGTGGGGGCCGAGCGCAATGGCCTTTGCCTCGCCGGTCCAGAGCAGCGTGCCGCCGCGCGCCTTGATCATCGGCACGGTGATTGCGCTGTAGCGCAAGTAGGCGTCCCAGCCGGACCCGTCACCGTCGCGCGAGCGCGCGTTGAAGCGCATCAGGTTCAGCATCACCACCGGGGCATGTCGATCGAGCTGCTCCAGGCCTTCGATGTTCAACATATTAACCGCCAATGACACCTCCTCAGGTCTGCTTGCATTGTAGCATTGCGGCCGCGTGACTTGTGCTGCAACGAGAATCCGGCGCAAGCTCGCATCGAACGCCAATGACGATTGCTTCGCCCGCGCCACCGGCCTCGAATCCGGCCAGTTGGCTCAATAATCAGCCTTACCTGTTGTTGAGCCTGAGCTCGCTGTTCTGGGCCGGCAACATCGTGCTCGCGCGCCATGTCGGCGCGCATGTGCCGCCGCTGACGGTGACCACGATCCGCTGGTTCGGCGTGTTCCTGATCCTCTTGCCGTTCGCCTGGCCGCATCTCAAGCGCGACTGGCCAAGCTTGCGCAAGAGCCTGCCGCTGATGCTGTTTTTGTCGCTGGTCGGCTTCGCCTTCAACAACGCGATCTCCTACTGGGCCATGCAATACACGGAGGCGCTGAACGCGCTGCTGATCCAGTCGGCCGGACCGCTGTTCGTGGCGCTGTGGTCGCTGGTGCTGTTCGGGGTGCGGCTGACGGGTGCGCAGCTTGCCGGCATCGCGATCTCGCTCGCAGGGGTGCTGATCATCATCCTGCGCGGCGACCTGTCGGCGCTCGCAGGCATCAGCTTCAACCGCGGCGACATCATGTTCGCGTCCTCGCTGGTTGCCTTCGGGATCTACTCCGCCTTCATCCCGCGCCGGCCGAAGATCCACCAGCTCTCGTTCCTGTCTTTCACCACCTGCTGCGGCGCGACGATGCTGCTGCCCACGGCGGTTTGGGAAGCCTGGAGCGGCAACGTCCTGCAATTCGATGCGCTGACGCTGGCGACACTGGCCTACATCCTGATCTTCCCCTCGACGCTCGCCTATCTCTTCTTCAACCGCGGCGTGGCGCTGATCGGACCGAACCGCGCCGCGCCGTTCTTCCATCTGGTGCCGGTGTTCGGTTCGGCGATGGCCATCCTCTTGCTCGGCGAGAAGCTCCAGCCCTTTCACCTGATCGGCTATGCGCTGGTGCTCGCGGGCGTCGTGATCGCGTCGCGGCAGGGCTCCGCGGTGAAGTAATTCCGCGCCGCGGATGCGGGGCAAGTCGCGTGTCCCGGACGCGGCGCGGCATGCAATGACGCGACGCTGAGCCGGGACCGAGATTGCCGCAAGTATGGGCCCCGGTTCAGCAGCGCATCACGCCGCGAAGGGCGCACTGCGCCGCGCCGGGGCACGAGACCTGGCGACAAACTCACACCTTCCGATTTCAACGAGGAGACGCTAGGTTCCCGGCCAACGAAAAAGAGGGAACGTCCAGACATGCTGTCATCGCTGATTTCTGTCATCCGCACCGCCGGCGCTGCTGCGCTGTGTCTTGCCGCCGCATCTGCCGCGCAGGCCGACACTTATCCCAGCCGCAACATCACGCTGGTGCTGCCGTTCGCGGCCGGCAGCGGCACCGATACGACGACGCGGCTGATCTCCCAGCATCTGTCGCAGGCGCTCGGCGTCGGCATCGTCATCGAGAACAAGGCGGGCGCCAATGGCATGATCGCCGCGACCTATGTCGCGCGCGCTGCACCGGACGGCTACACGCTGCTGGTGACCACCAACACCACGCATTCGGCCAATCCCTACCTGCTGAAGAGCCTGACCTACGATCCCGTGAAGGACTTCACCCCGATCGCGCGCACCGGGGACCTGCCCTTCATGCTGGTCATCAATCCGGAAGTGCCAGCCAAGAGCGTCGGCGAGCTCGTCGCCTATGGCAAGGCCAATCCGGGCAAGCTGAGCTACGCCTCGGGCTCGTCTTCGGCGATCGTGTCGGGCGCAACCTTTGCGCATAATGCCGGGCTCGACCTGCTGCACGTGCCCTACAAGAGTTCGCCGCCGGCGCTCAACGACGTCATGGGCGGCCGCGTCTCGATGATGTTCGTCGACATTCTCACCGGCCTTCCCCACGTCAACGGCAACGCGCTCAAGGCGCTCGCCGTCACCACCAAGGACCGCTCGCCGCTGGTGCCGAATCTGCCCTCGATGCAGGAGGCCGGGGTGCCGGACTTCGACATCTCGTCATGGCAGGGCTATTTCGGCCCGGCCGGCATGCCGAAGGAGATCGTGACCCGGCTCAACGCCGAGATCAGGAAGATCATCGAGAAGCCGGAGATCAAGGCCCAGCTTGCGACCCTCGGCATGGATGCCTTCTCCGGCACGCCGGAAGAGCTCGGCACCTTCGTGGGCGAGCAGCTCGTGCTGTGGGAAAAGCTGATCAAGAACGCGGGGATCGAGAAGCAGTGAGGGCGGCCACCTACTCCGCCATCGCCCGGCTTGACCGGGCGATCCAGTACTCCGAGACGGTCGTGATTGAATCGATAAGCCGCGGCTACCGCATGCCCCGCCTTCGCGGGGCATGACCGAAGTGCTTACGCCGCCCGCACCTTGGCGAGGAAGCCGTCGACCGCGCTGCGCAGCGCACCGGACTGGTTGTCCAACTCGCGGGCGTTGGAGAGCACGTCGGTGGCCGCGCTGCCCGTCGCCTCCGCAGCCGAGGTGACGCTGCCGATATGGGCGTTGATCTCGCTCGAGCCGGCCGCGACCGACTGGATGTTGCGGGCGATCTCGCGCGTGGCCTCGCCCTGCTGCTCGATGGATGCCGAAATGCCGGCGGTGATCTCGCTCATCTCGGCGATGGTCTGGGTGATGCCGGCGATGGCGGACACTGCGTCGCTGGTCGAGGTCTGCATCGCCGCGACCTGGGCCGAGATTTCCTCGGTCGCCTTGGCGGTCTGGTTGGCGAGCGCCTTGACCTCGGAGGCGACGACCGCGAAGCCGCGACCGGATTCGCCGGCACGCGCCGCCTCGATGGTGGCGTTGAGCGCCAAGAGGTTGGTCTGCGCCGCGATCGAGTGAATCAGCTTGACCACCTCGCCGATCTTCTCGGCGCCGGAGGAGAGCACCTGCACTGTGGCGTTGGTGCGCTCGGCATCGCTGACGGCCTTGCTCGCAACTTCCGTGGACCGCGTCACCTGGCGGGAGATTTCCGCGACCGAACTCGACAATTCTTCGGCGGCGGCCGCAACCGTGCCGACATTGCCGGAAGCCTTTTGCGAAGCCGCACCGACGGTCGCGGCCCGCGCGCTGGCGTCGCTCGCGGTGGCGGTCATCGACTGCGCCGTGGTCTGCATGCCGGCCGCGGCCGAGGAGACCGAGCGGACGATGCCGTTGACGCTGCGTTCGAAGTCGCTGGCGATATCTTCCATCGCGCTGCGTCGTTCCGCCGCGGCGCGCTCTTTGGCCTGAGCCTCGGTCTGCTCGAGGTCGCGGATGCGAATCGCGTTGTCCTTGAAGATCTGGACGGTCGACGCCATCGCGCCAACCTCGTCGCCGCGGCCGACGCCGGGGATGTCGCCCTCGAGCTTGCCGTCGACAAGCTCCTTCATGCGCGTGCCGAGCAGCGCCAGCGGATGACTGATGCTGCGGCCGAGCAGCCAGGCGACGCTGCCGGCGACGATCACGATGCCGAGCACGGAGAGGCCGAGCAGCCAGTAGACCGGCCCCATCTTCTCGTCGATGTCGTCGAGATAGGCGCCGGTGCCGAGATACATCTCGAAACCGGGGACCGCGACGGCGTAGCCGAGCTTGCGGATCGGCTTCTCCTGGCCGGGCTTCACATATTCATAGAAGAGAAGGATATCGCCGTGGGCCTTGACGCCATCCATGATCTCACGGGAGAGCTTTCGCCCGTTGGTCTCGACGTCCATGCGGTTGGCGCCGATCTGCTTCGGATCGGGCGCGAGCTGCGTGATGCCGTCATAGGTGGTGCCGAACAGATATCCGGAGCCCTTGTCGTAGGTCATCGCATTGCCGTAACGGCGGAGTTCCGCGAGCGCGGCATCCTTCGTCATTTCGCCGGCGTTGACCCGCTTCATCAAGGTTGCCGCGTAGTTGCGGGCCAGCTCGACGATGGCCTTGGTCTGATCGATGCGCGCATGCACCATCTCGCGCTTCATCAGATAACCGGCGAGAACCCCGGAGATGCACAGACCGAACAAGGTGACGCCGACAAGAATGCCGAGCTTGGGGGCGATCTTCAGATTGCTCAACTTCACGGGAGGCTCCGAGGCAAAAGGGATACGGCACGCGAGTGAATCGATACAAATTGAATCAACTTCTAGGGCGAGACCAATTAGCAACCTGTTACGGGCAGCTCCGTAGAAGCCCGGATCGTGAGTGGAAAACCGACCGTTTCCACCGCCTCCAGCAACCGGGAATTGTACGCGATCGCCGCGATTTCGCGTAAAAGACGCAAAGGCCCGTCACGGGTGCGGGCCACAACAAGAACCGACAAACCAAATCGGGAGCAGGGAATGCCGAAATACAGGGTGGTGACGCCGAAGGGCGCGAGCTTCACGGTCGCCGGCAGCGATTATTCGTACGAGCGCGAGGCGCTCGATCCGATCGACGCCGAGATCGTCGAGGCGCCGGCCAACGAGGCCGAGTTCATTGCAGCCGCAAAGACCGCCGACGCCATCTATGCCAAGGGCATGCCGATCACCAAGACCGTCATCGACGCACTGGAGAACTGCAAGGTCATCACGCTCGGCTCGGTCGGAGTCGACAGCGTCGACGTGAAGGCCGCAACAGCGCGCGGCATTCCCGTCACCAACATCCCCGACACCTTCATCGAGGAAGTTGCCGACCACGCCATGATGCTGCTGCTCGCCGGCTTCCGCCGCCTGGTCGAGCAGGACCGGATGGTGCGCACCGGCCGCTGGGCCGAGGGCAGGCCTGCGCTGCTCAAGATCCCGCGGCTGATGGGCCAGACGCTCGGCTTCATCTCCTTCGGCCGCGTGGCGCGTGCAGTTGCGAAACGCGCAGCTCCCTTCGGCCTGCGCATGATGGCCTACGATCCCTTCATCCAGGAAACGCTGATGTACGATCACGGCGTGATGCCGGCGACGCTGAACGAGGTGTTGTCGCAATCCGACTTCGTCTCGATGCACGCGCCGGCTCGGCCCGAGGTGCATCACATGCTGACCGAGAAGCATTTTCGCCAGATGAAGAAGGGCTCCATCTTCATCAACACCGGCCGCGGCGCCACCGTGGACGAGGAAAGCCTGATCAAGGCGTTGCAGGAGGGGTGGATCGCGCACGCCGCGCTCGACGTGCTGGAGAAGGAGCCGCCGTCGCACAACAATCCCCTGCTCGACATGGAGAACGTGACCCTGACCGCCCATGTCGCCTCGGCCTCGGCACGCTTCGACGAAGCGCGCAAGCGCCGCGTGGGCTACGAATTGTCACTGGTGCTTCAGGGCATGTGGCCGGTAAGCTGCGTCAATCCGTCGGTGCTGCAAGACACCGCGCTCCGCCGCTGGCAGCCTGTCAGCATGGACCGCGGGCCGAACAGCTAGGCGGCCGGCGCAAAAACGCGCCGAAAGACCGGAAGACCCTTCACCGGCGATCAACGCCGGGAAGGGAGATAACAGGGAGGAACTGATGAGGAACGACCTCACACGTCGTGACGCCTTGGCGCTGGGCCTGTCCGCTGCGGCGCTCGCCGCAACCGGTGCTGCGGCGCAAACAACACCATCTCCGATCAAAGCCGCCGATGTTCCGGCGCCGAAGCTGCCGGTCGAGAAGGGCGCAACCTTGCGCATGCTGCGCCCGGTCCGCTTCGTGCAGCCGGACGAGGACGTATTCCGCGCCAACGCCAAGCGCTTCACCGACGCGACTGGCGTCGAGGTGAAGGTCGACTTCGTCGGCTGGGAAGACATCGCCCAGCAGACCGCGGTGACCGCGAACTCCGGCGCCGGCCCGGACATCATCATCGGCTTCTCCGACGCGCCGCATATCTATGTCGACAAGCTGATCGAGCTCACCGACGTCGCCGACTATCTTGGCAAGCGCTACGGCGGCTGGCTGCCGCTGGCGCAGAAGTACGGCATGAAGAGCAAGAGCGAGTCCTGGATCGGACTGCCGTTCGGCGCCACTGCCGGTCCCCTGATCTACCGCAAGTCGATCCTGCAATCGGTCGGCTTCGACAAGGTTCCGGAGGATCACGCCGGCGTTGTCGACCTCTGCCGCAAGCTGCACAAGGCCGGCAAGCCGGCCGGCTTCGCGCTCGGCAATGCCAAGGGCGACGGCAACGGCTTCGCCAACTGGGCGCTGTGGTCGCACAATGCCTCGCTGCTCGACGAGGATGGCAAGGTCGTCATCAACAGCAAGGAGACGATCGCCGCGCTGAACTGGGTCAAGGAGCTGTACCCGACCTTCATCGCCGGCACGCCGTCATGGAACGACGTCAGCAACAATCGTGCTTACTCGTCGGAGGAGATCTCGCTGACTGCCAACGGCGTCTCGCTGTACTTCTCGCTGAAGAACGATCCGGCGACCCGTGCCATTGCGGAGGACAGCGAGCATCAGTTGCTGCCGAAGGGCAACGCGAAGATCTCGCCGATGGCGGGTCTGACGCTGAACGCGATGGTGTTCAAGCACAGCCCGTATCCCAACGCGGCCAAGGCGTTCCTGCAGTTCATGCTGGAGAAGGACCAGTATGAGCCGTGGCTCAACGCCAACTCCGGCTACTGGGCCCAGCCGCTGGCCGCCTACGCCGAGGCCAAGGTCTGGACCGAAGATCCAAAGGTCGCGATCTTCAAGAACACGATGAACAGCACCTATTACGATGGCTACAAGGGGCCGATCTCCTCGGCGACCGGCGCCGTCAGCGCCGATTACGTGCTGGTGCAGATGTGTGCCTCCGTCGCGACCGGCGCGGCGACGCCGGAACAGGCGGCCGCCGAGGCGGAGCGCCGCTGCAAGCGGTACTTCCGGCGGTGACAGCGCACTAGCTGTTCTCCGTCATTCCGGGGCAATGCGACGGGACCGCGCGAGCGCGGCCCGGAGCATCGAACCCGGAAGCTCGAGATTCTCTGGTGCGCGATTGCGCACCAGAGTTCGGCGCTTCGCCGCCCCGGAATGACAGTCTCAAGCAGGACACACCCGAATGTCCGTGACCACACTCTCCTCTCCTGCCCTCGCGCTGCGGCAGCCGTCGTGGCTGGTGCGGCTGTTCGACTACAAGCCGTTCCTGATCGTGATGTGCCTCGCGCCCGCGATCGGGCTGCTCGCCGTCTTCCTCACCTATCCCCTCGGCCTCGGCATCTGGCTCGCCTTCACCGACACCACGATCGGACGGCGCGGCGTCTATGTCGGCCTCGAGAACTTCCAGTATCTGCTCACCGATCCCCTGTGGTGGAGCGCGGTGTTCTACAGCGTGTTCTATACGGCGGTGGCGACCTTCGGGAAGTTCGCGCTCGGCTTCTGGCTGGCGCTGCTGCTCAACAACCAGTTTCCGTTCAAGAGCCTGCTCCGCGCCATCGTGCTGTTGCCCTGGATCGTGCCGACCGTGCTCTCGGCGCTGGCGTTCTGGTGGATCTACGATCCGCAGTTCTCGATCATCTCCTATCTCCTGGTCGACGTGCTGCATTGGCGCTCGAGCAACATCGACTTCCTCGGATCGGCCTGGCCGGCGCGCTTCTCGCTGATCGCCGCCAACATCTGGCGCGGCATTCCCTTCGTCGCGATCTCGTTGCTGGCCGGCCTGCAGACCATCTCGCCATCGCTCTACGAGGCCGCGATGCTCGACGGCGCCAGCGCCTGGCAGCGCTTCCGCTACATCACCTTCCCGATGATGATGCCGATCCTCGCCATCGTCATGACCTTCTCGATCATCTTCACCTTTACCGACTTCCAGCTCGTCTATGCCATCACCCGCGGCGGGCCGGTGAACTCGACGCACCTCCTGGCCACCCTCGCCTTCCAGCGCGGCATCGCCGGCGGCGAGCTCGGCGAGGGTGCGGCGATCGCGGTCTCGATGATCCCGTTCCTGGTGTTCGCGACGCTGTTCTCCTATTTCGGTCTCGCACGCCGCAAATGGCAGCAGGGAGAGGGCAATGACTGACACCGCCGCGCAACCGTCCGCCGTCGGCAACGCCGCGCCCGACACCATGGCCTGGGATTCCGGGCTGCGGCGGCTGATGATGATCTACCTGCCGCTCGGCTGCTTCGTGCTGATCCTCTTGTTTCCGTTCTACTGGATGGCGATCACGTCGTTCAAGCCGAACGCGGAGCTGATGAACTACAGGGATCACAACCCGTTCTGGATCTCCTCGCCGACACTCGCCCACATCAAGCATCTGTTGTTCGACACCGCCTATCCGCGCTGGTTGAAGACGACGATGCTGGTCGCGATCGGCTCGACCACGCTGTCCCTGATCGCCAGCACGCTCGCGGCCTACGCCATCGAGCGCTTGCGCTTCCGCGGCAGCCCCTATGTCGGCCTCGGCATCTATCTCGCCTATCTGGTGCCGCCGTCGATCTTGTTCATTCCGCTCGCCACCGTCGTGGTGCAGTTCGGCCTGTTCGACAGCCCGATGGCGCTGATCCTGGTCTATCCGACCTTCCTGGTGCCGTTCTGCACCTGGCTCCTGATCGGCTATTTCAAGTCGATCCCCTACGAGCTCGAGGAATGCGCGCTGGTCGACGGCGCCACAAGGCTACAGATCCTGCGGCGGATCACGCTGCCGCTCGCCGTGCCCGGCCTGATCTCGGCCGGCATCTTCTCCTTCACCCTGTCCTGGAACGAGTTCATCTACGCCCTCGCCTTCATCCAGAGCGGCGCGAACAAGACCGTGCCGGTCGCGATCCTGACCGAGCTCGTCACCGGCGACGTCTATCAGTGGGGCGCGCTGATGGCGGGATCGCTGCTCGGCTCGCTGCCGGTTGCGATCTTCTACTCGCTGTTTGTGGACTACTACGTGTCCTCGCTGACCGGCGCGGTAAAGGAGTAGCAAACGCCTGCGGCGTTTGGTCCGCCTTCACACTACTGCAATACGCGATCCGCATAAGACGGCCTCCGTCAACAGGAGACGCACATGCGCGCGACCTTTCTCGCTTCCGTCGCAACCATCCTTCTCGCCGCGAGCCCCGCGCTCGCGCAGAACGAAGGCGAATTCCCCGCCAAGCTCGCCGGCCACGTGGTGATGCCGGCCGAATCGTTCATCGACGCGCCGGCGGATGCGCCGGCCGATCTCAAGACCTCCGGCAAATACACCACGGGCAAGCGCGTCGACGCGCTCGGCACCGTGATGGGCAAGTCCTATGAGCGGCCGACCGGCGTGTCGCTGCCGTTCAAGGGCCAGCCGCTGCAGGGCCATTCCGGCATCAAGTCGATGGGTGACGGCACTTTCTGGGTCATCACCGACAACGGCATGGGCGCGCGCGCCAACTCGCCGGATTCGATGCTGTACCTGAACCGCTACAAAATGGATTGGGCCAGCGGCAAGATCGAGCGGCTTGAGACGGTGTTCCTGCACGATCCCGACAAAAAGGTGCCGTTCCGCATCATGCATGAGGACACGCAGAAGCGCTACCTCACCGGCTCCGACTTCGACACCGAAGGTTTTCAGATCATCGGCGATGCCTTCTGGATCGGCGACGAGTTCGGCCCCTACATCCTGAAGGCCGACAAGACCGGCAAGATCCTCGGCGTGTTCGAGACCGTCGCCGACGGCAAGCCGGTGCGCTCGCCCGATCACTGGGCGGTGCAGACGCCGGGCGCGCCGGGCGCGACCTACACCAATGTCAATCTGCGCCGCTCCAAGGGTTTTGAGGGCTTTGCCTCCTCCAAGGACGGCAAGTTCCTCTATGGCCTGCTCGAGGGCCCGCTGTGGGAGGCCGACAAGAAGGATTGGGAGAAGGTCGACGGCAAGGAAGCCTCGCGCATCCTCGAATTCGACGTCGCCGCGGAGAAGTTCACCGGCCGCTACTGGCAGTATGTGTTCGAGCAGAACGGCAACGCCATCGGCGACTTCAACATGATCGATCCGAGCGCCGGCCTCGTCATCGAGCGCGACAACGGCGAAGGCACGCCCGACAAGGCCTGTCCGCAAGGCGCCCGCGGCGAGAACTGCTTTCCTGACGTCGCCAAGTTCAAACGCATCTACAAGATCGAGCTGTCGGACGCCAACGTCGGCAAGCCCGTGCGCAAGATCGGCTATGTCGATCTCTTGAAGATCAGGGATCCCGACAAGCAGGCTAAGAAGCCGCTCAACGACGGCGTCTACACCTTCCCGTTCTTCACCATCGAGAACGTCGACCGCGTCGACGAGACCCACATCATCGTCGGCAACGACAACAACCTGCCGTTCTCGTCGAGCCGCGATCCCAACAAGGCCGACGACGACGAGTTCATGCTGCTCGAGGTCGCCGACTTCCTGAAGGCGAAGTAAGGCGGTTACTCTCTCCAACCGTCATCGCCCTTGACCGGGCGATCCAGTACGCCGAGACGCCTGTGTGATACGGAAATGCCTCGGCGTACTGGATGCCCCGCCTTCGCGGGGCATGACAGCGGAAAGAGCTACCCGCACTGTGAATTCCGCTGGACTCTATCCCGCCGGCACGATCACCATGCCCTTGTCCTTCGGCCAGCGGATGCGCCAGGCGAAGTTGATGTCCTTGATCTCGCCGGGCTTGGCTTCGAACGACCATTCCAGCACGCCGCGCCTGTCGCGGATATTGCTTGCGGTCGGCGGCGTGGTCGAAGGCAGCATCTCGACGACGATGTCCTCGTTCTCGCTGACCGGCAATTGATCCTCGATCGCGACGTGAATCGGGAAATCATGACCGTTGCGGATGGTGGTCTTGAACGCGCGTTCGTCGGTCTTCGACGTCGTGACGAGCAGGCCGGCCGAGCCTTCGTTGCGCTTGAGCACCGCGCGCTCGATCTTGACCTTGTCGTCGGCGCCGAAGCCGAGCCGCACGGTCTCGTCCTTGGCGGAGGCCGAGATCTTGCCGCGGCCGACGAAGATGCCGTCGCGATAGATCGCGACCTTGCCAGGCAATAGCGTCGCCTCATCGGTCTGCTTGAAGCTGGCTTCGAGGAAGGCGGTTGGATCCAGCACCGGCGCGGCGCGCACCGCGAGATCGGCGGGCACCGTCATCGAGGCGATACGCAGGCTCTTGGTGCCCTCCGCGGCGCCGAGGCTGACGCGCCCCGGAATCTTGAAGGTCGCCTGGAAGTCGCCGATCTCGGCCACCGCCTGCTGCTCGTCGGCGCGCTCGGGCGCCTCGGCGGCTTTGGACATAGGTTCGAATTGCGCCGAACGCTGGCGGAAGCTCGGCGCGGCCCGCGCCAGGTCCGAGGCCGTGCCCAGGGCCAGCGGCTTCGGCACTTGCGGATACTGCGCGATCAGTGAGTTCAGCTCCGGCGCGCTGCCGCCGCGGCCGATGCGGACGGTGGAGACGCCGAGCGCGACATTGGACCAGTCCTCGCCGGTCGATTGCGTGACTTCGGCGCGGCGGACCAGCTCCAACTGCGGCTTGCGATCCTTGGCGCCGGTGTCGAGGCGCGCATCATAAAGCGGCGCCCAACGCGCGCTGCGCACGGCGTAGGTCACCCGTAGCGTCGCCTTGGTTGCGGCCGCTGCGGCAACGTCGATCCGCACCTCGAGCTTGCTCGGCGGCTTGGCGGAGCGCTCGGCTTCGAGTTGCGCGATCTGGCGATCGATCTCGCGCTGCTTTCGCGCGGCGTCACGGATCGCGGTGTCGGCGGTGGCGATCTCCTCGGCCACTGCAGCAAAAGCCGCGCGCCATTCCGTGATCGGACGAGCCTCGCCCTTGTCGCCGAGACCGGCCGGCGAGGCTTCGGCAAAGTGCTGGGCGAACTTGCGCCGGGCGGTGGCCGCATCGATCGACCCTTGCAGGTCGGCGCGCTGATCCTTGAGGTCTTCGATGCGCTTGTCGAGCTCCGGCAGGTTGACGGGTGGCGCCGCGCGAGGCGGCCGCGCATCGATGGTGCCGATGGTGAGCTTCGCCCCCGCTTCGCCCTCGACCCGCAGCGAAGACGGATCGAGCGAGAGCGGAAAGTCCTTGGCGACCAGCGTGCTATCACCGGAAGAGAGGTCCAGTGTGATGACGCGGGTGACGCTCGCGCCATCGGGGTAAACGGTGACGGTATCGATGGCCGATGTGGCGTTCACGTCGGCGGCCCAGGCCGGCAATGCGGCCGCTGTGGTCAAAAGGACCAGGCTCGTCGTCGCCAGACACTTCATAATCGTGCGCATGAAATTCCCTCCTGCCATCACGCGCCGCCAGCCGGACGCGTGATAAGTGCCACGCCATCGTTGTGAGACGCGGCGGGGGAGGAACCGGTTCGATTGGGGCTTCCGTGGGGCAGCGCTGCGGCAGGCCCGTGACCGCGGAACGCGTCTCCGCGTCTTTAGCTTTGATTAACCGTACCCTGGCCGTAGATGCGGCGGAGCAGATCGGTCACGTTCCTGGCGCCGGCCTTTCTGAGGATGGTGGCGCGGTAGCCCTCGACCGTGCGCGCGCTCAGTTGCATCCGGCGAGCGATCTCCTTGTTGGTCAAGCCGGCGGCGAGATGCTCGAGCACGTCGCTTTCGCGCTCGGTCAGAGGCTCGCACCCGGCCAGCCAGCGCTGACGGTTCGGCGTCGGCGGTACAAATTCGTCGATCGCAGCATCGATCCGCTCGACGATGTCATGCGTGCGGAACGGCTTCTCGATGAAGTCGAACGCGCCGCTCTTGATTGCGTCAACCGCCATGGCGATGCTGCCGTTCGCCGACGTCACCAGCACCGGCGCCATGCAATTCTCCTCGCGCAAGCGCTTGAGCACGTCGAGGCCGGAGCGATCGGACGGCATCTCCAGGAGCACGCAGGCTGGCATCCGCGCCTTCGCTTCCGACAGCAGGGACGCGCCGTCGGCAAAGCAGATCACGTCATACGCATTCTGCTGAAGCGCGAGTGAGAGTTGTTCACGCAATGCCGCATCGGTGTCGATGACGAATACCTCACCCCTGGAAAGCACGTTCCCTAGCATGATCCCGATCCAGCAATGTCTTGGTCAAATGGTCCGAGACGGCGGCCGGCGTTATCGCCCCGCCCCCGTCATGAGCACGGCATTTCCGCCGGTGCTTCGGTTTTCCCTTATGTATGTTCCAGCGGGTTCCCCGATTTGACGGACCGGGACAGAAAATTTACATTTCGGGACATCTGCGGGAATGGCTGGCAGGAACGGTTCGCATGACCGACCTCATTCGCAGCGCAGGCCTGACCTATTACCCGGAGGTCGCCCGGTCGGTGGGGCTCGACCCCAGGCAGATGATGCGCAAGGTCCGCCTTCCGCTGGCCTGCCTCGACAAGCCCGATATTCCCATTGCTGTCTCGGGGCTCCGTCGCCTGCTCGAACTGTCGGCAGACGTATCCGGTGCCGAGGATTTCGGCTTGCGCCTCGCCGAACGTGGCGGCCTGACCAATTTCGGCTCCGTCGGCCTGATCGTGCGCGAGCAGGCCACGATCGGCGATGCGATCGACGCATTCTCGCGGTTCATCCACGTCCATCACGACGGCATGAAGCTCGACGTCGTGCGCAACAGGACGACCGTGACCGTCACGCTGCATTTGCGTGGCCGGCAGCCGAGCGCCTCGCGCCAGTCCATCGACATGGCACTGGGCAGCATCCACCGCATCATCCAGTCGCTGTTCGGTCATGACTGGCGCCCGCAGGAAGTGCATCTGCACTATCCGCCGCCTCGCGACCGCCAGCGCTACCGCGAATTCTTCGGCTGCCCCGTGACCTTCAACGCCGGCGACGATGCGATCCTGCTGTCGGCCCACGACATGGACCGCCGGATCCCGAGCGCGCATCCGCTGATCGCGAGCTATCTGCGCAAGCGGATCGAGGCGATCGAGATGCGGCCCGCTAGCTGGGAGCAGAAGGTCGACGAAGTCGTGCGCACCCTGCTCGCCAGCGGCGACTGCACCGTCGAACGCGTGGCGGAGCACCTCGCCTGCACCCGCCGCACCATCCACCGCCGCCTCGCCGAAGCCGGAACCAGCTTCTCGGCCATCCTGGACGCGCGCCGCGCCGAGCTCGTGATCCAGTTGATCGAGGCCCCCGGCCGGCCGCTGTCGGCGATCGCCACACAGCTCGGCTTCTCCGCGCAAAGCGCCATGGCGCGCTGGTTCCGGAGCCGCTTCGGCTGCACCATCACCGAATGGCGCAGGGGCGTGCGGCCGCAGGCCTCAACGGCGACGGCGGCCTAAGTCAGCGCGCCGGCGCGACCGCGTACACTATAGCTAGCGCACGCAATCGGCTGCCGAGCAGCAGCGGACCGAACGCAATGGCAAAGCCGAGGAAGGCGGCGACCCAGCCGCAGGCGGCAACATGCAGCAGTACGTCGCCATGCGCCGGCCATACCGCCGCGGCGATCCGCGCCACCGCCGCGATGATGATCGCGACATAGATCGCCTGCGTCGCCCACGAGGCCGTCAGTGCCTGCCCGGTATGGCCGAGGCTCGCGCGGGTCATCACCGCGAGCGTCATGACACCGGCCGCGCCCGCCATCCAGGCGTGGATGCCGGCACTCGGCGGCAGGGCGCCGAAGGCGGCCGCCGCGTGCAGCAGAAAGCCGAGCGGGACGAAGACGTAACCGACATGCAGGATCAGGAGCAGCCGCTCGCGCGAGGTGCGGTCGCCGGCCCAGCGCGCAAGCCGCACCAGGTGCAAGCTGCCGACGACCATCATCGCAACACCGGTGACGGTGCTGAGCGGCGCCACGATCCACGCGATCAGCGCCAGCGCGCTGCATCCGATCACGGCGCCGTCGAAGCGGCCGAACGGCACTGGCAGGCGGCCGGGATTGACCTTGACCAGCCAGTTGCGGGTGAAGCTCGGGATGATGCGGCCGCCGATCAGCGAGATCAACAGCACGACCACCGAGATGCCGACGCGGATGCTGACATCGGCCGCGCCCTCGACATGCGCTTCGAGATGAAAGGCGACGTTGCCGGCGAGCAGCATGAGCACGAGCATCACCACCGGCAGGTTGCGCCAATTACCGCCGGCGATGATCTCACGGGTTGCGGCGGCGACGACCAGAGCCAGGAACGCGGCATCGACCGCGAGTGCAAAGGCCCAGCCGAGCTCGGCCGACAGGGTCATCGCCACGCGTCCGGCGAGCCAGACCACCACCAGCGCGCCCAAGGATCGACCCCGGATCGGCAGCCGCCCGGTCCAGTTCGGGATCGCCGTGAACAGGAACCCCGTGATCACCGCCGGCAGGAAACCATAGAGCATTTCGTGGACATGCCAGTCGCGCGGCGCAAAGGCCGATGTCAACGACACTTCGCCATAGAACATCGGCAGCCAGACCAGGATCGACAGCGCGGCCTGGATCGCGGCCAGAAGAAAGAAGGGGCGGAAACTATTCGCGAACAGCGGCCAGCCTTGCGAATTGCGGGATCGGGCGCCAGCCATGGGGCAACTCCAGGGAGATCAGATCGTTGTCAGGAAAAATATCGCCACCCGGCCGGCCGGTTTTGCGCTATCGCAAACTGTCGGACGATTGGAGGTGCCATCACACTCCGGAACACCGCGCATTGGAGGCGGGATGGCCAAGGTCGATACGTCGCTGGTTGCACATTTGCCGCTGTTTGCGGGCTTCAAAGCCGAGGAGCTCGAGGAGATCCTTCGCGAGGCCCGCTCGGCTCGCTACCCGAAGAACAGCGCCATCTTCGAGCAGGGCGCGGACGCGCACGCTTTCTTCCTGTTGCTGCACGGCCATGTCCGTGCCGCCAAGACCACGCCGACGGGCGAACAGATCGTGGTGCGCTATGTCGCGCCCGGCGAGACTTTCGGGCTCGCAATGGCGATCGGGCTCGCGCAATATCCGGCGACCGCGACCGCCGTCGACGACAGCGTTGTGCTGATCTGGCCGACCGCCGCCTGGCCGCGGCTGGTGGAGCGGTTTCCATCGCTTGCCGGCAGCACATTGCGGACCGTCGGATCGCGCCTTCAGGAAAGCCATACCCGTATCCTGGAAATATCGACCCAGCAGGTCGAGCAGCGCGTCGCGCACGCACTGCTGCGGTTGGCAAAGCAATCGGGCAAGAAACTCGACCATGGCATCGAGATCGATTTCCCGATCAGCCGCCAGGACATCGCACAGATGACCGGCACGACGCTGCATACGGTCAGCCGCATCCTGAGCGGCTGGGAGAGCCAGGGCCTCGTCGAGAGCGGCCGCCAGCGCATCATCCTGCGCGACCCGCACAGGATCGTCGTGTTGGCGGAACGGAATCCGGACAGCGGGCCGGCGTGAGGGTTGACCTCTCCCCGCATCCACCTTTCGCTGAAGCTTCGGCGGACAAGAGCGGGGCGAGGTCTGTCCTTACGCCGGCACGCACTCGCACAGCGCAGCCAGGAACTTGTCGCGGTCGATGCCGTGCTCGCGGCAGGCATCATCAACCGTGTGGAACGTTGCGATCGGACAGCCGACACAAGCCATCCTGAAGGCAAGAAACACCCGGATCGTGTGCGGCGCCGTACGCATGATGTCATCGACCAGATCGTCGGATCGGAAAGGCATGGACAACTCCGTTCCGAAACGACGATAGCGGAGGCGGCGGAGGTATCTTTGTCGAAGCGCAAGCTGGCGGAGGCTTCTCTCCCTCTCCCCGTTCTTACGGGGAGAGGGTCGGGGTGAGGGGCTGCTTCCGCATTCACGACAAGAGCTGGGCTCGCGGAGAGTCCCCCTCACCCGGAATTCAAGCTGGCGCTTGAATTCCGACCTCTCCCCGCAAGCGGGGCGAGGTGACTTTAAACCGCCCTGCTGTGCAACTGCTTCGCTGCATCGAGATGCGCGTCGAACGCGGCGGCGACGCTGCGGACCAGGAAGCGCGCATCCCGGGCGACGGCGAGACGGTCGCCGTCGAGGCTCACGACACCGTCGGAGACCAGCGACTTCAGCCGTGGTGCCGACTTCAGCATCGCTTCGGGCGCGGCGCCGTGGCGCGCGCAGATCGCGCCAAGATCGACACCGAACTCGCACATGATGCGCTCGATGATGTCGGCGCGCAGCCGATCGTCGTCGGTGAGCCCATAGCCCCTCGCGGTGGCGAAGCGGCCGGCGGCGATGCTTTGCGAATAGGCGCCGATCTGCACCTCGTTCTGGACATAGCCCTGCGGCAGATGTCCGATCGCGCTTGCGCCGAAGCCGAGCAAGACCTCGCTTGTGTCGGTGGTGTAGCCCTGAAAATTGCGGCGCAGCGTCTGCTTCCTGAAGGCTACGGCCATGGAGTCGTCGGCCTTGGCAAAATGGTCGAGCCCGATCTGCACATAGCCGGCCTCCTTCAACGCGGTGGCGATCGCGCAGGCCTGGTCGTGGCGCGCCAGGCCATCAGGCAAGGCGCTCTCATTGATCATGCGCTGGTGCTTCTTGAAATCAGGCACATGGGCATAGCCGAACACCGAGAAGCGCTCGGGTGCGAGCGTCAGCGCGCGCCGCACCGTATCGAGGCAGGAGGCAACGGTCTGATGCGGCAGCCCGTAGATGAGATCGAAATTGATTCCCTTGATTCCGGCCCGCCTCAGCATGTTGACGACTGAAGCGGTCTGCTCGAAGCTCTGCACCCGGTTGATCGCGCGCTGCACGACCGGGTCAAAACTCTGCACCCCGAGGCTGGCGCGGTTGACGCCGGAGAGCCGTAGCGCCTCCGCCATGTCGGCAGTCAGCGTCCGCGGGTCGATCTCGACCGCGATCTCGGCCGAAGGCAGCACGAAGAACGCTGTTCGCATCGTCGCCATCAGCTCGACAAAGGCGTCCGGCGCCATGATCGTCGGCGTGCCGCCGCCGAAATGGAGATGCTCGACCTTGATGCGGCGGCCAACCTTTTCGGCCACCAGCTCGATCTCGCTGCGGAGCATGCGCTGGTAGGCAGCGATGAGACCGTCGCGACGCACGATCTGCGTGTGGCAGCCGCAATACCAGCACATCTCGCGGCAGAACGGCACGTGCAGATAGAGCGAGGCGCTGGCGTTGGTCGGAATTTCGGCCAGCCATGTCGCATAGGCGTCTGCGCCGATGGCACGCGAAAAATGTGGAGCGGTCGGATAGCTCGTGTAGCGCGGCAGATGTTCCTCGCCGTAGCTCGCTGCGAGATCGATTCTCATCTCTTACCCACTCGCAAAATGCCGCCGCAGACGGGCGCGGCAAGTTCAGGAATGCATTCAGCTAGCCCTGATTTGAGGAACTGACCTTGCGCTCGCTCAAAGTCGAACCGCCGGAATACGGCCAGTGTGACGTTCAACCACATATCCCTTTCGGAGATGACGCCATGGCGCCGTTCGCGCTCGAACTCGTTCTCTGGCTGCTCGGCCTTCGCGGTCATATCCCGCGCTTCGACGACTTCCGCCCCGTGCCGGCAGCGCCCCCGAGCGGCACCGGCCATTTGATGCGCGTGCTGGCGATCATGGTTTCGATCATCGCAGCGCTGTCGCTTGCGGTCTGGGGGACGGTCTGGTTGGCGATCCGGCTGCTCTAGCGCCCGCGCGTCCAGACATTCGCAACCGTACGCAACTGAACATGCCAACGATTTGCTGCTGGCCCGACTGATGGCGCGCTGCGTGTCGTCGTGCCGTTCGCGTTACCGATGCTGCTCGGCAAGCCTCTTAGGCATCTTCACGGAGGCGAATTCGGAAAAAGTTTGTTGCAGCGCAAATCATCTTGCGGTGATCGGCGCACACTGCATCCCGTCATCAAAACCATTTCAGATGAAGGATGCTTCCGATGTTCACCCGCAGAGCCGCATTGATCAGCGCCGCCGCGACCGCCCTGATGCTGGCAGCGCCCGCCCTCGCCGCGAACGATCTCAAGCTGCCGCGGCAGAAGGTTGAGCTGGTCGCACCGCCCTTCGTGCACGCACATGAGCAGGCCACCACGCAAGGTCCCAAGATCATGGAGTTCACGCTCACGATCCAGGAGAAGAAGGTCGTCATCGACGAGAAGGGCACCACCTTCCAAGCGATGACCTTCAACGGTTCGATGCCGGGTCCGCTGATGGTCGTGCATGAGGGCGACTATGTCGAAGTGACGCTGGTCAATCCCTCGACCAACACTATGCCGCACAACATCGACTTCCATTCCGCGACCGGGGCACTCGGTGGCGGCGCGCTCACCCTCGTCAACCCCGGCGAGCAGGTGGTGCTGCGCTGGAAGGCGACCAAGACCGGGGTGTTCGTCTATCACTGCGCCCCGGGCGGCCCGATGATCCCCTGGCACGTCGTCTCCGGCATGAACGGCGCCGTGATGGTGCTGCCGCGCGACGGTCTCAACGACGGCAAGGGCCACGCGCTGAAATACGACAAGGTCTACTACATCGGCGAGCAGGATATGTACGTGCCGCGTGACGAGAAGGGCAACTTCAAGTCCTACGAGTCGCCCGGCGAGGCCTACACCGACACCGAAGAGGTGATGAAGAAGTTGACCCCGACCCACGTGGTGTTCAACGGCAAGGTCGGCGCGCTCACCGGCAAGAATGCGTTGACCGCGAATGTCGGCGAGAACGTGTTGATCGTGCATTCGCAGGCCAACCGCGACAGCCGTCCGCATCTGATCGGCGGCCATGGCGACTATGTCTGGGAGACCGGGAAATTCTCCAACGCGCCGGAGACCGGGCTCGAGACCTGGTTCATTCGCGGCGGCTCGGCCGGCGCTGCGATGTACAGATTTCTGCAGCCCGGCGTCTACGCCTACGTCACGCACAATCTGATCGAGGCGGCCGACCTCGGTGCCACCGCGCACTTCAAGGTCGAGGGCAAGTGGAACGATGATCTGATGATGCAGGTGAAGGCGCCTGCGGACATCCCGGCTCCCAACACCAACTAGAGCATGAAGGGGCCGGCTCGCCGGCCCTTTCTTCTTTCGGGGGACCACCATGCTGCTCGCATTCAAGCTGAAACTGATGCTCGCCTGCGCCGCCGGACTCGTCGCGCCCGTGGCCGTCGCGCCCTTGGTCACGGAGGTCGCCACACCAGGCGGGTTCACGGCGCCCGCGATCGTCGAGATCGCACGGGGCCACCTCTCCTATCGCGCCGCCGGTGATTTCACGCGCGGCGGCCGGCAGGCGGAAGCGCCGCTGCGCGACGTCCGCTTTGCAAAGCCGCTCGCGATCATGCGACAGCAGGTGTCATCCGCCGACTACCAGCTCTGCGTGCGGGACGGCGCGTGCCGTGCGCTCGACCGCGGCGTCCTGGTCGCGCCCGATCGCCCCGCAGTGCAGGTGAGCTGGCACGATGCGCAAGCCTATGCCGCCTGGCTGTCGCGCAGGACCGGCACGACGTGGCGGCTGCCGAGCGACGAGGAGTGGGCCTATGCGGCGGGCAGCAGGTTCAGGGACGACGGCCTGCCCGTCGATGCGAGCGATCCGTCAAAACGCTGGATCAGCCGCTATGAGCGCGAGTCCGATCGTGACCTTTCCGACACGACGGCCTATCCGTTCGGCCGCTTCGGCGTCAATGAGCACGGCCTCGCCGATCTTGCCGGCAATGTCTGGGAGTGGACCTCGACATGCTTCGTGCGCTCGCGGGTCGACGAGAGCGGCAAGCCCGCGCGAGAGACCGTGAACTGCGGCGTGCGCGTCGTCGAAGGCGCCCACCGCGCCTACGTCACCGACTTCATCCGCGACGCCCGTGCCGGCGGCTGCGCCCAAGGCGTGCCGCCGGCCAATCTCGGCTTCCGCCTGGTGCGCGAGGAGAGGTCGTGGATCGCGGGCGTGTCGGCGCGGCTCGGCAAGGTGTGGACGGCGCGGTCGTAACGTGTCCGCGCGTTGAAGCGTGAGTTGGAGGAGTGACACAGGCGCCTCACACTCCGTCATTGCGAGCGCAGCGAAGCAATCCAGAATCTTTCCGCGGAGACAACCTGGATTGCTTCGCTGCGCTCGCAATGACGAGATCGGGGGACGTGCATGCCCCGCTCTCGGTGTCATCGCCCGCGAAAGCGGGCGATCCAGTATTGCAGAGGTGGCGACGAATACGGATAAGCCGCGGCGTGCTGGATGCCCCGGTCAAGCCGGGGCATGACAGTGTCAAATGTGGAGACCGCGCGCGAACATTCGAAAGCCCGGTGCACCGATCAAAGCCTCGAAGGCGGGATCACGCCTCTCTTCCGCGGAGACAAATCCGGCCTTGCTGTAGCATCGCTCGGCCGCGTCGTTGCCGATAAGGAACGAAATGGTTGCCCGCGCAAAGCCAGCCGCTCTGCCGGTGTCCAGTGCACGCGCAATCAGCGCCTGCACCAGGCCGCGGCCGCGATAAGCGGGATCGGTCGCGACGTACTCGATCATCCAGTCGCCCTCGCCGCCCTGCACCCAGCAACCCCGAACATAGGCGCCGCGCTGTCGGATGGCTTCGAGCTCGGACGCGGCGAGCCCGGTCGCGGCGGCAACCTCCTCGATCGCGCGCCAGGCCGCAGGTCCCGTGCCGGCCGCAGGCAGCGCGCACAGCGCGGCGGCCGGCTTGCCGTCGACTTCAGCGATGAGGAATTGTGAGACGTGCCAGATCGACACCGCACGCGCGACTGCGATGCGTGCCATGAAATCGAGGCACTGCGCTTCGGGCCACCCGAGCGCGACGTCGAACCAGCCGCGCGGCCGATAGCCGCGCTGCGCCGACAGGATGGTTCTTGCGATGAAATCGGCGTCGTCGGGACGCGCAGACCGTATCGTCATACGCGCCCCATGACCGGTTGCCTTACATATTCTTCAGCGCGACGCGGAATTCCGCCTCGGTCTTGGCCTTGACCTCGTCGAGCGAAACGCCATCGGCGAGCTCGATCAGGGCCATGCCGCCGTCGCCGTGCTTGTCGATGGTGAAGACGGCAAGATCGGTGACGACCATGTCGACGACGCGCTCGCCGGTCAGCGGCAGGTTGCACTTCTTCAGGAGCTTCGGACCGTCCTTGGCGGAATGCTCCATCACCACGACGACGCGCTTGACGCCGGCGACGAGGTCCATCGCGCCGCCCATGCCTTTCACCATCTTGCCGGGGATCATCCAGTTGGCGAGGTCGCCGTTCTGGGCCACCTGCATGGCGCCGAGGATGGAGAGATCCATGTGGCCGCCGCGGATCATGCCGAAGGAGTCCGCGCTGGAGAAATAGGCGGTCGAGGGCAGCTCGCTCACGGTCTGCTTGCCGGCGTTGATGAGGTCCGCATCGACCTCGTCCTCATACGGGAACGGACCCATGCCGAGCATGCCGTTCTCGCTCTGGAGGCTGACATCCATCCCATCCGGGATGTAGTTCGAGACCAGCGTCGGAATGCCGATGCCGAGATTGACGTAATAGCCGTCACGCAATTCCTTCGCGGCGCGCGCGGCCATCTGTTCACGGGTCCAGGCCATGTCGTTCTCCTGATCTTAAGCTGCCGGGCGCGGGCGGGTGTTGCGGAATTCGATGCGCTTCTTGGCGGTGCCGACCTCGACGATGCGCTTCACGAAAATGCCGGGCGTGTGGATGTGGTCGGGATTGAGCTCGCCGGCCGGAACCAGATGCTCGACCTCGGCCACCGTGATCTTCGCGGCGGTCGCCATCATCGGGTTAAAGTTGCGCGCGGTCTTGCGGTAGATGAGGTTGCCGGCGGTATCGCCCTTCCAGGCGTGCACGATTGCGAGGTCGGCGAACAGGCCGCGCTCCATCAGATACTTCTCGCCGTCGAACTCCTTCACTTCCTTGCCTTCGGCGATCAGCGTGCCGACGCCGGTCTTGGTGTAGAACGCCGGGATGCCCGCACCGCCCGCGCGAATGCGCTCGGCGAGCGTGCCCTGCGGATTGAATTCGAGTTCCAGCTCGCCGGCGAGGAATTGCTGGGCGAACAGCTTGTTCTCGCCGACATAGGACGAGATCATCTTCTTGATCTGCCGGGTCTCCAGCAGGCGGCTGAGCCCGATCCCGTCGACGCCGGCATTGTTGGAGACCACTGTGAGGCCCTTGACGCCGGACTCGCGGATCGCGTCCGACAGCTCCTCGGCGATGCCGCAGAGACCGAAGCCGCCGGACATGATCATCATGCCGTCTTTCAGAATGCCGTCGAGGGCCGACTTCGCGTCGGGATAGACCTTGTTCATGCAGGAAACCTTCGGCTTGGAGGCGTCGCGCGCCCTTCATTCGCGGCGATTATTAGGCGAAATGGTCCGAGGCCGTCAATCATACGGGGTTCTCCGCCCCGCCGGTGGGTGATAGAAGCTGCCCACGCCGTGGGCATAACCAGTCCGCGGCCTTGAAAGCGACAAGAAAACCCATCAAGTTGCGGGGGTTGGGCGTGGGCGCGCAGGTTACCCGGCGCACCTTTCCGGCTCCAACGACCAACCCGATCAGGATATGCCATTGACCATGGCCCAAGGAATGAAGCGCCTCGGGACGCCGATCGCGGCGCTGCTCGGCGTCGCGCTGATCGCCCTGATCGCGACCTCATGGCTCATCAACCGCGACACGCTGCGCAGGGCGGTTGAGGCACAGATCCGCGACGTCACCGGGCTCGAGCTCACTGTCGCAGGTGCGATCGATATCTCGATCCTGCCGGCAAGCTACATTTCCTTCCACGACGTCGGCCTCAAGGGCGGCGGCACCAGCGATCCCGCACTTCATGTCGACGTGCTCACCGCCAATTTGCGGCTGCTGCCCCTGCTGCTGCAACGGTTCGAGATCGCCGACCTGATGCTGCTGCGGCCGCATATCCATGTCAGCCTCAAGCCGGACGGCGAGAGCAACTGGACGCCCTTCATCCAGACCATTGCGCGCACGATGAAACCCGGCGCCGACAACCAGGTCTCGTTCTCCGAGATCAGGATCCAGGACGGCGTGCTCAATTACGAGGACGTTGCGACCCACGCCACCGAGAAGCTCGAGGACATCGACCTGTCGCTGGCCTGGCCGTCGATCTCGCGGTCCTTTGCCGCCACCGGTCAGTTCGACTGGCGCGGCGAGCGCGTCGACGGCTCGATCAGCTTCGCCGATTTCGTCGCGGCGCTCTCCGGCGATCGCTCGGGGTTGAAGGCGCGCATCGCCAGCGCCCCGCTCAAGCTCGCCTTCGACGGCAGCGTCGCCAACCGCACCAGCCCGATGATGGAGGGCACCCTCACCATCGACAGCCCGTCCTTGCGCAACGCGCTGCGCTGGACCGGCCAGCCGCAGCCCGGCAGCGGCGGCTTCGGCCGCTTCGCGCTGAAAGCGCGGGCCAATGTCGTGGGCGCCTCGATCGCGCTCACCAACGTCAATGTCGAACTCGACGGTAACGTCGCCGAGGGCGTGATGACCTACGCCAATAATGGCCGGCAGACGCTCCAGGCGACGCTGGCCGCCGACGCACTCGACTTCACGCCCTACATCTCGACCTTCCGCCTGCTGGCGAGTGGCGCGCGCGACTGGAACAGGCAGCTCTTCGATCTCAACGGCCTGTCGAGCACCGATCTCGACATGCGCCTGTCGGCCGCGCGGTTGACGGTCGGACCGTCGAAGCTCGGCCGTACCGCGATCGGCGCGAACCTGCGCAACGGCACGCTGGCGCTCTCGGTCGGCGAAGCGCAGGTCTATGGCGGCATCGCCAGAGGCTCGTTTGGGATTGCACGATCCGACACCGTCGCCGACGTCAAGGCGCAATTCCAGTTCACCGATGTCGACCTTCAGGCCTGCACCTCCGAGCTGTTCGGCATCAACAAGCTGTCCGGCCGCGGCAACATCAACGTGTCGCTCGTCGCCTCCGGTTCGAGCCCGTTCGGTCTCGCCCAGTCGCTCGACGGCACTGCCACCGTGGTCGGGCACGACGGCGCGATCTCGGGCTTCAATGCCGAGCAGCTCCTGAAGCGGCTGGAGCGGCGGCCGCTGTCTGGCGGCGGCAATTTCCGCAACGGCTCGACGCCTTATAACAATCTCACCATCGCGGTGAAGTTCGCCGACGGGATCGCCACCGCCGAGGACATCCGCGTCGAAGGACCTTCGGCCAAGATCACGCTGGCCGGTACAGCCTCGGTCCCGACGCGCGAGTACGACATGAAGGGTGTGGCGAGCCTCAACACCTCCTCCGGCTTTGAGCTGCCCTTCGTGGTGCAGGGCCCCTGGGACGATCCCCTGATCTTCCCCGACCCGGAGAGCCTGATCCGCCGCTCGCCGGCGTCGGCTCCCCTGCTCGACATGCTGAAGGAGCGCAAGACCGGCGACGCCGTTCGCTCCGCAATCGAGCGCATCACCGGCGGAAAGCACCCGGCACCGGAGGGCTCGCCCACGGCGGACAACGGCAAGGCCGGCGCCAAGTCGAACTGAAACCAAATCGAACTGAAAATGCCGATCGACCTGTCGCGATCTGATCAACGCGAAATGATCCGGGCGAATTGATGCGGCGTTTGGATCGATGCGCGGCTGACGCATCTCCACAGCCCTTCACCCCAGACCTAGGTTGGACAAGAAGCCGCTAGATCGGCTAATGCCCATGCGCTAGTGTTTTAGCTAACCGGTTAAAAGGCCGGTCGTTTGAGGGAGAAAAACGTGAGATCCAGGGTTATTGGCGCATTTTCACTCGCGGTCGCTGCGGTCGGGCTGTTTGCCGCCACCGCACCCGCCTTTGCGCAGCAGAAGACGATCACCGTTTGGTGGGGCAAGGGTTTCTATCGATCTGAAGACGACGCGCTGATCGAGGCCATCAAGAAGTTTGAAGCGAAGACCGGCATCAAGGTCGAATTGTCGCAGTACGCGATTCAGGACATGATTCCGAAGACGGTGGCCGCGCTCGATGCCGGCACCGTGCCGGATATCGCCTATTCCGACTCTTATGACGTGCAGGCGCAGGGCAAGTGGGCCTACGAGGGCAAGCTCGAGGATCTGTCCGATGTCATGGAGCCGATCAAGGACAGGTTCGCGCCGAACACGCTGGAAGCGTCGATCCTCTACAACGACGTCACCAAGAAGAAGGCCTATTACGGCTTCCCGCTGAAGCAGCAGAGCATGCACGTCCAGATCTGGGGCGACATGCTGGAGAAGGCCGGCTTCAAGCAGAGTGACATCCCGACCGACTGGACCGGCTACTGGTCGTTCTGGTGCGACAAGGTGCAGCCCGCCATCCGCAAGGCGACCAGCCAGCGCATCTACGGCGTCGGCCAGCCGATGGGCGTGGAATCGACCGATGCCTTCCAGTCGTTCTACACCTTCATGGACGCCTACCATGTCAAGCTGGTCGACGACGACGGCAAGCTGCTGGTCGACGATCCCAAGGTCCGCGACGGCCTGATCAAGGCGCTGAAGGACTACACCGACACCTACATCAAGGGCTGCACTCCGCCCTCCTCAACGACCTGGAAGGATCCGGACAACAACGTCGCCTTCCACAACAAGACGATCGTGATGACGCACAACTTCACGATCTCGATCGCGGCGAAGTGGTACGAGGACTCCCAGAATCAGGCGCTCACGCCCGAGCAGCGCGAAGCCGGCAAGAAGGCCTATGAGCAGGACATCATCACCGCGTCCTTCCCGAAGGCGCCGGATGGATCGACGATCAAGTACCGCTCGGACGTCAAAACGGGCCTGATCTTCACCGCGGCCAAGAACAAGGCCGAGGCGAAGCAGTTCCTCAGCTTCCTGCTCCAGGAAGAGAACGTCCGTCCCTACATCGAGGGCGCGCTCGGCCGCTGGTTCCCGGTGACGAAGGAAAGCCAGGCAAGCCCGTTCTGGCAGGCCGACAAGCACCGCAAGGCGGTCTATAACCAGTTCATGGGCGGCACCGCGCCGTTCGACTTCACCAAGAACTGGAAGTTCACGATCCTGAACAACGAGAACGTCTGGGCCAAGGCGATGAATCGGGTGGTGAGCGAGAAGGTGCCGGTCGACAAGGCCGTCGACGAACTGATCGCCCGCATCAAGCAGGTGGCAGGCTAAATCATCCTCACCTCTCCTTGCCTCTCGCGGGGAGAGGTGCAAGACCATCACCGGCCGCCTAGTGCGGCCGGCAGTCCGTTCTAAAGAGTTCGAAAGAATGGCGATCACGCTCTCTGGCGATCAAACGATACCTTCAGCGCCCTTGTCGTCGCGGCTGACCCCGGCGCAGGTCTGGGGCATCGTGCTGCTCGCGCCCTATCTGCTCGTCTTCCTCGCCTTTGTCGTCTATCCCGTCGGCTACGGGCTGTGGCTGGCACGCGCGCCGGAAAACTATGTCGCGCTCTACAACGACCCGATCTTCGCGCGCGCCGCGGTCAACACGCTGATCTTCCTTGTCATCGGCATCAACATCAAGATGCTGATCGCGCTGTTCCTGTCCGGCTTCTTCGCCCAGCAGCGCACCTGGATCAAATGGCTCTCGGTGATCTTCATCCTGCCCTGGGCGGTGCCGTCGATCCCGACCATCCTGTCGGTTCGCTTCATGCTCAATCCCGAGTGGGGCATGGTCAACCATTTCATCTTCACCCTCACCGGTGACGACGGCCCGAACTGGCTGAACGATCCGACGGTGGCGCTGACTATGGCGATCGCCGTCCACATCTGGAAGTCGCTGCCGTTCTGGACGCTGATCCTGATCACCGGCCGCCTTGCGATCTCGCATGACCTGTTCGAGGCCGCCGAGGTCGACGGTGCGAGCTGGTGGCAGAAATTCCGCTACATCACCTGGCCGTCGATGCAGACACTCTACGTCACCTGCACGCTGCTCTCGATGATCTGGACGCTCGGCGATTTCAACAGCGTCTACCTGCTCACCGGCGGCGGGCCGGCCGACCTGACCCACGTGCTGTCAACGCTCGGCATCCGCTATCTCCGGCTCGATCAGCTCTCGCTGGCGATGGCCTCCATCGTCTGCGCGATGCCGTTCGTGCTGCCGCTCGTGTACTTCATGATGAAACGGTTGTCGCGATGAAGCTCCCTACCTTACGCGAAGTCGCGACCGAAGCGCGGCTATTGCTGATCGGCATTCCCGTCTTCCTTTGGACGATGATCCCGATCTACCACATGTTCCTGTTCGCGATCTCACCGAAGGAGGACGCGTTCTCGGGCAAGCTGTGGCCGGATCATCCGACGCTGCACAACTTCTCGATCGTGTTCAACCAGCAGCACTATTTCCTGCGCGACTTCTATGTGCAGTTCTGGAATTCGACGCTGATCGCGGCCGCCGTCGGCGTGCTGACGCTGTTCATCGCCACCGCCGCGGCGTTCTCGATCTCGCGGCTGCGCGTGCCCGGCGGGCGCGTGGTGATGAACCTGGCGCTCTTCACTTACTTCATCCCGGCGGCGTTCCTCGCCGTGCCGATGTACCGCACCATGGGCAATTACGGCCTGCTCAACAATCACTGGTCGCTGATCCTGGCGATGGTGACGATTGCCTCGCCCTACGCGATCTGGGTGCTCAAGCAGGCCTCCGACAAGCTCCCGGTCGAGCTCGATGAAGCCGCGGTGATGGACGGTGCCACCACGCTGCAGATCTTCCGCCTGGTCTACCTGCCGCTGATGATGCCCTCGCTGGTCGCGATCGGCACCTACGCGGTGCTGCTCGCCTGGAACGAATATCTCTACGCGTTCCTGCTGCTGTCGAACGACCGCGAGATCACGCTCCCCGTCGCGCTCGGCAACTTCCTCGCCGCCGACGACTCGCCCTGGGAGCTGTTGATGACCACCGGCTTCATCTACGCGCTGCCTCCAGCCGCGATCTACTACGCCTTCCGCCGCTACATGGTTGGCGGGCTGACGGCGGGCGCGGTGAAGTCGTAGGGCATTCGCAACGTCATTCCGGGGCGCGCCCCTTGGCGCGTCCCCGGAATGACCACTTAGAGCGGCGCCGCGCTCTCGCCTTGCGAGCTCGACAATTTCGAGGCGAGCGAGGCGATGACGATGACCACCGCGATTACGCCGATCACCAGCGTGCAGATAGCGTTGATCTCGGGCTTCACGCCAAGCCGCACCTCCGAATAGATCCGGATCGGCAGCGTTGCCGAGCCGGGACCGGTGGTGAAGCTCGCGATCACGAGGTCGTCGAGCGACAGCGTGAAGGCCAGCATCCAGCCCGCGACGATCGCGGGCGCGATCAGCGGCAGGGTGACGGACACGAAGGCGCGCACCGGATCGCAGCCGAGATCCATCGCTGCCTCCTCCAGAGAGCGATCGAGCGAACCAAGGCGGGACTGCACCACCACCGCGACGAAGCACATCGTCAGCGTGGTGTGGGCGATCGTCACCGTCCAGAAGCCGCGCTCGGCGTTGAGCGCCACGAACAGCAGCAACAGCGACAGTCCGGTGATCACCTCCGGCATCACCAGCGGTGCATAGAGCATGCCGGAGAACAGGGTGCGGCCGCGAAAGCGCTCACCGCGCGATAGCGCCACCGCGGCGAGCGTTCCGAGTAGCGTGGCAATCGTCGCCGAACCGACCGCGACGCGCAGGCTCATCCACGCCGCCTCGATCATGGCGCGGTCGTTGAAGAACTCGCGGTACCAGCGCAGCGACCAGCCGCCCCACACCGTCACCAGCCGCGAGGCGTTGAAGGAATAGATGACGAGGATGAGGATCGGCAAGTAAAGGAACGCCAATCCCAGCGCGAGCGAGGCGATGTTGAAGCGGGAAAGACGGGAGGGCTTGCGCATCTCACCGCTCCTCCAACTGCCGCCGCTGCAGCCGCTCGTACAGCAACAGCGGCGCCAGCAGCACGATCAGAAGCACGATGGCCGCGGCGGAAGCGACCGGCCAGTCCTTGTTGGTGAAGAACTCGAGCCACAGTGTCTGGCCGATCATCAGCGAGTTGGAGCCGGCCAGAAGATCCGGAATGACGAACTCGCCGACGATCGGGATGAAGCACAGGAGTACACCGGCGCCGACGCCGGGCAGCGACAGCGGAAAGGTGACGAGCCAGAACACTTTTAGCGGCGGGGCGCCGAGATCGGCGGCGGCCTCCTCCAGCGCCGCCTCCATCTTGGCGAGCGTGGCATAGAGCGGCAGGATCATGAACGGCAAGTAGGAATAGACGATGCCGAGATACATCGCGCTGTCGGTGGAAAGCCACACCACGGGCTCACTGACCAGATGCAGCGCCAGCAGGATCTGATTGAGCAGGCCGTCATGCTGCAAGATGTTGATCCAGGCGTAGATGCGGATCAGGAACGAGGTCCAGAACGGCACAATCACCAGCACCATCGCCACCGCCTGCCAACGCCGCGGCAGCCGTGCCATGCCGTAGGCGACGGGATAGCCGATCAGGAGCAGGAGCGCGGTCGCGGTGGCAGCAACGGTGAGGCTGCGCACATAGGCGAACACATAGATCTCGTCGGAGACGAGCAGCTTGAAATTATCGATCGACAGCGCGGCGAACGCGGTCTTGATTGCCGTCCAGCCCGCGGTGAGGTCGAACACGGGCTCGTAAGGCGGCTGCGCGATCGCCGTCTGCGACAGGCTGATCTTCAGCACGAAGCCGAACGGGACCAGGAAGAACAGCGCCATCCAGACATAGGGCGCGATCGCGGCAAACCGCGCCGGCCGGGCGAAGATGCGGCGCGCGCTCATCGGTCGAGCACCATGCAGTCATCGGGGCTGAACCAGGCAACGACGTGCTGGTTGAGGCTATAGGCATCGACGTCGAGACGCGCTGAGTTGGTCACCGAGGACCGCACCATGCCGCCGCCGTCGAGCTTCACCTTGTAGGTGGTAGAGCCGCCGAGATAGCAGATGTCAGCGATCACGCCGTCGAGCTGGTTGATTGCCGATGCCTCGCCCACCGGGGCGCGGCGCGACAGCTTGACCTTTTCGGGGCGGATCGCCACCGACAATCTGGTGCCATCGATCGGCTCGCGCGGCTCGGCCGTCACCAGCGTGCCGGCGTCGTCGGTGGCAATGACCAGACGATGACCATCGCGCAGTTTGAGCTCGCCGCCGAACAGGTTGATGTCGCCGACGAACTCCGCGATCCAGCGGGAGCGCGGAGTCTCGTAGAGCTCGCGCGGGCCTGCGACCTGATCGAGCCGGCCGGCATTCATCACGCCGATCCGGCTCGCCATCGTCATCGCCTCCTCCTGGTCGTGGGTGACGATGATGAAGGTCATGCCGAGCCGGCGCTGGAGCTCCATCAATTCGCCTTGCGTACTCTCGCGCAGCTTCTTGTCGAGCGCGGCGAGCGGCTCGTCGAGCAGCAGAAGCTGCGGTCGGCGTGCCAACGCGCGCGCCAGCGCCACGCGCTGGCGTTGGCCGCCGGAGAGCTGGTCGGGCTTGCGCGCCTCCATCCCTTCGAGCTTCACCAGCGCGACCATCTCCGCCACGCGGGCGGCGATGTCGGCGCGCGCCATGCCGGCGCGCTTCAGGCCGAAGGCGATGTTGTCGCGCACGGAAAGATGCGGAAACAGCGCGTAGTTCTGGAACATCATGTTGATCGGGCGCTCGTGCGGCAGCGCCTGCGCGATGTCCTTGTCACCGAGGAGGATGCGTCCCTCGTCCGGCGCCTCGAAGCCGGCGAGCATGCGCAGCAGCGTGGTCTTGCCGCAGCCGCTGGGACCAAGCAGGGCGAAAAATTCGCCGGCCTTGATGTCGAGCGACACGCCATCCACGGCTCGGAACGTGCCGAACGTCTTGGCGACGCCCTCGATGCGCAGCAATGGCCGGCCGGCCGCCGGCTGCACCTCTCCGCTGGCCGCGACCGCCACGACTTCTGTTCCAGGCACTTCTTCAGACATGTTCCTCGCCAACCCCGATGCCGCCGCACGCTAGCGGCGGATCGGCCTTTGCTCAACCGGTTCGAAATGTCACATGGCGTTGGCCATAAACGCGGCGAGCGCGTCGCGATCGGCCGGAGGCATGGTCAGGCCGAGCTTGGAGCGACGCCACAGGATGTCGTCGGGGAAGCGCGCCCATTCGTGGCTCATCAGATAGCGCACCTCCGCAGCCGTCAGTTCGGGACCAAAGGCGAGGCCGAGTTCGTCGCGGCTCTTGGCTTCGCCAAGCACCGCCGGCAATCGCGTGCCATAGGCCGCGACCAGCCGCTGCGCCTCTGGCTCGGCAAGAAACCGCCAGCGGTCGCGCGCAATGTCGACCTCGGTGTCGAAGCGGTGCCAGGCAAAGTCTCCGCCCGGGAGCGCGGCGCCGGCCGTCCAACGTGGCGACATCGGATAGAACGGCGTCAGCTTCGTCACGGCCCGCTCGGCGCGCAGCCGCGAGGTTGTGACGTCGCCGCCGAACAACGTGATCAACGGCGCCTTGCGGCGGCGCGCGTGGAACAGCGTCGTCCCGTCGCGCCCGCGCACGGAGGCCAGCGTCAGGTTGACGCCGGAGATGGTTCGCACCACGTCGGTCGGCGTGACCCGCTCGCGAAAATAGCGGCTTACCGCCTCGCACAGATAGGTGACGTCGGCGCCTCGTATCGCCACGATTGCAGGATCGCCCGTGAAGGCGTGCGTGACCGTGCCGATCAGCGTGAACTCGCGTTCGAAGGGGCTCGCGAAGATCAGCCGCCCGTCGCTGTTCTGAAACACATAGACGTTGTCGGACTCGAACAGCCGCGGCACGACAATCTGACTCATCTGCATCGCCGCCATGGGGGGCGACGGCTGGCGCAGCACGGTCTCCGCAACGAGCGGCGTCCAGCCGCCGGAGGCATTGGCGAGCGCGCGCGCCGTGATCACCCGGCGGTTGCCGCGATCGACCACTGCGAGCCGCCAGACGTCGGTTCTATCAGCGCGCACGCAGCGCACCCCGGTCCGGATCGCAGCGCCGCGCTCGGCTGCGTCCAGTGCCGTGAGCACCACCAGCCTGGAATCATCGACCACGCAGTCCGAATAATCGAAGGCGGTGCCGAACGGACGCTTCAGCGCGTTGCCGACCGGATGGTGGGTAATGTCGAGGGTCGTCGATCGCGGCAGGCCACTGCGATCGGCAAGGCTGTCATAGAGGAACAGGCCGGCGCGCAGCAGCCAGGGCGGCCGCTCGTCGGAATGCGCGGGGATCACGAAGCGCATCGGCCGGACCAGATGCGGCGCAATGGACAGCCAGATCCTGCGTTCGGCGAGCGCCCGGCGCACGCGCCAGAAGCCCCGACGTTCCAGCACCGACAGATCGCCATGGATCAGACGCGGCGTCGCCGACGATGCGGCGCCGCCCAGATCGCCCTGCTCGAACAGGATGACGCGCAGGCCGCGGCCGGCAGCATCGCGCGCGATACTGACACCGTTGAGGCCGCCGCCGATGATCGCGAGGTCGTAATCCGCCATGAAACCGTCGAGAGGGAGCGAAGCAAGCGTCCGCCCACCACTAGCCGGTCTTGAGTGCAAGCTCCATTGTCTCGGCACGTCCGATCAGGCCGGCATACTGCTCGATCGGCTTGGGCTTGCCGAGCAGATAGCCCTGCACGCCGTCGCATCCCTCCCTGGCGAGGAATGCGAGTTGTTCGACGGTCTCGACGCCTTCGGCGATGATCGACATTTCCAGGCCGTGGCCGAGATCGATCACGGCGCGGACGATCGCCGCCGATTGCGGGTTACGTCCGAGGTTGATGACGAAGGCGCGGTCGATCTTGATCTTGTCGAACGGGAACGCCTGGAGATAGCTCAGCGAGGAGTAGCCGCTGCCGAAATCGTCCATGGAGATGCGTACGCCGAGCGCCTTCAGCCGACGTAGCAGCGCAAGGCCCCGGTCGAAATCCTCGATCAGAACACCCTCGGTGATTTCGAGCTCCAGCCGACCGGGCGCAAGGCCCGTCTCAAGCAGAATGGAATGGACGAGCCCAACCACGTCGCCGTGCATGAACTGCGCCGGCGACAGGTTGACCGCGACCTGGAGCGGCTTCGGCCATGACGCCGCCTCGCGGCAGACCTCGCGCAGGATCCATTCGCCCATCTCGACGATCAGGCCGCTTTCCTCCGCGATCGGGATGAACTCCGCCGGCGAGACCTGACCTCGCATCGGATGCTGCCATCGCGCCAGCGCCTCGAACCCGATGATCTCGGTCTCGGCGACGCTGTTGCCCGCAATGCCCTGCGGCTGGAACGCCAGCGACAGTTCTCCGTTCTTGATCGCCTTCGACAGGTCCTGGTGCAGCACGCGGCGGTCGCGGATCTGCTGGTCCATCTCGGGCTGGTAGAGGCTGATCGAGCCGCGCGACTTCTGCTTGGCACGGAATAGCGCCGCGCCGGCGTTGGCGAGCAGCGAGGCGCCGTCCGCGCCATTGTGCGGGAAGATCGACATGCCGGTGGTGACACCGGCGCGGACCGCGCGGCCGTCGATGTGGAATTCCTGGGCCAAGGCGTCGCCGAGCTGCCGGGCCAGCGCAAGCCCGGTGTCCGGCTGCTTGCCGTCGATGATCAGGCCGAACTCGTCGCCGGACAGGCGCGCCACCACGCCGCCGCGCGCGGCATCCTGGAGCCGCTGGGCCACCTCGACCAGGAGCTTGTCGCCGACAGCATGGCCAAAGACGTCGTTGACCTCTTTCAGCCCGTCGAGGTCGATGCAAAGCACGGCGAACTCCTCGCCAGTGCCCTCACAGGCCTCGATCATCTGGGTCAGCGCCTGAAGGAACGCGGCGCGGTTCGGCAGGTCGGTGAGGCCGTCGTGATAGGCCATATGCGCCATCCGCGACTCGGTCTGGCGGCGGTCGGTGACGTCCTCGTGGGTCTTGATCAGATATTGCGGCTCGCCGGAATCATTGAGCACGGTGGCGCGGCGGGTCAGGAACAGCCGCAGGCCGTCCTTGGTGGAGATCGGATGCTCCTCGGTGATCATCCCGCGCTTCTTGATCGCCGCCTCGTCGCGCGCGATGATCAGCTTCGCCTCTTTGGCGTTGAAAATGTCGGCGGCGGTCAGACCCGTGGCTTCCTCGCGCTTGCGGTTGAGGATTGTTTCCGCGCTGCGATTGGCAAGCAGGTAGCGCCCGTCCTTGACCTGCTCCACGATCAGCGCCACCGGGATGTTGTCGACCACGAGGTCGAGGAATTTCTTGGCGCTCTCCAGCTCCTGCGACAGCGAGCGCCGGTCGGTGATATCCTCGAACACCACCAGCAGGAATTCCGGCTGATTGCTCTCGTTGCGGACCACGATCCGGATCGAGGCCACCATGCGCCGCGCCGCACCGCGCTCGACCTCGAACTGGTTGCGGAACTGTCCGTCGCTCGCTTCGAGCGCCGCCCGGTCGGTGGCCTCGATGGTGGCCGCCGAGGCGGGCGCGAACAGCTCGCTCGCATTCTTGCCGACGACCTGGTCCCGCGAGAAGCCCCAGAACCGCTCATAGGCGCTGTTCGCGAAGATGTAGCGGCCGTCCTCGATGTTCTTCGCGGCCACGCAGGCGGGCACGTTGTCCAGCACTGTTTCCAGGAACTGCTTGGTGGACGCGAGTTGCCGCGACAGCTTGCGCTGCTCGCTGACGTCGAGATGCGTAGCCACCGAGCCGCCGTTCGGAAGCACGAAGTACTTCACGAGGATGGCGCGCCCGTCCGGCAATTCGGTGATCAGGCCGTTCGGGCTGGACGCATTCTCATAGAACTCGTCGTCGGAAACACCGAGGACCCCGCGGTCGCGCCGCAGCTTGAGAATGTCGTTCCCGGTCATGTTGGCCCAGAGGTCCGAGCGCGATAGGCCGTAGATATCGAGGTAGCGGTCGTTGCAGAACATGATGCGCTGCTGCGCATCCGTCATCACCACGCCCTGGTTGAGATTGTTCATGGCGGAGGAGACGAACGCGTTACGGCGCAACTGCGACCGCTTGGCCCGGCGCAACGCCGAATGGATCCATAGTGCGATCGCGGCCAGGAAGGTGCAGACGGCAATGCCCCCGATCAGGGCCTCCCAGACCACACTGGGATCGAGCCTGCCGATATAGCTCGGCGGAGCGAATTGGTCGGACAGTGCAAAAGCGCGTGCAGGCGCAGCCGCGCAGGCCAGGCACACCGCGGCCTGCACAGGAATCAGTATCGTGCTGCCCGCGTGCCAGTTCTTGTCAGCCATCAGCCACCCGCGATTTCCACTGCGGATTGTCTGGCTTCACGGGTTTGGATCGGGTAAACGCCTGTACGCGCGACAGAAAAATGTGACGTGAAATACGGCAATTGCCCTGACATGATAAATGCTTCCTTAACGGAAGGCGGCCTTGTGGCCCGTTTTCCAGGCAAACAGGCCCTCGCGCCATCGGCGTTTCCAGCAAAAGCTCTGCACTTCCATGGATAGGGTCGACTGCGTCGTCATCGGAGCGGGCGTCGTCGGGCTCGCGGTCGCCCGACGGCTCGCCCAGGCCGGGCGCGAGGTGATCGTGCTCGAGGAAGCGGAGGCCATCGGCACCGTCACGTCCTCGCGCAACAGCGAGGTTATCCATGCCGGCATCTACTACCGCGCCGGGAGCTGGATGGCCCGCATGTGCGTCAGCGGCAAGCACGCGCTCTACCGTTACTGCGCCGAGCGCGGCATCCCGCACAAAAACTGCGGCAAGCTGATCGTTGCGACCACTCCGAAAGAGACCGAGAAGCTGCAATCGATCAAGGCCCACGCCGAAGCCAACGGCGTCCTCGACATGCAGTTGCTCGCGGGCGAGGCCGCCCGCGCACTTGAGCCGGCGCTCGCTTGCGATGCCGCGCTGCTCTCGCCTTCGACGGGCATCATCGACAGCCACGCCTACATGCTCTCGCTGCGGGGCGAGGCCGAGGCGGCCGGCGCGGCCTTTGCGTTTCACACGCCGCTGATCCGGGCCAAGGCCTCGGGCGGTGTCATCGAGATCGATGCCGGCGGCGACGCTCCGATGACGCTGCAATGCGCCTTGCTCGTCAACGCCGCCGGCCTCGCGGCGACCACAGTTGCGCGCCACATTGACGGAATGCCGCTGGAACGGATTCCGCCGGCCTATCTCGCCAAGGGAAATTACTTTAGCTGCAGCGCCAGGGCGCCGTTCTCGCACCTGATCTATCCGGTGCCCGAGCCAGGCGGACTCGGCGTGCATCTGACGCTGGACATGGCAGGCCAGGCGCGGTTCGGTCCGGACGTCGAATGGATCGAGACGGTCGACTACGCGGTCGACCCGTCGCGCGCCGAGCGCTTCTATCCGGCCATTCGCGAATACTGGCCGACGCTGCCTGACGGCGCGTTGATGCCGAGCTATTCAGGCATCCGTCCGAAGATCGTGCCGCCGGCGGTCGCCACGCAGGATTTCCTGATGCAGGGCCCGCGCGATCATGGCGTCGAGGGCCTGATCAATCTGTTCGGCATCGAATCGCCGGGATTGACGTCATCGCTTGCGATCGCGGATCACGTCGCCGCACTCGCAGGAATCTAAATCGCGCGCAATGATGATTGCGCGGTGGTCCTCACCGCAGGGACGAGCGCAACCGCGCTCATCCCTGCATGAAGGGATACGGTCAACTCTACGCTGTGTACGGGGATGACTAGTGAAGCGTGTCGTCCGAGTTGTGCTTCAACCGCTCGATCTGGTCCTTGACCATCAGCTTCCGGCGCTTCAACTCAACAATTTGCAGGTCGTCTGTTGAAAGGTGCACGAGTGCTTCGTGCAATTCGTTTTCGAGAAGTTTGTGTTTCCGCTCCAATTCAACCAGATGTGCCTGAATTGTCATTCGAAACCTCCTCGGTAGGGTTGAACCTTAGGATTCGATCCGGACGGCGAAGTGTACATCAGCGATTCCTTCTGTCGATGATTATCCGTTGTCGCACCGTCATTTTTGAAAATTCATATGTAATGAAGCGTGAGTACGGAACCGCCCCGGAAAAACCCGTGATATCAATGCGCTCGTCCAGTGCCGCAGCGATCTACTGCACCATGTTGCAAGAGAACGGTGCGTGACGACCGAGATCGCTTGCGATCACGCCGCGCAAGGACGATAATTTCCACAGGACGTCCACAGCCTTGTCTTAGCGCTCATCGGGTTTTTCGGCCACCGCAGATCATGACCAATGAAAATGAGCGCGAGCTCGAAGCCGAGCTCGCCCGGTTGCAGCAGGAACACCGAGATCTCGATGCGGCGATCGATGCGCTGCATCAATCGCCCGCCCCCGACCTATTGCGGTTGCAGCGCCTCAAGAAGCGCAAGCTGTTGTTACGCGACCGGATCGCGTTCATCGAAGACCAGATCACGCCCGACATTATCGCCTGATCGCGACGCGCCTTTCGTGGCGGCTCGCCTTCAAAAGCGCCGGCCATGTCTCCGAACCAATTGGTCTGCGAACATCTGGCGCGCAGCGCGGGATTCCGCTTGACTCACTTGGAACAAAAAGAGAACATTTGGGAGCCAACCGCCCCAGGAAAACACCCAATGCCAGCACCCCTTTTCGACAACAGTCACTATGAACAAGCCTGCGATCAGGCGATCGCGATGTGCGACGGCAACCTGCGCAGCACCATCAAGGCGCTGATCATGGCCAACGAATATCTGGAGGCGGAGCTCGAGGAATTGCAGGCGGCGATTTCGGCCGGCTGCATCCCCGAGACCTCGCGCGGCGAGATGCGGAGCAAGAGCAGCGCCGCCTGATGCCACCATCCGGAGCAACGCCATGTCGGATATCACCTACTACGTTGCAATGCCCTTCCTGATCGATGCCAGCGGATCGCCGGTCGCAGGCACCGCGGAGGAATGCCAGAATTCGGCGGCCGCCCTGCGGCGCGCCGAAATCCTGGCGCGCAGCGCAGGCCACATCGGCGCGATCGCGTTCAGCCGCAGCGGCGATCCCATGACCGGCGAGTTCGGCGACCCCAAGCTGCTGCGGAAATTCGGCAGCGTGCCGGAAGACCTCGGCGCCCTTTAGATCAGGTGCTGACCAGCCCGATCCGCGGCTCGTGGTGACGTTGGCTCGTGCCGCCGATGCGCCTTGCGTACATACATCGCGGCGTCGGCCTCTTCCAGCACACGGCCGGCATCGGACTGCGGCCCGAGCAGCGCCACGCCGGCGGACGCGCCCGCGTTCACACGCTGGCCGCGGAAGACGAACGACAGCTCGTCGATCGCCTGCTCAAAGGTCGCGGCCTTTGCCTTGGCGTCGGTTTCGCTGAGATTCCACAGCAGCAGCGCAAATTCGTCGCCACCGAGACGGCCGACCACATCGGACGCGCGCACCTGGCGCGTCAGTGTGGCGGCGATCACCTTGAGGACCTCGTCACCCGCGGCGTGGCCGAAGGAGTCGTTGATCGGCTTCAGCCGGTCGACATCGAGCACAATCAGCGCGCCGCTGGCGCGGTAGCGCTTCATGTAGGCGATGGCGCGCTGGAGCTCGCGCTCGAAGCCGCGCCGATTGGGAATTTCGAGCAGGAAGTCCGTATCGGCCACCGCCTCGAGTTCCGCCACCCGCTGCAGGGCCTCCTTGAGCTTGGTCCGCAGGCTGCGGATCGTCGCCTTGGCGCCGTCGCCGGCCGGCACGCGACGCCGCGCCAGCCCGGCCGGACGCTTGGCCGCGGTCTTGAACCGGCTCCCGCTGGTCTTTCGGCCCTTTTTGGCCTTCGCAGCGATAGCCCTTTTTGGTTTCTTCATGGGCATCCTGCTCAATGAAGGCTTGCGGGGATTCACCAAGACAGGATAGTGCATTCCCTTCTCCTTGCCACCGCCTTGCGAGCCGCCGGCCGGAACCGATAATCTGGCCTATGTTTCTGTATTCCCGAGCACAATTGACGTCATGACCGCGCCGATCGCCATCATCATGGGAAGCCAGTCGGACTGGGAGACAATGCGGCATGCCGCCGACACGCTCGCAGCGCTCGGCGTTGCCTGCGAGAGCCACATCGTCTCCGCGCATCGAACCCCGGATCGGCTGTTCGCCTTCGCCAAGGGCGCCAAGGCCGCAGGCTTCAAGGTCATCATCGCCGGCGCCGGTGGCGCAGCCCATTTGCCCGGCATGGCGGCGGCGCTAACGGAACTCCCCGTCTTCGGCGTCCCCGTCGAATCCAGGACCCTCAAGGGGCTCGACTCGCTCTACTCGATCGTCCAGATGCCGGCGGGCATCCCGGTCGGCACCCTGGCGATCGGCAAGGCGGGCGCGATCAATGCGGCGCTGCTCGCGGCCGCCGTGCTGGCATTGTCCGATCCGGCGCTGTCGAACCGCCTGGCCGCCTGGCGCAAGGCGCAGACCGAGGCGGTTGCCGAGCGACCGGAGGACAAGGCGTGACTGACACCAATCGGGTGAAGCTGAAGCCCGGCGACACCATCGGAATCCTCGGCGGCGGACAACTCGGCCGGATGCTGGCCATGGCCGCGGCGCGGCTGGGCCTGCGCTGCCAAGTGTTCTCTCCCGATCCCGATTCCCCGGCCTTCGACGTTGTGCTGAACGCGACTTGCGCCGAATATGCCGATGTCGAAGCGCTGGAGTTGTTCGCCAGCGACGTCGACGTCATCACTTATGAATTCGAGAACGTGCCGGCCGCCGCCGCAATGGTGCTGGACGCGCGCCGCCCCGTGCTGCCGAACCGCAAGATCCTCGAGACCACACAGGACCGGCTTGCCGAGAAGGATTTCGTGACGCGGCTCGGGATCGGCACGGCGCCCTATGCCGACGTCACCTCGGTCACTTCGCTGCGTGAGGCCATCGTCAGGATCGGGCTGCCGGCGGTGCTGAAGACCCGCCGCTTCGGCTACGACGGCAAGGGCCAGGCCATCATCCGCGAGGGCGACGACATCGCCAAGGTGTGGACCAGCCTCGGCACCAAGCAGGCGATCCTGGAGGCCTTCGTGCCGTTCGAGCGCGAGATTTCCGTGATCGCCGCGCGCTCGGCCGCGGGCCAGGTCGAATGCTTCGACGTGACCGAGAACGAGCACCGCGATCACATCCTCAAAGTGTCCCGCGCGCCGGCGCCGATTCCGGATTCGCTCGCGGATGAGGCACGCGGCATCGCCAGCAGGATCGCGAGCGCGCTCGACTATGTCGGTGTTCTCGCGGTCGAGATGTTCGTGCTCGCCAACGGCACCGGGCCAAAAGTGCTGGTCAACGAGATCGCCCCGCGCGTGCACAATTCCGGTCACTGGACGCTCGACGGCGCTTCGGTCTCACAGTTCGAGCAGCACATCCGTGCCATTGCCGGCTGGCCGCTCGGCAAGCCGGTGCGCCACGGTGAGGTCGTCACCATGACCAATCTGATCGGCGACGAGATCAGCGATTACGAGAAGTGGCTGACCGTCCCGGGCGCGACCGTCCACCTCTACGGCAAGGGCGCGCCGCGCCCCGGCCGCAAGATGGGCCACGTCACCGAGGTTCGACCGGCACGAGGCAAGTGACGGGATCGCGGCGCGTGCCTGCGATCACGCCGTCTTCACGCCTGCGACGACGCCCGTCGGCTCCTCGCTCAGCCAGCGATAGATCACACCGCCCAGCGCGCCGCCGATCAGTGGAGCGACCCAGAACAGCCAGAGCTGTGCCATCGCCCAACCGCCGACGAACAGAGCAGGCCCTGTGCTGCGCGCCGGGTTCACCGACGTGTTGGTGACGGGAATGCTGACGAGATGGATCATCACCAGCGCAAGCCCGATCGCGAGCGGCGCGAAGCCCGCGGGCGCGCGGCCGTGGGTGGCTCCCATGATGATGAACAGAAACATCATGGTCATCACCACCTCGGTGATGAAACATACGACCATGCTGTAATGACCGGGCGAGTGCGCATCATAGCCGTTGGAGGCGAAGCCCTTGCCGACGTCGAATCCGGCAGCGCCGCTCGCGATCACATAGAGAAGCGCGGCGGCCACGATTGCGCCCGCCACCTGTGCAATCACGTAAGGAAGGATCTGCCCGGCCGGAAAACGTCCGCCGGCAGCCAGGCCGACCGTGACGGCCGGGTTGAGGTGGCAGCCGGAGATGTGGCCGATGGCATAGGCCATGGTGACCACGCTCAGTCCGAATGCCAGAGAGACGCCGACCAGGCCGATTCCGACCTGCGGAAAGCCGGCTGCGATCACTGCACTCCCGCAACCTGCGAATGTGAGCCAGAAGGTGCCGATAGCCTCGGCGGCGTATTTTTTCATGTCCATGTGGCGTTTCCCCTGATTTCCAAGATTTCCGGAGCAAAGCTCCGGCTGCCGCCCCGTCCTTGGCGCCAAATCTCCCAAATCGGGGCCGCACAAGGGCACTTTCGCCTCATTTAGTGGCCGAACTTGGCCCGAAATGCTGGTTCGCAGGTGGACATCTCACCTTTTGTCTGATACATCCGCGCGCTCAAGGTTAAGGGCCGGGCGTTTTGCCACCCCCTTTGACTTACCAGAATTCAAATCCGATCCACTGAAGAGGATGCCGCGTGCAGGTTCTCGTTCGCGATAACAATGTTGATCAAGCCCTCAAGGCGCTGAAGAAGAAGATGCAGCGCGAGGGTATTTTCCGCGAGATGAAGCTCCGCGGCCATTACGAAAAGCCCTCCGAGAAGAAGGCCCGCGAAAAGGCTGAAGCCGTGCGCCGCGCGCGCAAGCTCGCCCGCAAGAAGCTGCAGCGCGAAGGCCTGTTGCCGATGAAGCCGAAGCCGGTGTTCGGCGCAGGTCCCGGTGGCGACCGCGGTGCTGGCGGCCGTGGTGGTCCGGGCGCCGGTCGCGGACCGCGCTGATTTTCCTGATCTGCACGACTGAGTTTTCGATGACGCGGGCCCCGGGCCCGCGTTATTAGTTTGTAGCGGTGCCTTTCCTGGGACGGGGCACTACAGATGCGGCACCAGCGCGAGCGAACCGTAGATGGCTTCCCCTTTCCCCGAGCGCCTGTTGGCGCGGTCGCGCCACGTATGGCGGCAGCCGCTCATGCTGGCTTTAGTGGGAATCATACTGTCCGGCTGCTCCTTCGATCTGGGATCGCTGATGCCTGAGAAGGACAAGCCGCAGGAGGCGCCCAAGGCGGCAGCCACCGACAGCGCCGTCAGTGCCGGCAATGTCAGCGAGGCTCAGGCCCACACCGCGAAAGGCCAGGCTCTGGCGAAGTCCGGAGAGACGGCTGCCGCACTCGACGAGTTCAATCGGGCGGTCGCGCTCGATCCCTATAACGCGCAGGCGCTCTATGGCCGCGCCCTGATCTACCAGGGCAACAACGAGCACGATTTCGCGATCGCCGATTTCGGCGCGGCGAGCGGGCTCAACCCGCAAAAGGCCGAGCCGCTGCTCGGCCGCGCCGTCAGCTATCTCGCGCTCGGCAAGGTCAAGGAGGCGGCAGCCGACCTCGATGAGGCGTCCGAGGCTGATCCGCACAATGCCCAGGTCTGGACGACGAGGGGGCAGGCCTACGAGCGGCTGGGTGACAAGGCCAAGGCTGCAGCGTCCTACACCAAGGCGGTCGCGCTTCGGCCGCGCGACGACGCCGCGCGCAGCGGCCTTGCCCGCGTCGGTGGCTGACAGGCCAGGCGCGGTGCTGGCGCCTTAATCCGGGGTGACGCCCTTCGGCAGGACGGCGTGGAACATCGACTTCATGCCAGACAGCATGTCGTCGGCAACATTGGTCTTGGGCCGCGGGCCAGCGGACCCGCCCGCGTCGGCACGCAAATCGAGCGGCGGCGGAAGCATCGGCACGGGAATATCAGCCGGCGGGGTCAGCCTGTTGGGATCGTCGTTGCCGACCGACGCCGTGTAGGGCGGGTTCGCCGACGACTGACCGTTGCCATAGGTTTCGCCTGATGGCGTCGACACCGTGATCGGCGGCGGCAGCGGCCGCACGGCCGATGGTCCCGCGGTGACTACCCGCGGCGTCTCCTGCGCCCGGGGCGCCTCGATCGCGTGGGCCGACTCCTGCGCCGCGGGCTCAGCCGACTTGTTCTCGGCCGACCTGCTCTCAGGCGATTTGCGCAGGCGCTCGATGGCGGCGCGCGCAAGATCGTTGGCATCCGGGGTTGCAGCCGTCGAGGCGGCCGCCGGAGCCGAATTGGCCTCGACGACCGGCGCGGCCGCAGCGGGAGCGCTAGCGGCGGGGGTGGACTTGGCGACGGCCTTCTCACGCGCCGACGGACGGCCGCGGACGTTTGTGGAGGCGGTCTCGGCGGGCGCTACATCCGCAGGCTTGGCATCTGCGGCCTTGGCATCCGCAGCCTTGGTCTCGGCCGGCCGATCGGCGGGTTTGTCGGCGGGCTTCTCAGCCGCCGGCTTGTCCGTCACGGATTTCTCGGAAATGCCCTTGGCCTTGACGCCCGGTGCGGGGAGATTGGCGACGTTGGCAGGTTTACCGTCCTTGCCGGGCTGGGCGGGCGCAATGGCCGCCGCGGGGGTGTCGGGGGCAGGCTTGGCGTTGATGTAATGATTAACGATGTACGCCCCGATGATCGTCGCGAGCACCGAGGGGAAAATATCCATCGAAATTTTAGCGAGGTATTTCAGCATTCCGGCCACTCCCCGCGCGATCTGATGCGGGAACTTTGGGGCATAGTAAGGGATCAACTGCGACGGATCGATGGCAATTGGTGAACGGGACTTACGGCTTCAGCTCGATCTCAAGGAACACGATCTCGGTTGCGGTTTCGTTAAGCACGTCGTGCTCGACACCCGCCTTGCGGAAGTAGGACTTCCCCGCCGCGAGCTGCGCCTTGGAGCGCCCGCCATCGGGCGCGACGATGGTCATTTCGCCGGCGACGACGGGAACGATCACGTAGTCCATCCCGTGGACGTGGTGCCCGGTCGCACTGCCCGGCGCCAGCCGCCACTCGGTCACCCGGACCTGCTCGTTGTCGATCTGGACCTCGGATTTGGCGGCAAGCATCGGAATTCTCCAGTGGCATGATCCGGAAAAGTGGGCAGCGGCTTTCGCGACAAACGCGGAACACGTTTGCGCGGAGATCATGCCCAAACAACAAACTGAAGCGCGATGAAGATTTATCCCAATCTCATCGCGCTTCAGGGCACGAAGACCATGAAGACGTAGACGGCAAATACCACCAGATGGACCAGTCCGAACAGGACGTTGGTCCGACCGGTCCCGAATGTCAGCATGCTCAGCAAAAATGTGAGGAACAGCAACGCCGTGTTCTGCGGGTTCAGGCCCAGCACGAGCGGCTGATCGAAGGCATAGGTGGCGAGCCCGACCGCCGGAATGGTCAGCCCGATGGTCGCAAGCGAGGAGCCGAGCGCCAAATTGATGCTCTTCTGGAGGTCGTTCTTGCGCGCCGCCGCGATGGCGGAGACGCCTTCCGGCATCAGGATCAGGAGCGCAACCAGAAGGCCCGCAAACGCGGGCGGAGCGCCGATCATGCCGGCGACGGCATCGACGACGAGCGAGAATTTCTTGGCGAGGAGAACGACGGTCAAGAGCGAGATCAGGAGCAGCACCAGGCTGAGCGCCAGCATCTTGCCCGACAGATGGCTCCCGCCACCATCGTCGTCCCCGGTCTGATTGATGAAATAGTCGCGGTGCAGGACGGTCTGCGTATAGAGGAATACGCCGTACAGTACGATCGTCACGAGGTCGACGAAGCCGAGCTGAAGCGCCGAGTAGAACGGGCCCGGCGTGGTCAGCGTGTAGTTGGGCATGATCAGCGTGATGGTCGCGAGCGCAATCAATCCGCTGAGATAGACGTTGGCGCCGGAGACCTGAAAGCCCTGCTCGCGGTAGCGCAGGCCGCCGATGAAGACACAGAGGCCGACCAGGCCGTTGCAGACGATCATCACGACCGCGAAAACCGTATCGCGCGCGAGTTCGGGCGCCGGCTTGTCGCCCAGCATGATCGTCGTGATCAGCGCGACCTCGATGATGGTGACCGACAGCGTGAGCAGCAGCGTACCGAAGGGCTCGCCGATCCGCTCCGCGATCACCTCGGAATGATGGACGGCCGCGAACACCGTGCCGAACAGGATCACCAGAAGGACGATCGCAAACACGAAGCCCCCGGCCGACAGCATGAAGCCGTAGCCGGTCGCGGTGACGATCAGGAACAACAGCACCGCCAGGGCGGGGAAAATCCATGACGACCGCGGCATCGGTCCGTGAGCGCTCATATAGACAAATCCTTAAATCGAGCCGGTGCGATTATGCGCGAGAAGATCGCGCGCGTCAGCCCTTAGCTGCCATTGATGAATTGTCGCGCGATCTCCATGGCCCCGAAGGCATCGAGATCGTTGTGTCCGCCACCGGAAAGTCGGACGAGGCGCTTGGGCTCGTGGGCGAGCGCGAACAGCCGCACCCCAAACTCGATCGGGATAGTCGGATCGTCTGTACCATGCATGATCAGAAGCGGCGCGGTAACGCGGGCGATGCGCTCGTCCGAGCGAAACTGGTCGCGCATCAACAAGCGGGCCGGCACGAACCGGTAGAGCGAGGCCGCGACGTCGGCCATCGACGTGTAAGGCGCCTCCAGGATCAATTTGCCGATCGTGTGCTCGGATGCGACCGCAATCGCCACGCCGGTCCCGAGCGAGAAGCCCCAGGCGACGATCCGCTCCGCGGCGTAGCGCGCGGTCGCGAAGGCGTAAGCGGCCGCCGCGTCACGCAGCAGGCCCTGCTCGCTCGGCGCACCACTCGAGCCGGCATAGCCGCGATAGGACAGCGCGACGAGACCACTGCCGTCGGCCGTCATGGCCTTGAAGCGACTGACAAGACCGGCGAGATAATCGCCATTGCCGTGAAAATAGAGGATCACGGGACGGCCGGGCTTGGCAGGCACGTGCCAGACGATCACCTTCTCGCCGTCCGACGTGGCCAGGAGGTGCTCCTCGGCCAGTGAAAATCCTGCGGCGGCCGGCGCCGTCCGTTCGACGGTCGGGATCGGAAACAGCATCTCGCGCTGCTTCGCATAGAGCAGGACGAGACCGGCGACATAGCCGGCCGCAGCGAGGATGGCGATCCACTTGATGAAGGTCATGCAGGCGACACGAGGCTGAGGCCCAATCCTTCGGCGGGACATCGCGAACGACGCAGCCTCGTCCGAAAGGGCCCGCCACAGGCCTCAAGGCTTGCGACGACTTCGCAGCAATTTCAGGACATCCGGCCGGATGCTCGCCGGAATGTCGCGGCAGCCGCATGCCGCCTTATGGGCCGCATGCCACGCGATGCGCTGCTCTCGCGTGGCCTTGGGCGGCATGCGATGGGACCGGTGCCACTCCTTGTTCAGGGCCACCGGTCCGCCTCTCTCGGTGCTACATCGCCTTGACGATGTTCTCGGTGACCTTCTTGGCGTCGCCGAGCAGCATCATAGTGTTGTCGCGATAGAACAGCGGATTGTCGATGCCGGCATAGCCGGACGCGAGCGAGCGCTTGATGAACATCACCGTGCCGGCCTTCCAGACCTGGAGCACCGGCATGCCGTAGATCGGCGAGGTCTTGTCCTCCTCGGCCGCGGGGTTGGTGACGTCGTTGGCGCCGATCACGAAGGCGATGTCGGCCTGCGCGAATTCGGAGTTGATGTCCTCGAGCTCGAACACCTCGTCATAGGGCACGTTGGCTTCGGCGAGCAGCACGTTCATGTGACCGGGCATGCGGCCCGCGACCGGATGGATGGCGTACTTCACCTCGACGCCTTCCTTCTTCAGCATGTCGGCCATTTCGCGCAGCGCGTGCTGGGCCTGCGCCACCGCCATGCCGTAGCCGGGCACGATGATGACCTTGGAGGCGTTCTTCATGATGAAGGCCGCATCGTCGGCCGAACCGAGCTTGGCAGGCTTCTGCTCGCCCGTGCCGCCGCCAGCAGCCGCAGTCTCGCCGCCGAAGCCGCCGAGGATGACCGAGATGAAGGACCGGTTCATCGCGTGGCACATGATGTAGGACAGGATCGCACCACTCGATCCGACCAGCGCACCGGTGATGATCAGCGCGGAATTGCCGAGCGTGAAGCCGATACCCGCCGCAGCCCAGCCCGAATAGGAGTTCAGCATCGAGATCACGACCGGCATGTCGGCGCCACCGATCGGGATGATCATGAGCACGCCGAGCGCCAGCGCGAGGATGACGTTCAGCCAGAAGAACACGACGCTGCCGGTGACGACGAGGCCGATGATGCAGGCGACCAGCGCAACCGCGAGCGCGATGTTGATGAGATGCCGCGCCGGCAGGATGATCGGGGCGCCGCTCATGCGCGCGGACAGCTTCAGGAACGCGATCACCGAGCCGGTGAAGGTCAGCGCGCCGATGGCGACGCCGAGCGACATTTCGACCAGGCTCTGGGTGTGGATGTTGCCGGGCGTGCCGATGTCGAAGGCCTCGGGCGCATAGAACGCGCCGGCAGCGACCAGCACCGCGGCCATGCCGACCAGCGAGTGGAAGGCGGCGACCAGCTCCGGCATCGAGGTCATCGGCACGCGGCGCGCGATCACCGCGCCGATCGCTGCACCGATGGCGATGCCGACGATGACGAGCAGCCAGGCGAGGCCGTCCGCCGGCGGATGGTTGGCGAGCGTCGTGGCGACCGCGATCGCCATGCCGATCATGCCGAGAAGATTGCCGCGGCGCGATGTCGCCGGGCTCGACAGTCCCCGCAGCGACAGGATGAACAGCACACCCGCCACGAGATACAACAATGCAGAGAGATTAGCGTTCATCTCAGGTCCCCATTATCCCATCAGCCCGAGGTGGCCGCTTACTTCGACTTCTTCTTGTACATCGCCAGCATGCGCTGGGTGACAAGGAAGCCGCCGAAGATATTGATGCAGGCGAAGATCAGCGCGATGAAACCGAAGCCCCGCGCCCAGCCTGACCCGCTCGATACATTCGCAACACCGCCCGCGAGCAGTGCGCCGACCACGATCACCGAGGAGATTGCGTTGGTGACCGACATCAGCGGCGTATGCAGCGCGGGGGTCACCGACCACACCACGAAATAGCCGACGAAGACGGCGAGGACGAAAATCGACAGCCGGAAGATGAAGGGATCGACGACCTGTGCAACATGCTCCATGACGGCTCTCCTTAGGCTTTCGGCTGGAAGTTCGGGTGGATGACGGCGCCGTCCTTGGTCAGCGCGGTCGCCTTGACGAGCTCGTCGTCCCAGTTCACGGCCAGCTTCTTCTCTTTCTTGTCGACCATAGTCTCGATGAAGGAGAACAGGTTGCGCGCATAGAGGCTGGAGGCCGAGGCCGCGACGCGGCCGGCGACGTTGGTGTAGCCGACGATCTTGATGCCATCGAGGTCGACGACCTCACCGGCTTTGGCGCCCTCGACATTGCCGCCGCGCTCGACCGCGAGATCGACCAGCACCGAACCCGGCTTCATCGACTTGACCATCTCGCCTGAGATGAGCTTCGGCGCCGGGCGTCCCGGAATCAGCGCCGTCGTGATGACGATGTCCTGCTTCTTGATGTGCTCGGCGGTGAGCGCGGCCTGCTTGGCCTGGTACCCCTTCGACATCTCCTTGGCGTAGCCGCCGGCGGTCTGCGCGTTCTTGAACTCCTCGTCCTCGACCGCGAGGAACTTTGCGCCGAGCGATTCGACCTGCTCCTTGGTCGCGGGCCGCACGTCGGTGGCGGTGACGACGGCACCGAGGCGGCGCGCAGTCGCGATCGCCTGGAGGCCGGCAACGCCGACGCCCATCACGAACACCTTCGCCGCGGGCACGGTGCCGGCAGCCGTCATCATCATCGGGAAGGCGCGGCCGAAGGCTTCAGCGCCCTCGATCACGGCGCGGTAGCCGGCGAGATTCGCCTGCGAGGACAGCACGTCCATCACCTGCGCGCGCGTGATGCGCGGCATCAATTCCATCGCGAAGGCGGCGATGCCGGCATCGGCCATCGCCTTCAGCGCTGCATCGTTGCCGTAAGGGTCCATGATGGCGATGACGAGCGCGCCGCGCTTGTACTGGGCGAGCTCCGATGCTTCCGGCCGCTTCACCTTGATGATGATATCGGCATCCTTCAGCGCATCGGCGCTGACGGTAGCGCCCACTGCGGTGAATTCGGAATCCGGAAGGCCCGATTTGAGGCCGGCGCCCGGCTCGACGGCAACCTCGGCGCCCAGCGCCTTGAACTTCTTCACCGTATCAGGCGAAGCGGCGACCCGCGGCTCTGACGGATCGATTTCCTTGGCAACGGCGATCTTCATAGGTCCTCCGGCGGGCGCGGGACAGCGCACGCACAAAAAAGTAGCGTTACTCCCGCGACGTTGGATACCGGTTTTGATACCGGCTTGGATGCAAATATTGTGGGCAGCCGCCGCCGCTGGCGTAGGCAGCTACCGAAGAAGGATCAGGTGAGGAAGATCGCCATCAGGATCACGATGAGCGCGACCGAGGCCGTGCCGTACTTCACCAATTTGATGAAGCCCTCATAGGTCTGCTCGTGCGCAACGTAGTCGTTGCCGTCGGCGGTGGTGTACGCCACTTCGCTATGTTCAGCCATGGATGTCCCCAGTCGAAAGTCCAATTCTTCGCTGGCAATACCGCAATAAACCGGACAGGGCAACGGCGCGGAGGCGCGGTTTTCCTGCAAATAGGCTCATTCGGAATCCCAATTGTCGCGGATCCAGCGCGTGAGGCTCCGCTCGCTGACTTCGCCTGCGGCGAGTGAGAGGATGATGATTGCAGCTTCCGCGGGATCGGGACTGAAGGCCGCGCTGTTCTTACCCAAGAACACCATCATCGCCATAAAAGCGATGCGCTTGTTTCCATCGACGAATGCAGGGTTTTTTGCGAGGCCGAATGCATAGGCTGCGGCGAGCTCGTCCAGTGGCGCCTGCTCATAGCGCCATTTGTTGATCGGCCGCTCCAACGCCGAGCGCAACATGCCTTCGTCGCGCAATCCTGGCGCACCGCCGAAACGGCGAAGCTGTCGACTGTGAATGGCGACAGCTTGCTCGTACGCAATCCAAAGCGGTTCCTGAGGCTCGCTCATGCGAGTGAGCCAACTATTTTGCAATCGCTGCTAGCGTGTCGCGATATTTGTCCATGATCTCGTCGGCGATTTCCATCGTCCGCTCGAAGTCAGGATCGTAGGGCAGTGCCTGGAAGCCGCCACCCGGCAACTCCACGATGTGCAGTTGCTGCCCGCGCTTGAGGTCGAGGCGCTGCATCAGCTCGCGCGGCAACAACAGCCCATCCGAATTGCCGATCTTCTTGATCTCGATCTTCATGGCCGTCTCACCGTAGATAGATGGCGTTATACATCTGTATAACGCCATCCGCGGCAGCAGTTCAACAGGTGTTTTACTACATCCTGCCTACAATTGAGGCATCTCCGCGCTCAGCCCATCGCCTCCAGCTCGTCGATCATGCCGGCAATGACCGAGAGCCCGCCGTCCCAGAATTTCGGGTCCTTGGCGTCGAGCCCGAAGGGGCGGAGCAGCTCGGAATAATGCTTGGTGCCGCCGGCGGCGAGCATGTCGAGATAGCGCTCGGCAAAGCCCTCGGCGGCGTTCTCGTAGACGGCGTAGAGCGAGTTCACGAGGCAATCGCCGAACGCATAGGCATAGACGTAGAACGGCGAGTGGATGAAATGCGGGATGTACATCCAGTAGTTCTCATAGCCCGCCTTGATCTCGATCGCCGGTCCGAGGCTCTCGCCCTGCACCGACAGCCAGATCTCGCCAAGCCGCGTCGCGGTGAGCTCGCCGTTCTTGCGTTCGGTATGCACGGCGCGCTCGAACGAATAGAACGCGATCTGCCGCACCACCGTGTTGATCATGTCCTCGACCTTGCCGGCGAGCATCGCCTGGCGCTGCTTCGCACTCTTGGTCTGCGCGAGCAGCCGCTTGAAGGTCAGCATTTCCCCGAACACGCTTGCGGTTTCCGCGAGCGTCAACGGCGTCGGCGCCATCAGCGCGCCGTTCTTGGCCGCCAGCACCTGGTGCACGCCATGGCCGAGCTCATGGGCGAGCGTCATCACGTCGCGCGGCTTGCCCTGGTAGTTCATCAGCACGTAAGGGTGCGCCGACGGCGTGGTCGGATGCGAGAAGGCGCCGGGCGCCTTGCCCGGACGCACCGGCGCATCGATCCAGCGGTCGGCGAAGAAGCGCTCGGCGATCTCGGCCATTGTCGGCGAGAAGCCGCGATAGGCAGTGAGCACCATGTTCCGCGCGTCCGGCCAGGCGATGGTGTCGGTCGCGGCAAAGGGCAGCGGCGCGTTGCGGTCCCAATAGGCGAGCCGCTTCTTCTTGAACCAGCGCGCCTTCAGCGCGTAGTAGCGATGCGACAGCTTCGGATAGGCCGCGCGCACAGAAGCGACCAGCGCATCGACCACCTCGCGCTCGACGCGGTTGTTCAGATGGCGGGAATCCGCGACGTCCTGGAAGCCGCGCCAGCGGTCGGCGATGTCCTTGTCCTTGGCGAGCGTATTGGTGATCAGCGCAAAGGTGCGCTCATTGGCCTTGAACGTCTTTGCCAGCGCTTCGGCGGCGGTCTTGCGCTTGGCGCCGTCGCGGTCCTGCAACAGGTTCAGCGTCGGCTCGATCGCGAGCTCCTTGGAGCCGACCTTGAAGCGCAGGCCCGAGATGGTTTGGTCGAACAGCCTGTTCCAGGCGGAATACCCGGTCTGCGCCTTCTCCAGAAAGAGCTGCTCCAGCTTGTCCTCGAGCTGGTACGGCTTCTCCTTGCGCAGGTCCTCGATCCACGGACGGTAATGCGCGAGCTCGGCGGTTTGCATCGCGCGGGTCAAAAGATCGTCATCGATGCGGTTGAGCTCGAGCGCGAAAAACAACAGATGCGTGGACGCCGCTGTCAGCCGTTCGGAGACGTCGCCGTAAAACTTTGAAATCTTGGGATCAACGCTGTCGCCGGCGTGGACGAGCCCAGCATAGGAGCCGAGACGGCCGGCGAGATCATCGATCGCCTCATAGCGTCGCACGGCCTCGGCGAGCCATTTTCCGCCATCTTCGTTTGCTGTCCCTGTCGCGAGCTTGCCCTTGTAGTCCGTCTCAAACGCGACGCAATCGGCGTCCATCTTCTCGAGATCGCGCGCCACTTCCGGCGCATCGATCCCGGAATAGAGATCGGCGAGGTTCCACTCCGGAAGCTTGCCGGTTTTGCTCGCCGGCTTTCTGGAGGACTTTGCTTTGGCGGCGTTTTTTTTGGTGTTCGGCTTGCGGAGAGCGGACGTGCTAAGAGCAGACTTGCTAAGTGCAGATTTGGAGCGCGAAGTCATTGTGCTGGAAACCTGTGTTCAACGATCGCAGAGATCATCAAGGTTTAAGAGTGCGTTAATCGGCTTCGGCCAGAGTGACCCGATTCGAGACAGATAGTTGTAGCGTGCGGGGAACACCATGGCTGCCAGTATTTTGATCGCCGACGACGACGCCGTAGCGCGCCGTCTGGTCGAGAACATGGTGCAGAAATGCGGCTATGAGACGGTCGTCGTGGACTCCGGCGATGCCGCAATCGCCGCCCTCACCGCGCCCGACGCGCCGGCCATCGACGCCGTGATCCTCGATCTCGTGATGCCCGGCCTCGACGGCATGGGCGTGCTGGCCAAGATCCGCGAGGCGGGGCTCAGCGTCCCCGTGATCGTGCAGACCGCCCATGGCGGCATCGACAACGTGATCTCGGCGATGCGCGCAGGCGCGGCCGATTTCGTGGTCAAGCCGGTCGGCATGGAGCGGCTTCAGGTTTCCTTGCGCAATGCGCTCAACGCCTCCGCACTCAAGGGCGAATTGCAGCGCATCCGCCACAGCCGCGAGGGACGCTTGACCTTCTCCGACATCGTCACGCGTGCCGAGGCGATGACGCCGGTGATGCGCGCCGCGCAGAAGGCGGCGGGCTCCTCGATCCCCGTGCTGATCGAAGGCGAGTCCGGCGTCGGCAAGGAGATGTTCGCGCGTGCCATCCATGGAAGCGGCGAGCGCAAGGCAAAGCCGTTCGTCGCGGTCAATTGCGGCGCTATCCCTGACAATCTCGTCGAGTCGATCCTGTTCGGTCACGAGAAGGGCGCCTTCACCGGCGCGACCGAACGGCACATGGGCAAGTTCGTCGAGGCCCATGGCGGCACGCTGTTTCTGGACGAGGTCAGCGAGCTGCCGCTGACCGCGCAGGTCAAGCTGCTGCGTGCGCTCCAGGAAGGTGCGGTGGAGGCGGTCGGCGGCCGCAAGCCCGTCAAGGTCGACGTCCGCATCATCTCCGCAACCAACCGCAGGCTTCTGGAGCGGGTGAAGCAGGGCCACTTCCGCGAGGACCTGTTCTATCGCCTGCACGTGCTGCCGCTGACGATCCCGGCGCTGCGCGCGCGGCGCGAGGACATCCCGCATCTGCTTCGTCATTTCCTGGCGCGGTTTGCTGCCGAGGAGAACCGCGCGATTACCGGCATCAGCGGCGAGGCGGTGGCGCACCTGGCGCAGCTCGATTGGCCCGGCAACATTCGTCAGCTCGAGAACGCCGTCTATCGCGCAGTGGTGATGAGCGAGGGCGACCAGCTCGGCCTCGGCGATTTCCCGCTGCTCAGCTCGCATCCGCATCCCGGGACGGAGATTCCGACCGCGCCGCTGATGCTCGAGCCGATTGCGGCGCCCACAATGGTATCGGGTAGCGAAATACCGATCGCCCCCCTGCCGTCGGCAGGCGCTCTTGCCATGTTGACCTCGACCGGCGACGTGCGGCCGCTCGAGGACATGGAGAACGAGATCATCCGATTCGCGATCTCGCATTATCGCGGACAGATGTCGGAGGTGGCCCGCCGCCTCAAAATCGGCCGCTCCACGCTTTACCGCAAACTCGACGAAGCCGGCGTGTCCGGACATGGCGGGAAAAGCGGAGAGGAGACGCACTAGGCCGCGCTGTGAACCGCGGTTTGCCTGACGCTCCGAGATGAGCGCAAGCCCTTTGGTTTACGGCATTTTCGACTGCGGCGTGAACCGTGACTTGGAAGTGACAGACAAAGGGAAAAGCGCGTGGCAGAGGCGCACAATCCGTTGCAAAGAGGCTTCCTTGAAGTCAGTTTGTCGTGAGTTGTCCCGGGTAGCGCTGGCTGCAAAATCGGGGCCTGTATATCGTCGGCGTATGAAGCGTTGCGTGCAGGCGTGCAACTTGCGAGAGGCCGGCGCGGTTAGCCGAAGCTGAAAAGACGATAACGAAGCTGTTCCATGAGGGACAGTTCGCCCGAGGGGTGTGACACAATGCTTGACTGTTCGAACCACCGTCGAGGCTTTGACCGCGTGCTGATGACGGTCGCGGCAACCTTCCTCACGGTGTCGGCCACTTCGGCACTGGCGCAGGATCAGGCGCGCAGCAGTGCTGCCGAGCTCGCGATCGAAGCCGCAATCCCGCGCCCCGAACCGGCAAACGTCCCGCCCCCCACCGCCGCCGACATCAAGCTCGACACCACGGCAGCGGTTCAGGACCCCGCCAAGGACGCAATGAAAGAGCCGACAAAAGCGGAAGCTGCTCCGGAGCCTGACAAGGTCGAGACCAAGCCCTCCGACGTCGCCACCACGCCGGCAGCCGACGCGCCGAAGAGCGAGACGGCCAAGACCGAGCCGACCAAATCTGAGCCGACCAAATCTGAACCTGCCAAATCTGACACCGCGACGGCAGTGCCGACCGCTCCCGCAGCACCTGCAGCCGCCGCAGCGGCCCCGGCCGAACCGCCGAAGGAGATCGCCAAGGAGCCCGCCGCCGAGCCGGTGAAGGCCGCGAGCAACGTGCCCGCCGCCGACCAGCCGGTCGCCGACAAGCTCAAGGACATGATCGGCACCAAATCTTCGCGTTATTTCGATCGCAAGAACGAGCGTGCCGCCGTCGAGAAGTTTTACGGCGCGCGCGAGTTCGCGCCGGTCTGGACGCAAGCAGGCAGCTTGACCGCCGCGGGCAAGGGCGTGATTGCGCGGCTGAAGGATGCAGCCTCCGACGGCCTCAATCCCGCCGATTACCCTGTGCCGGATTTCGCCGCCGCCACGACGCCCGATGCGCTCGCCGAAGCCGAGCTGAAGCTCACCGCCAGCATGCTCGACTATGCGCGTCAGGCGCAGAGCGGCCGGATGCACTGGTCGCAGGTCAGCGCCGATATCCTCTATCCCGAGCACCCGGTCGACCCGAACGAGGTACTGACCAAGGTCACGACCGCGGCCGACGCGTCCGCCGCGCTCGACAGCTACAACCCGCCGCAGAAGCTCTACAAGGAGTTGAAGGCGAAGCTCGCGCAGCTCCGCGGCCAGGGCGAAGGCCCGATGATCGAGATCGGCGACGGCCCCGCGCTGAAATACACCCCGGCCCGCGGCAAGAAGCAGGCCGAGGTCGTGGTGGAAGATCCGCGGGTGCCGCAGCTCCGCGCCAAGCTCGGCATTACCGAGAACGCCAACGATGCGCGCTACGACGCGACGGTTGCCGAAGCCGTGCGCAAATTCCAGGACGGCGCCGAGCTCAAGGCCACCGGCATCCTCGACGACAGGACTGTCAAGGCGCTGAACAGCCCGAAGCGCGACAGGCAGATCGACACGGTGCTGGTGAACATGGAGCGCTGGCGCTGGTTGCCGCGCGACCTTGGCGTCCCGTCGCTCGGCGACGCCTATGTCATCCTCAACATCCCCGACTACACTCTGAAGGTGATGCAGCGCGGCCAGCAGGTCTGGACCACCCGCGTCGTCACCGGCAAGCCGGGCCAGCATGCGACCCCGCTGCTCAGCGAGACGATGAAGTACATCACGGTCAACCCGACCTGGAACGTGCCGCCGTCGATCGTCTACAACGAATACCTGCCGGCGCTTCAGCAGGACCCGACCGTGCTCCAGCGCATGGGCCTGCGCCTCGAGCAGAACCGCGACGGCTCCGTGCATATCTCGCAGCCGCCCGGTGAAGCCAACGCACTCGGCCGCGTCCGCTTCAACTTCCCGAACAAATTCCTGGTCTATCAGCACGACACGCCGGACAAGTACCTGTTCGCCAAGGAGGAGCGCGCCTTCAGCCACGGCTGCATGCGCGTGCAGAATCCGGATCAGTACGCCTCCGTGCTGCTCAACATCACGATGCCGAACGAGCACTACACGCCCGAGCGCATCCGCAGCATGTACGGCTCGAGCGAGATCGATCTGAAATTCCCGACGCCGATCCCGGTCAACATCACCTACCAGACTGCGTTCGTGGATGACGCCGGCAAGCTGCAATTCCGCAGGGACGTCTATGGCCGCGATGCGACCATGATCAACATCCTGAAGAACAGCCGCGGCAAGGACCTCGAGAGCGTCGTCGCACATTCTCAGCCGAGCTATTCGCGCCCGGCGACGACGCTGCCGTCCGGCGTGGCGATCGCCAACAATGGCGGCGGCTTTGGCGGCTTCTCCTCGTCCGGCCCCTCGTTCTTCGAGCGCCTGTTCGGGGCGCCGACCCCGCCGCCGGCTCCGGTCGGCCGCAGGTCGCAGCGGGTGTTTACCCGCTGAGGCCATTCTCAGCCGCTTATTCCTTCGAATTTTGCAACAGAATCGGCGATCCCGTCCCCTGGTCGGGATCGCTTAACGTTAACCATTCTCTCACCCGAGGCCGGTCAGCCGGCGTTTTTTCGCCACAGTCAACCGCTTAGGTTTGTATTCAGACTTGGTTTGGGGGCGGGAAGGTACACCTCGAATTAACCTTCTCGCTTTAAGAAAGCGTTCATCCTCTTTCGCGCGCTAGCGGGGTTGGCGGGAGAGTCCATTTGAACGCTCGTCGACTGGGTGGGCTCATACGTGCTGGCTGGTTTCGCACGCAAAATTTCTGCGGTGTCGTTGTCCCATGCGGGAGTGAAGGCCGGATCCAGGATCGGCCTCGCCGCGCTGCTGCTGCTTGCCGCCGCCGGATCGGTTCATGACGCGGCGGCGCTGAACGAGACCCGCACGCTCTCCTTCCACCACACCCATTCCGGTGAAGATCTCACCGTCACCTTCAAGCGCGACGGGCGCTATGACGAGGCTGCGCTGAAGCAGCTCAATCACTTCCTGCGCGACTGGCGCACCCAGGACGAGACGGTCATGGACCGTCACCTCTTCGACATCCTCTGGGAAGTCTATCGCGACGTCGACGCCAAACAGCCGATCCAGATCATCTCCTCCTACCGCTCCCCCGCCACCAACGCCATGCTCCGCCGCCGCTCTTCGGGCGTCGCGCGCTTCAGCCAGCACATGCTGGGACATGCAATGGACTTCTACATTCCGGGCGTGCCGCTGGAGCAGATCCGCTTTGCCGGCCTGCGCCTGCAGCGCGGCGGCGTCGGCTTCTATCCGACCTCCGGCTCGCCCTTCGTGCATCTCGACACCGGCAGCATCCGGCATTGGCCGCGCATGACGCATGATCAGCTCGCGCGCGTCTTCCCGGACGGCCGCACGGTCCATGTGCCCGCCGACGGCACGCCGCTGAAGGGCTATGAGCTTGCCAAGGCGGACATCGAGCGGCGCGGCAATGGCGACGACGCCGCGACCGGCGGCAAGTTGAACTTCTTCGCTGCCCTGTTCAGGAGCAAGTCGGCTCCCAGCAGCGAAGAGGATGACGAAGGCGCCCACGCCGCGAGCGCGAAGCCGACGGCCCCGACCGTGGTCGCCGCCGCGAAGCCGGCCGATCCAGTGCCGACGCCGCGCGCCAAACCGCAAGCTGCTGCAACGCTCCAGCTCGCCTCGGCCGATGCGCAGATCGTTGCGCCGGCCAAGCCGAAGCCCGCACCCGTCGCCGACAAGCCGGCTGACGCCAAGCCGACCGACAAGCCGGAGACGCCGGCCGACATCATCAATGCCCGCGGCTTCTGGGATACGCCGGCAACGCCGCAGCAGGCGACGCCAGCCCAGGTCGCCGCGCTGAAGGCGCGCCAGGCGCTCGCCGCCGCCACCGATCCGCAGCCGACCGCGAGCGTCTCCTCATCCGCCTATGAGGCTCTGGCCTATGCGCCGGGCGACGCCTCCCAGGTTGACCACGCCAAGGTCGTCGCCGCCTCGGCACCGATCCCGCGCCCAGGCCGTCCGGTCTCCCGCAACCTCGCCCAGGCCACTGAAATCAACACGGTTGTGGCCAAGGGGTCCCAGGGCGCGATCGCGACCTCAGCCCGCCTCTCCGCCGCCAAGGGCGAGAGCCTGTGGCTCAAGATCGTGATGCTGTCGCCAAGCGCGAGCCGCGCAATGTCGGTGACGCTGATGGGCGAGATCGATATGGCTGCTATGCGCGCCTACTTCGTCAAGCCGCAAGCCGTGATCGCGATGGGCTTCACCGACGATCCAATGCAGGGCATGTCCTGCGACAGCTTTTCGGGAAGCGCGACGGCGAAGTTCGAGATGACGTCGTTCGTCATGCGCACGGCCGCACTGCGCTAAGGCCCGTCCGACTTTCGCTGTTTTCACAATTTCAGTTTGGTGGCCCGGATTTCGCTTCGCTCCATCCGGGCTACACGTTGCTTGCAATGGCGGAGGCCGGACGCCTCAGAGCATCCCCAGCGCCTGCATGTAGGTCTCGAGGATCGTCTCGGCCTCGGCGCGCTCGTTCGGGTCCTGCTTGCGCAGGCGCACGATGGTGCGCAGTGCCTTCACGTCGAAGCCGTTGCCCTTGCTCTCGGCGTAGACGTCACGGATGTCGTCGGAGATCGCCTTCTTCTCTTCCTCCAGACGCTCGATGCGCTCGATGATGGATTTGAGCTGGTCTTTTGCAAATTTCGTCGCGGGCTCGTCGTCGCGGACGGCGGCGGAGGTGGCCATCTTGTACTCCCAATGGAACTGGCAAAACGAGGTGACGCCGGCATCGTCACCGCGCGTGCTGCTTGACCCTTAGGGTTGGCGGCCGTTGCGTTCAAGGCAACAACACAATCGTCCACAGCGCGCCCACACCTTCCTGCGGGAGGATAAAGAAAGCTGTTGTGCTGTGCGCGACTCAGGCCACGGGCTCAGTGCCCGGGATGGACTTTCTTCATCGCCTCAAGCTGCTCCGGCGTGGCCGTGCCCTGGTACTTCGACTTCCAGGTCTCGTACGGCATGCCGTAGATGGCCTCGCGGCTCTCGTCCTTGCTGAGGGCCACCCCTTGCGCGTCGGCCGCATCCTTGAGCCAGTTGGAGAGGCAATTGCGGCAGAAGCCCGCCAGATTCATCAGATCGATGTTCTGGACGTCGGTCCGCGTCCGCAGATGCTCGACCAGGCGCCGGAAGGCGGCGGCCTCGAGCTCCGTTCTGGTTTTGTCGTCGATTGCCATAGCTGGATCCCTTGGCTCTGACCCGGTGGTTGGCTCATCCTTACGGGATCAGGTGGGGTCCTGTCACAGATTTTGCCATATCGCGGCGCAAACGGGCCGCCGAGGAGGTTCAGTACAGTAGCTCCGCCCCCTCTACGCGAAATCGTCAACCATCTGATATAGCTTCCGCGACAATGATCGCCGAATCTCCCCGTTCACCCCTCCGCCTGCTCGCCCGGTTGGTCCCGGTGCTGGCGGTTGCCCTGCTGTGCCTCTGGAGCAGCCCGGCATCGGCCGATTTCCGCCTGTGCAACAACACCGCAAGCCGGGTCGGTATCGCACTCGGCTACAAGGACGCCGATGGCTGGACCACCGAGGGCTGGTGGAACATCTCGTCCCGCTCCTGCGAGACGCTACTGCGGGGAACGCTGGTCGCCCGCTACTACTACATCTATGCGATCGACTACGACCGCGGCGGCGAGTGGTCCGGGCAGGCCTTCATGTGCTCGCGCGACAAGGAATTCACCATCCGCGGCACGGAGGATTGTCTGGCGCGCGGCTACGATCGGACCGGCTTCTTCGAGGTCGACACCGGCGAGCAGCGGGCCTGGACGGTGCAGCTCACCGACGCCAACGAGCAGCCCTCGCAGCAGCGGGTGCCGGGTCTGCCCGGACCAGTTGGCCCGGGCGGCGGCGTTCCGGGTTTGCCCAATAGCCCGCCGGGTGCTACGCCCCCGGGCTCGCCTGGTCTTCCGCCAGGTGCCCCTCCCCCGCCTGGGAATAAGCCATGAGGCGTCTTCGCCGTATCAAGATTCTCGCGACCCTCGGACCCGCCTCTTCAGACCTCGCGATGATCCGCCGGCTGTTCGAGGCCGGCGCCGACCTTTTCCGCATCAACATGAGCCACACCCCGCACGACAAGATGCGGGAGCTGGTGGCGACCATCCGTAACGTCGAGAGCAGCTACGGCCGGCCGATCGGCATCCTGGTCGACCTCCAGGGCCCGAAGCTCAGGCTCGGCGCCTTCGCCGACGGCTCGGTCCAGCTCCAGAACGGCCAGACCTTCACGCTGGATTCCGACAAGGCGCCAGGCGATTCCACGCGCGTCCATCTCCCCCATCCGGAGATCCTCGCCGCATTGCGGCCGGGGCATGCGCTCCTGCTCGATGACGGCAAGGTGCGGCTGATCGCGGAGGAAACCTCCAAAGAGCATGCGGTGACGCGTGTCGTGGTCGGCGGCAAGATGTCCGACCGCAAGGGCGTCAGCCTGCCCGATACGGACCTGGCGGTCTCGGCGATGACGCCGAAGGACCGTGCCGATCTCGAGGCGGCGCTCGTCACCGGCGTCGACTGGATCGCGCTGTCCTTCGTGCAGCGCGCCGATGACGTGATCGAGGCCAAGAAGATGATCCGCGGCCGCGCCGCCGTGATGGCCAAGATCGAGAAGCCGCAGGCCATCGACCGCCTCGCCGACATCATCGAGGCCTCCGACGCGCTGATGGTGGCGCGCGGAGACCTCGGCGTCGAGCTGCCGCTGGAGCGTGTGCCGAGCCTGCAGAAGCAGATGACGCGCATGGCGCGCCGCGCCGGCAAGCCGGTGGTGATCGCAACCCAGATGCTGGAATCGATGATCCAGGCGCCGGTGCCGACCCGCGCCGAAGTCTCGGACGTCGCCACCGCCGTCTATGAAGGCGCCGACGCCATCATGCTGTCGGCGGAATCGGCCGCCGGCAAATTCCCGGTCGAGGCCGTCTCGACCATGAACCGCATCGGCGAGGAGGTCGAGCGCGACCCGACCTATCTTTCGGTGGTCGCGGCGCAGCGCCCGTCGCCCGAGGCGACCGCAGGCGATGCCATTGCAGATGCTGCACGGCAGATCGCCGAGACGCTCGACCTGCCGGCGCTGATCTGCTGGACCAGCTCAGGCTCGACCGCCGTGCGCGTTGCGCGCGAACGGCCGAAGCCGCCGATCGTGGCAATCACGCCGAACATCACGGCCGGACGCCGGCTGGCGGTTGTCTGGGGCGTGCATTGCGTGGTCGCTGAGGATGCGCGCGACCAGGACGACATGGTGAGCCGCGCCGGCCAGATCGCGTTTCGGGATGGATTCGTCCGCGCCGGTCAGCGCGTGATCATCGTCGCCGGCGTGCCGCTCGGCATCCCCGGCACCACCAACATGGTGCGCATCGCCTCGGTTGGCCCCGAGGGCGAGGCGAATATGTGAGGCTCCTATGATTCCGGGGCGCGCGCGGAATGCGCGGGCGAACCCGGAATCTGGAGATTGCGGCGCATCTCCGGCGACGCTGGCCTGAGCCCAGCAAAAATATCGAAAACAACCCCATGCAAAGTAGCCGATGGCTGCTGGCGTGAGGCCTTGAGCGTGCTGCCGCTTTTCGAAAAGTAGCGCCTAAACAATGACTTAAGCGCAACGAGGTCTCATCCCGCTTCGATCACGCGTTGGCCTTGGTCAAGCCCCCACCAGCGCCTTCGTGGTCGGCAGCAGCGTCTGCTGCACCACGAGGCCGCGGGCGCGGGCGTCCATCACGCCGACCGCGCGCAGCGCGAGCAGCGTGACGGTCTGCACCGCGTCGCGCAGCTTTGCGGGATCTTCGAGATTGTCGGGGGCGAGCGGCCCGACCAGGGCCTCATGCAGCGCGCCGAGCAGCGCGGTCGCGGCAAGCGCGGTGTCCTGCGCCGGCAGATGACCGGCGCGCACGGCGGCTTCGATCCGGGCGGCGATCTCGCCCGCGATCTCGCGCCGGCTGGCTAGCCGGGAGGCGCTGACATCGACGTCGACCGGCTCGGCCAGGATGCCCCAGGCCAGCCGGCGCTGGGACAGGGTATGGACGGCAACCGTGGTGACGGCCGCCGCCAGCGCCGACGACGGGCCCGGCGCGGCGTCGGCTGCCCGGCGGATCGCGGCGAGCTCGTCGCGGGAGACCTCGGCGATCAATTCGGAGATCAGGTCGGCCTTGGAGGGGAAGTAGCGATAGACGGTGCCGGCCGCGACACTGGCCCGGACCGCGACCGGCGCGATCTGCACCGCCGCCATCCCGCCTTCCGCCGCCGCCTCGCGCGCCGCCGCGAGAATGGCGCTGCGCCGGGCCGCTAGGCGCTTAACCACTTGATGCGTCCGCCGATAAACCATGGCGCGCTTCCTGTCCCACCCACGCCGGCCGCACGCCCTGCGCCCGAACGCTTCGTCACCGATTTTCGCTGCAAATCGCCCCCAAGAACTGAACAACTATTCAGAGCGAATGACAAGAACCAAATGCGTGCCCCCGCAATCCACGCAAGACGGCCTGTACGACGAAAATGCAGCGGATCTCTTGGCGAAGGGCTAACCACGATTCTTACCGTCATCTTAAAGCGCGTTCGCGACTGTACGGCGTCAAATCTGGTGCAGCATGGTCGATACGGACGCCCGGACCGCCTGGCAGCTCTTCCACGTGAACTGGCTTCCCATCGCAGCCATGGGCAGCCTGCTCGCGCTCGGCCTGGCCTTCACCGGACTTCGGCTCGAGCCGATCGCCTTCGGCGTGACATTGGCGATCGCGGCCGTGCTGCTTGCGGTCGCCTATCGTCATCGCATGACGAAGGGCGAGCTCGCCGATCCGAAGCTGGTGTTTTCGATCGGCACGATCGGGCAAGTGATCCTCACCTGCGCCATCGTGGGACCGCTCAGCTACGTCGCGGCCAAGATGGGCTGGCCGCTGCAGGACCATGCGCTGCTTGCGATCGATCGCGCGCTTGGCATGGATCCCGAACCGATCGCACGCTATGTCAACGATCATCCCTGGCTCGCCGACGGCCTGTCGCGCTGCTACGGACTGATCAAATGGCCGCTGCTCGGCATTCCCGTCGTGCTGGCGCTGACCGCGCGCTATGTGCGCCTGCAACTGTTCGTGCTCGCCATGAATCTTGCGCTCGCGATCACCATCGCGATCTCGGCCGTCGTGCCGGCGATCGGCACCTATTACGGACTGCAATTGGCGGCCGCCCACTTCCCTGACGTCAACACGGCGATCTATGCCGGTCAGTTGCACGACATGCTGGCCTTGCGCGACGGAAGCCTGCGCGAGCTCGAACTGTTCAAGCTCTCCGGTATTGTCTCGTTCCCGAGCTTTCACGCCGCATCGGCCGTGCTCTACATGTGGGCGCTGTGGCCGGTGCGCGGCATCGGCGGCATTGCAGCCGCGCTCAACCTGCTGATGATCGCCGCCACGCCGGTGATCGGCGCGCACTACATGATCGACGTCTTCGGCGGCATTGCGCTCGCCGCAGCGTCGATTCTAGCCGCGAAACTCTATCTCGAACGGTTCGGCCGCTCACCGCAGGCTTCCGCACCGTCTGCTGCATCGCCGGTCTGGCGGCCCAGCCTCGCGGAATAGTGCGGCCATAGGTCGGCCCATTGCCGGCGGCCGCGGCATATCGAACGCGTCGACCAAAAGAAAAGAGCCCCGTCCAGGACGAGGCTCTTTCGATTTCCAGTTCGTCTGGCCTTACTTGAGGCTGGACGAGATCGCGCCGAACTTGGTGTTCAACGTGGTGCCAAGCTGATTGACGACGGTGATGATCGCCAGCGCGATGCCGGCAGCGATCAGGCCGTATTCAATGGCGGTGGCGCCGGATTCATCCTTCACGAAGCGCGCAACGAGGTTCTTCATAGACTGCTCCAAAGAGTACACAAGGCTACAACTAGTCTGGTCTCTCGGCTTCCCAGCGCCGTCCGACCATGGAACCGACTGTAAATGCAAAGAATTGCGCCGCAGTTAATTCGACCGCGTAAACACAGGGCGGTTTGCGTGTATTCGCCGATGGTAAATCGAAATTGAAAACGATCGGTTAAATCGTCGACGACGCGAGCGGGGTGCGCCGATTTACCCGAAGTTATGACCGCCATGGTCCAATGCCTTGCGCCCGGCCAACCGGACAAGAACACGCAGGACGACGAGGCGGCATGTCCCTCTCCTTCACCAACAGCATCGCGGTGCAGAGCCGCGCGCGAGCGCTGCTGCCGCTGAGCGTCGGCGCCGGCGCCTACCTCTTCTTCCTCTACGTCGGCAACACGCTGCTCCAGGATTCCGACTCGTTCTGGCAGATCAAGATCGGGCAATGGATCCTCGATCATCAGGCGCTGCCCTATACCGATTTCTATTCCTTCACGCGCCCTGGCGCGCCCTGGATCTCGACATCGTGGCTGTCGCAGGTGCTTTTCGCGCTGTCCTACGCGCACTGGGAATGGGCCGGCCCCGTGATCATCACCACGCTTGCGGTGGCATTGTCGGCTGCGATCTTCGTGTATCTGCTCGATGCGCATCTCGAGATCCCGCGCGCGGTACTGTTCGCGATGCTGGCGGTCGTGCTGTCGCTGCATCACATTCTGGCGCGGCCACACATCCTGGCACTGCCCGTCATGATCGCCTGGGCCGGCATGCTGATGACGGCGGCCGATCGCAAGGGCACACCATCCTGGTATTGGCTGCCGCTGATGTCGCTGTGGTCCAACCTGCATGGCGGCTTCGTGCTGGGCCTCGCGCTGATCGGCCCGATGGCGCTGGAGGCGATCTGGACGCTCGATTCCGGCAAGCAGGTGCGGCTGTTGCTGCGGTGGTTCCTGTTCGGCGTCGCCGCGCTGGCCGCGGCTTGCGTCACGCCCTATGGCTGGCGCACGCTGCTCGGCGCGACGAATATCCTCGATCTCGGCGAGCTGCTGTCGATCATCTCGGAATGGATGCCGCCGAACTTCGCTTCGTTCGGCACGTTCGAAGGCGCCGTACTGGGCCTCATCGGGCTCGGTCTGTTCTGTGGGCTCACGCTCTCCCTGCCGCGCATTCTATTGATCCTGCTGCTGACCTGGATGGCGCTGACCCATGTCAGGAACATCGAGGCCTTTGCCTTCCTGGTGCCACTGGTGCTGGCCAAGCCGCTCGGTGAGCAGTCGCCGCGGTCCCGGCCGGATTCACTGATTGGTGAGACCCGGCCGGCCCGCTACGTGACCGTAACAGGCGCGCTGATGATCGTGGGCGCAGCCTGGACCTCGACCTCGATCTACATGTCGCATCATCGCTTCAACTTCACCATGAGGCAGACGCCGGTCGCCGCGGTCGACCTGCTGGAGCAGCGCAAGGCGCAGCGCATCTTCAACGCCTATCAGTTCGGCGGCTATTTGATCTCGCGCGACATCCCGGTGTTCGTCGACGGGCGCGCCGAGCTCTATGGCGAGCGTTTCGTGATGGACTTCTTCAAGGCGGTGGAGGTCAAGAAGCTCGACAACCTGACCCGGCTGCTCGACGAGTACAAGATCGACGCCACGCTGTTGGTCGCGGACGCGCCGGCGGCCCAGGTGCTGGATCACATCAAGGGCTGGAAGCGGCTCTATGCGGACGACATCGCCGTGATCCATGTGCGCGACAACGGGGAAGCCGCGACCGCGACGTCGTCGAAGTGAGGACGTAGCTCCGGGGTACGCACACGTAAAATGAGATGCCCGCTTCAAAAGCGTGAAGCAGACTCGACCAAGGCACTCCGGCTGTGTCGCCGGTTGGCCCTGAGCCGACGTGCAGCGAAAGCCCGGCATATCTGCTATCAAAGACGAAGCGACCAAGTACTTATCAGTAGCCCCAGACTTCCGCTTCCGCCGCTCAGCGGGCCACGAACACAGATTGTTCGACTTCGAAGCCCTCAGATTTCGCAGCCGGTTGAATTCAAAGCCTTACGTAAGCCACCAAACGCCTTGAGCCGACAGGGTTCGCTATCGCTGGCGGCCTTTGAAGGCTGGACAATCGCGGTTCGCTTGACAACGGTTGCCTTCGGCTTCGACTTGGGGCCTGCAGCGGTAGTGACCTTCTTCGGATTGTGCCGATGACGGGCGATCGGGCTCGGAGGCTCCGAAGAACCGATACTGGCGTCTTCCGGCGGAGCAATGCGTTGGTCGACCGAAGCAAGCTGTGCTGGCCTCTCGCTGCTCACAGCGACGACTTCAAGGCGATCAGCCTTTGCCAATACGCCATGTGAATCGGAAATGCCGGCGTCTGGCTCAGCAAGGGGCTGGACGATCGCGACTGCGCTGCGCTGTGGAGTTCTGAACTCCATTGCCGACAGCACGCCTACACACAACGGGATAAGCAGGCCCAACAACACCATTCTCAGCATGATGCGCCTCTAACCTGAGTTAGTGCCGCTTAAAATTCTCCGCTCCAATGAGGCAACTTGTCGGCGGCTAGCTACCCACGCACGGATCATTTGCCGACAGGGTTAACGTCGGCGATGCCTCCCAAACGTACCGAGACTGCGCGCTGCCCATGTCGGTTTTTCGGGAGTAGACCGGATCTGGTTCAGGTCATGGCAGGAGGTCCGTTAGCGCCCCACAGCCGACGAGCTGAACTCTCGCCGCGAGAATAACAGTTGTCTAGCTTTGGGTGAACGGTAAGGCCACTTTCGACATTTCTGCAACGCCCGCTTTGCGAAGCCCGGCCAGCAACCGATCGAGACAAGCTGCGTCGAAAACGATGTAATCCCGCCGCACCTGCGCGATTGAAAAATCTGGCCGGTGTCTTCGCGTCTCGCGACTCTCCTGCTCCGCGCCTGTGTGGTCGCCGAGATGGCCGAGTGCCGACGTGATGATCATGTGCGGCGCCCACGTGTCGAATGAGTGGATGGATTCACGGGCGAGTTCAACCGCTTTAGCATCATTGCCTAGATAGAGATAACCGACGGCGAGGACGTTGAGGTACTGACGTGCGCTCGGCGCGAATGGACTCAACCGGAGCGCCCGTTCGGCCTGTCGAATACCTTCGTCGCAGCGGCCAGATTGGATCAGGAGCCGGCCAAGGATCGCATAGGCGTGCGCAAAGCTCGGATTGAGTGCGATCGCTCGCTTCGCCGCATCGATCGCGGATTCTGGTTGGCGACTGAAAGTCAGGCCCCAGGCCAACGCCAGATGCGATAGAGCGTCCCGGTCGTCGAGCAAGACGGCGCGGCGGGCACGGTTGAGAATGTCTTTCGGGTCATGTATCGCGTAGCAGAAGAAAAGATCCTCCGCCTGACTCCACGCGATTGCGGCGTGTGCGGGCGCGAAACTGGGGTGGAGCGCGAGCGAACGTTCGAGCAGCCGGCGCGCCTCGGCATTGCCGTCCCGCGTGCGTTGCGCGATCAACGCCATACCGCGATGGAACAGCTCCCAAGCGCCGAGGTTTTCCGGCGGCGTGGCCTTGGTCCGGTCGTATTCGGCGCGGCCCAGTTCCGGCTCGATCTGTCCGGCGATTTCCCGAGCTATCTCGTCTTGGATAGCAAAGATATCGTCGAGCTTGCGGTCGAACCGCTCGGCCCAGACGTGATTGCCGGTACTACAGTCGAGGAGTTGGGCAGAAATCCGGACGCGTCCGGCATCCCTGCGGACACTGCCTTCGACGACATAGCGTACGCCGAGCGTCGCCGCGATCTCGCGTACGTCAGGGAGCTCGCGCTTGTAACGGAGCGTCGCATTGCGCGCGATCACGAAAAATTGCCGGATGCGGCTGAGCGCCGTGATGAGGTCCTCCGTGATCCCGTCGATGAAGAAGTCCTGTTCGGCGTCGTCCGACATGTTGGTGAACGGTAGGACCGCTATCGACGGCCGATCCGGGAGTGCCATTGTTGTGGCTGAGGGGTCGGACGACCTCTCAACAGGCAAGGAATCGGTGACAGCAGGGCCCTTCTCCACCTCGCCAACGAACCGAACCCCCTTTCGCGCGACGGTGCGGATCAGTCGTTGTTGGTCGCCGTCGTCGCCGATAGCACGGCGCGCTGCATTGATGCGGCTGATCAACGTCGATTCAGAGACGAGGCGGCCGTTCCAGACGGCCTCCAGTAGATCGTCCTTGGTGACGACTCGGTGACGGTTCTCGATCAGATAGACCAGGAGGTCGAATACCTGCGGCTGCACCGGCACAGAGCTTTCGCCGTGCCGAAGCTCGCGCCGGTCGGTATCCAACACACACTTCTCGAAGTGGAGGCGCACGCTATCGCTCTCCGGCAGGCGGCTCCGGGCCGCTGTGAGCATATCAATGGAAAGAGCATGAAAAATCAATGCGGCTTCAAGGCCAATCTCCCGCTCCGAAACTAATCTGGCTGCGCTCCATACCTCATCGGGAGACCCCACCATGAACCAGCAAATCCAGTCGAAGGACTACAACGCGACGGTATCTGTAACGCCGGACGCTATCATGCAGCTCGGCTTCGCCTTTTGGGGTTCAAAGACGCTGCTGAGCGCAGTCGAACTCGGGCTGTTCACTTTGCTCGCCGACGGGCCGCTCAGCGCGGACGCCTTGACAACCCGGCTGAAGCTTCATCCACGCAGCGTACGCGATTTCCTCGATGCGCTGGTGTCGCTCGGACAGCTCGAACGTAACGATGGCCTCTACTCCAACACGCCGGCCGGCGCGCAATTTCTCGATCGACGCAAACCAACCTATGTCGGCGGAATCCTCGAAATGGCGAACGCGCGGCTCTATCCATTCTGGAGTGCGTTGACCGATGCGTTGCGTACCGGGGAACCGCAGAACGAGGCGAAGCAGGGCCGCGACCTGTTCGATGAGATATACCGCAACCCAGCGATCCTCTCAGACTTCCTCAAGGCGATGACGGGATTGAGCCTCGGCGCCGCGCACGCCATTGCAGAGAAATTTCCTTGGGCTGACTACAAGAGCTTCGCCGACATCGGCACCGCAGAGGGCGGCCTTGCAGTCGAGCTTGCTCGGGCACATCCCCATCTCTCTGGCATAGGCTTCGATCTGCCGGTGGTGAGGCCGCATTTCGACGCCTACGCGGCGCAGCACGGTCTCTCGGCTCGGCTTTCGTTCCACGCCGGTGACTTCTTCGCAGAGGCGATGCCCGCTGCGGATGTGCTGATCATGGGGCATATCCTGCACGACTGGAGCCTCGAGAAAAAACGGACGCTGATCCGCAAAGCCTACGATGCCCTGCCGTTCGGTGGTGCGCTGATCGTCTACGATCCGATCATCGACGATGACCGTCGGCGCAATGCCTTTGGATTACTGATGAGCCTGAACATGCTGATTGAGACCCGCGAGGGCTTTGACTTCACAGGCGCAGAGTGCGTGGATTGGTTCAAGGAGGCAGGCTTTACAGAGATACGCGTCGAACCGCTGGGCGGCCCAGACTCGATGGTGACTGGCGTCAAGTGAGAGAGACTTGCGGCGGCTTATGCTGCGACTGCTCACGGCAGCTCATGGCCCCGAAGGCGACATGCCGCCTTCACCGCGTTACACCACCATCAGGTCCTTGCCGACAATGATCTCGCCCTTGAAGTACTTCGCCACTGGGGCACGCCAGGTCTCATCGTCGATGCTGTCGCTGGCCGGAGTAAGGTGCGATAGCACGAGTGTTTTGACACCTGCGTCCTGGGCAATGCGGCCGACATCTTCGGAGGGTGTGTGGTCCGCCTTCATATGCGCCATGAATGCGTCGAACGTCACCGGCCAACCCTGAGCAATCCGTGCCCTTATGGCTGTCTCGACGGCTGGCACGTACATAATTTCGTGAACCAGTACGTCGGCGCCTTTCGCCATTTTCGCCACGGCTTCGAGTGGTGCTGTGTCGCCGGAAAATGCAATCGAGCGGTCCTTGAAGTCGAAGCGATAGCCCAGCGCTGGCTTCACTGGCGGGTGCTCTACAAGGATGGCCGACACCTTGACGTTGTCATCCTGCGTTACCGGACCAGCGGCGGAGACCTCCTGGACGTTGACTGACGTCAGCGGCTTCATCCGAAAATCCTCAGCCCAAAAATCGACGGTTTGCTTATAGGCGCGCATGAAATCCTCGGTCATTTGCTTCAGCGGTGGCGGACCAAAAGCGCGCACGTCGAGCGGCAATCCCTGTATCCAGCCGACGATCAGCAGCGGACCGTATTCAATGTTATGATCGGGGTGATGGTGCGTGATGAAGATCGATTTCAGCGCGTGAAAGGGAATCCCAGTGCGGGCAAACTGGTTGGTAACACCCATCCCGCAATCGAGCTCATAGGCCGCGCCGTTGCTCAGCATCACGTGTGAAGTCATTTCTCGCGAGCGGCCCGGCACTGGACCAGCGGCGGTGCCGAGTAGCACCAGCTTAGTGCCCTTATCCTTCAGGGCGGCTTGCGCTTGTTGCGGGGACCAGTGGGCCCCGTTGGCTTGCGCGGTGCCTGGCTGGACTGTGGCGGCGAGCGCCGGCGCGGCCAAAAGGCCGGTCAGGAGGCTGCGACGTGAGAGGGCGGACAGCGATGGTGTGTCTTGCATGGCCTTGTCCTCCCGGTTCCCAATGTCCATGGTCCGCTGTCGCCTAATGTAGCTGAAGGGGCATGCTATCGACTGTTCGATGACCGCACAATTGTTTGACGCCCGCTCTTGGCACTGCAGTCATTTCTCGTGCGTACACAACTAGGTCGTTTTCAGGTCAAAACGGACATCGGACGGCGGGCAGGACTGGCTGGCTCAGTCGAGAATGACCATTAGCTGACCTTCAGCAGGTCTGCTTTTCGGCGGCCAGTGTAGCTCCGCCGCGGCGCGGCCGCTGATGACTTGCGCAGAAGTTCATAGAGTAACGCTGTCTGCCACAGTCGAACGTCGCCATGGCGTAACCTCGTTCCTCAAGACTTCGCTGTTGCGGGCATCTGACCGGGCTCGAATGGACCCGGCTCGAAGAAGCCCTCGATCGATTCGACCTTTGCGTAGTTCTCGGCGATGCTCTCGGGTGTCAGATGTGGATCGTAGAAGCCAGGTCCCATGACGATAGCGATACGTTGGATTACTCCAGCTTCCACGTTGTAGATCCTGTTCGTCTCCGAACAACTATCGCTCGCGAGCCAGACGATCGCTGGCGCAACAGCCGCAACCGGCATTGTGGCTTCGCTCTGCTTCAGCCAAGCGGGATCCGCAACCGCTGCTGGGTGCATCCTCGTGTACCCGGCTGGCGAAATGGTGTTCACGAGAATCCCATGCTCAGCACCTTCAATTGCAAGAATGCGCATCAATCCAACTACTGCGCACTTGGCCGCAGCGTAGGTGGCTTGGCCACGTAACCCAAACAGGCCGCTGACTGACGTCGTGAAGATGATCTTCCCGTGGCGCTGTGCGGCCATATACGGCCAGGCAGCCTTCACCGTGTTAACCGGCCCGCCGAGGTGCACCCGCCAATAGTGATCGAAATCGTCAAGGGTGGCGGCCTCGAATAGCTGGCTTCTGCAGATACCAGCGTTGTTCACGAGGAGGTCTATTCTCCCGAAATGCTCGATGGTCGTCGCGATCAGGTCACTGCCACCTTCAGGGGTGGAAACGTTGCTGTCATTCGCGATTGCCTCGCCTCCACGGGATCGAATGAAATCGGCCACCTGTTCCGCGATCGTGGAATCCTTCCCGAACCCCGATACGTCGGTCCCCAGGTCATTCACAACCACCCGGGCGCCGCGCTCGGCGAGAAGTTCGACGTATGCCCGCCCAAGCCCGCGACCTGCGCCAGTCACAACCGCGACCTTTCCCTCCAACGAAATTCGTTCTGTCATCTCGCTATCCTCCTTCCGGCAAGATTGAATGCGTCTGCGCGCAACCGTGACACCAACTGCCGGGGCGCTATGTCCCTTTGGCAAAGCCAGATTCACGTCCCCCGCAATCGACAATGCGTCCGTTTTCGGGAAGTTCGCTGATGTCCGCTTATGGCCCTGGACACGCGAGGGCGAGTTGACCTGCTTCGCTCCTGGGGCCGCAGCGGACGTGACATGCGTTCGCGGGCCGATCGGACTTATGAGTACACGCCCGAGCGCGTCGAACTGAGTTCAGGCTGTCTAGTTCAACGTCCCAATGAGAGAGTAAGGCGATCCGAGTTCCGGGCGTACACTGATTCAACCAAAGCCGATCCCGCATTGGCCATCAATTCCCGGTCTGCAATTCGCCGAAGCGCTCCCAGCTCCTGCCGTTGAAGCGCATGAACTGCATCTGGTCGACGGGGACGTGATCGGTCGGACTGGTGTTGACCTTGATGCCGGGCAGGAGCATCGGCAGTTCGAGGTCATGGATCGCGAACGCCTGCTTCAGGATGTTCTCGGTCGACAGATCGTCGCCGCAGGCTTTCAACACCGCCTCGAGCGCCATCGCGCTGTTGTAGGAGTTGACATAGTTGGTGTCGTGCTGGTCGGCCTCCGGCACGTACCTGGTCATGAATTCGCGCCAACCTTTGACGCCCGGATCGTCCTTCCAGGCGGGATCGTCGGGATCCTTCACATAGGCGGTCGATAGAATGCCGGTGCCGGCTTCCAGTCCCGCAGGCTCCATGACGGTTGAGACCCATACCGCGACATTGGACAGGAACGTCATCGGCCGCCAGCCGATCTCGAAGGATTTGCGGATCGCTTGCGCTGCGAATTTTGGCGTCGCCGCGATCACGAACACGTCCGCGCCTGACGCCTTCAGCTTCACGATCTGGGAATCGATGGTCGGGTCCTGGATCTCGTAAGTGGCGCTGGTGACGATGGCGTCGTATTTCTCGCCGAGCACGTCCTTGAGACCGGCGAGATAGTCGCGGCCGTAGTCGTCGTTCTGCGAGATCACCGCGAATTTCGCGTTGGGATTCTTGGCCAGCGCATAGCGCGCATAGAGGCGCGCCTCGTAGCGGAACGGCGCCTGCACGCCCATCGTCGCCTGCGGATATTGGCTGACGTCGGCGAATTTCGAGGCCCCGGAGCCGATGAAGAGCTGCGGCACGTTCTTGGCCTGGAGATACTTCGCGATCGCCGTGTTGTGGGCGGTGCCGATCGAGGAGAAGATCAAGGCGACCTCATCGCTCTCCACCAGCTTGCGCGTCTGCTCGACCGATTTCGGCGGCGCGTAGCTGTCGTCCAGCGAGATGAGATTGACCTTGCGGCCGTTGATGCCGCCCTTCTCGTTCAGCATCTTGAAATAGCCGACCTCGCCCTTGCCGAGCGCACCGAACGCCGAGACCGGCCCGCTATAGGGCATGGTCTGGCCTATCCTGATTTCGGTTGGGGTGACGCCGCGCATTTCGGCGGCGATCGACGGGGTCGTCCATGTCGGAAATGAAAATGTCAGGAACGAAACGGCGCCAAGCGCGCCCCATGCCGTCGCAAAGCGCATCGGCTTCCCCTCCCCTTTGTCTGGCGCGGTCGGGCCGCACCTTATTGGAGAGAAGCATGCCATGACGGCCGCTCGGGCGCCATTGCCAATTCCGCGCGCCGCAAGCCGACAGGACGCACCGCGAGACAACAAAAAACGCGGCGTTGCCGCCGCGTTTTTCCATTTGCTCTGGCCGTTCGCGGTTACGCCTGCGGCTGCGGCTCCAGGCCGGGATCCGGATCGGGCCGCGGGCGCGACTTGCCGGCCGGCGGCACGGCGGAAGCGCGCGGCGTGGTCGGCTCGAGCACGGACTCACGATTCGGCTTCTTGCCCTTGAGGAGGTCGACGATCTCCTCGCCGGTCAGCGTCTCGAACTCGAGCAAGCCCTTGGCGAGCGTCTCGAGGTCGGCATGCTTCTCGGTGAGGATGCGGGTGGCTTCCTTGTAGCCTTCCTCGACCAGGCGCTTGATTTCGGAGTCGATCTTCTGGACGGTGGCTTCAGAAGCGTTCTGCGTCCGCGACACCGACATGCCCAGGAAGACCTCGTCCTGGTTCTCGCCATAGGAGACCGTGCCGAGCTCTTCCGACAGGCCCCAGCGCGTCACCATCATGCGGGCAAGGCGCGTCGCCTGCTCGATGTCGGAGGCTGCACCCGAGGTCACCTTCTCGCGGCCGAAGATCAGCTCTTCGGCGACACGGCCGCCCATCATGATAGCGAGGCGCGAGGTCATCTGCTCCAGCGACATCGAGAGCTTGTCGCGCTCGGGTAGCTGCATGACCATGCCGAGCGCGCGGCCGCGCGGAATGATGGTCGCCTTGTGGATCGGATCGGTCGCCGGCACGTTCAGGCCGACGATGGCGTGGCCGCCTTCGTGATAGGCCGTGAGCAGCTTCTCTTCCTCGGTCATGACGAGCGACTTGCGCTCGGCGCCCATCATCACCTTGTCCTTGGCCTCTTCGAACTCGGCCTGCGTCACCATCCGCTTGTTGCGGCGGGCGGCGGTCAGCGCCGCCTCGTTGACGAGGTTCATCAGGTCGGCGCCGGAGAAGCCGGGCGTGCCGCGCGCGATGGTCTTGAGGTTGATATCGGGCGCGAGCGGCACCTTGCGCACATGAACCTTCAGGATCTGCTCGCGGCCGACGACGTCCGGATTGGGCACCACGACCTGGCGGTCGAAGCGGCCCGGACGCAGCAGCGCGGGATCGAGCACGTCAGGGCGGTTGGTCGCGGCGATCAGGATCACGCCTTCGTTCGCCTCGAAGCCGTCCATCTCGACCAGCAACTGGTTCAGCGTCTGCTCGCGCTCGTCATTGCCGCCGCCGAGACCGGCGCCGCGGTGACGACCGACGGCGTCGATTTCGTCGATGAAGATGATGCAGGGCGCGTTCTTCTTCGCCTGCTCGAACATGTCACGGACGCGGGATGCGCCGACGCCGACGAACATCTCGACGAAGTCGGAGCCTGAAATGGTGAAGAACGGCACGTTGGCTTCACCCGCGACCGCGCGCGCGATCAGCGTCTTGCCGGTGCCGGGAGGGCCGACCAGCAGGACGCCGCGCGGAATCCGGCCGCCGAGCCGCTGGAATTTGCCGGGGTCACGCAGGAATTCGACGATCTCCTGCAGGTCCTGCTTGGCCTCGTCGACGCCGGCGACGTCCTCGAAGGTGACGCGGCCATGCGCCTCGGTGAGCATCTTGGCGCGCGACTTGCCAAAGCCCATCGCCTTGCCGGCGCCGCCCTGCATCTGCCGCGACAGGAAGATCCACACGCCGATCAGGGCGATGAACGGCAGCCAGGAGACCAGCAGCGAGACGAACCACGGCACGTTGTCGCCCGGCGGCTTCGCCGTGATCTGGACCTTGCTGTCATAGAGGCGCTTGACCAGCGTCGGATCGTTCGGCGCATAGGTCTGGAAGCTCGAGCCGTTGGTGAAGGTGCCGTGAATCTCGGGGCCCTGGATCACGACGTCGCGCACATTGCCCCGGTCGACTTCGGTCAGGAGCTGCGAGAAGGCGATGTCCTGTGAGGCCGCGCGCTGGCCCGGATTCTGGAAGAGCGTGAACAACGCCAACAGCAGCAAAACAATGATGACCCAGAGGGCGAAATTGCGCAGATTGGCGTTCATCGATCTTCCTTCGTGGTCGCGCGGATCGCGGCCCTGATCCTTCGGGAGTTACTTGGCCCAGCTACTTTGGGCAATACGAGGAAATCCCCAAGGAATCCTCTCGGTTAGATGCATACAATTTAGGTGCCGCCCCGGTCGCTGCCAAGGGAACGAGATGGGACTATTTATCCCATCTTAGCCCGATTCCTGCTGAAATAATGGCACCAGATCGGGGGTTTTTCCTGCCTGGTTAAGGTGCGCTGACGATGGTGGCTCGATCGACCGGTGTCATGATCCGCCCGTTGATGCGTTCTTTGGGCGCCGGGCGGGTGCCGGCACGATGTGGATTCGTCCCCCGGCAAGGCTGATCAGGGCTCCCGCAAGCGTCTGCTTCAGGAGCGGTCGGCCGTTGGCGCGTGCATGGGCAGCCCCCGCGATCGATTGATCAAGCGCGGCCATGAGGGTTTCGACCTTGCCGAGTTCCGCCGGCCCCTCATGCCCGAGCGCGTTGATGGCGCGCAGCAAGAGCCGCAGCCGGACCTCCTCCGGCAGCGCGGCGAAGGCTGACGCCTCGAAGCTTTGCGCGGCCGGGTCATGCGGCGCAACGCCGCGATCCCGTAACTTGAGGAAACGCTCGGCACCATCGGTCAACACCTCCACTGCAGCATTGGCCCGGGCCAGCCGCGCTGCGAGCCGCGCCAGACCTCGGGCATCGCCGCCTTCGGCCGCGAGCTGCGGGAGAAGTGCGCGCAGCCGCGGACGTGTGAAGGTGGTGTCGCGATTGGTGGGATCGTCCGCGAAACTAATCTTGGCCCGCTTCAGTGTCGCGACGAGCCGCGACTTCGGAACGTCGAGCAGCGGGCGCGCCAGGATGATTCCGTCGCGCTCGGTGACGCGCCCCATCGCAGACAGTCCGGCGATTCCGCTCCCGCGCAACAGGCGCATGAGAAGCGTCTCCGCCTGATCATCGCGGGTGTGCGCAGTCAGCACATGGCTTGCGCCGGCCGCACGCGCGGCCCGCGCAAGCAGGCGATAGCGAGCTTCGCGCGCGGCGGCGGGCAGACCCGTCTTCGGTTTCGGGCCGGTCCAGCGCATGGTCCGGTGCGTCAATGCAAGCGCCGTCGCCAGCCGCTTGACCTCGCGCGCCTCGCGCGCCGCCTCCGGCCGCAAACCGTGATCGACAGTGACGGCGACGAGGCGCGGGCCGTGCGCGAGGCTGCGTTGCCAGCGCGCCGCAAGCCACATCAGCGCGACCGAATCCGGCCCGCCCGAAACCGCGAGCACGAGCGCGGGCGCGTTCTTCAGATCGGCGAAGAGCAGCTTCGCCGCACGGGCCGAGATCGGCAAATTGTCGTCGTCTGACATGACGCTGCCCAGCAATCGTCGGCGGATGGCCAGAGACTGTCTAGCGCAGCACCATCCGCCTTGTCAGCGCTTCAACGCCGCACGTCAGCACTTCACCCGCTTCTGTTCGCGGTCGACGGCGGCTTTGACGCCGGCGGAGGCGCGCGGATATTTGCGACCGACCTCGCCGAAGGCGGCGCAGGCGGCCTCCTTCTCCTTCAGCGCGGCAAGCGACTGACCGAGCCGCAACAGCGCATCCGGGGCTTTGCCGGACTTTTCGTATTTGGTGGTGACGGCGAGGAAAGATTCCGCCGCGTCGCGATATTGCTGACGCTGGAAATAGCTCTCGCCAAGCCAATACTGGGCATCCCCGAGCAGTGGGTCGCTCGGATATTTCTGCGCAAAATTCTTCATGGTCTGCTCGGCGAGCGCGTAGTCCTTGCGCTGCATGTAGCCTATGCCGAGGTCGAACTCGTCGCGCGGCGACTGTGAGGGCGGCTGCGTGGTGAGGCCGCCGCCGGCCGGTGCCGGATAGCCCTGCTGCGCCGGGGCCGAATAGCCCTGCTGCGGGTAGCGGCCGCCGGTGTTGGCGAGGTCGAGAGGCTCGCCCGCGCCGCGGCCGCCGGGCGCGCCGACTGGAGCCGTCGCCATCGGCTGCTGGCCGCCGCCGAGCGCGCGCGGCGCGCCCGGGGCATTCGGGTTCTGGTTCGGGTCAAATGCATCGCCGCGGCGGCGGACGCCGGGTGCTCCCGGGGGCGGCGCCTCCTGAACGATCGGAGCGGGCGCCGCGCCCTGCGGCTCATAAGCGGGCTGGGCAGCCTGCTGCTGGCGATAGACCGGCGCGGACTGAGCGGGCGGCACGGCCGCCACGCTGGGCTGGGCCGGCGCATGTCCGGGCGCGCCTTGCGCACCGCCCTCGAGCTGCCGGATGCGCTCTTCGAGCTGGCGGTTGCGATATTGCAGTTCCTCGTTCTGGCCGGTGAGCTGGCGAAGCTGGTTTTCCAGCCGCTCGATCCGCATCTCGGGGTCGGCATCCTCCGACTGCGCGAGGACGGGCGAGCACAAAGAGAGCAGCGCGGCGATCGCCACGGTGCCGGTAATGACCTGAAATCTGGATGACATCTTGCCCTGACGACGAAAGCGACGTGGCGCGCGGCGGATCACTCGCCGCGCCACACATTGAGAGAGGGAGTACGCCAAAACTGTGACTGCTACCAAGGGGTTTCTATGCGCCCCGTGAAACGAAACCGGCGCCCGAGGGGGCGCCGGCATAATCCATGTCGGAAGCTGAACAGCGCGTGACTGACCGTCAGGAGCTCGCGTTCAGCACGGTGACGGCGCGGCGGTTCTGCGACCAGCACGAGATGTCGTTACAGACCGCGACCGGCCGCTCCTTGCCGTAGGAGATGGTGCGCATGCGGTTCGGATCGATGCCGCGAGAGGCCAGGAACGAGCGCACCGACTGGGCGCGGCGGGCGCCGAGCGCGATGTTATACTCGCGGGTGCCGCGCTCGTCGGCATGACCTTCGATGGTGAAGGTGTAGCGCGGATAGGTCTGCAGCCACTGCGCCTGCTTCTCCAGCGTCACGATCGCCTGCGGGGTCAGATCGGTCTGGTCGCTTTCGAAGAACACGCGATCGCCCACGTTCACGACGAAATCCTGCTGGCTGCCGGGCGTCGCGGCGTTGGCCATCGCATCCGAAGCAAGGTTCTTGTTGGCGCAGGCGCCCATCGACAGCGCGACCGCAAGCACTGCAGCCAGCTTCAATCCCTGGAGGATACGCATAGGATGTTTCATTCCGGAGCCTCCACGCTCGCGTTTAGTCCACTGCTGTCCGGTCTACAGGGGGTTGGTTAAGCGAACGTTCCGTCAACCTTGATGGGACGTTGCTAAAGCCGGTCAAATGCCCCCAATCGGCGAAAAGCAACCGCGATGGTTAATGAGTTGTAAATGTGGCGCGAGGGTGAAGGCAAGGCGTCTCGGCCGGCAGAAGCGTCGGTTTTGCCGGGAGTCTGGCCCTTAAGCAACAGGCCGGGGAACCCCGGTGCCGTGCCTAGCGGGCGGAACCGACCCATGACGCTGCTGCGTCCGGGTTCCGAGAGGTGGCCAGCAGCACGGGCCGGGGCGCAGCCTGGCGCGAGCTGGAGCGCTCGAACAGCATGCGTCGTTCGAAGGCGCTGGAGCGCATGATGGGAAAGCGCGTCAAAATCCTTTCGCGCGTCCTCGGGAAATCCGATGCCATCAAGACCGCCTTCTTCGTAGGCCAGCCCGGAAACCCACGCGGTTCGGTCAGGGTCTCCGACAGGAAGACGCGGCGATAGAAGGCCTGGTGATCGACACGCACCATCGAAAGTCCGACGTCGGCGTTGAAATGTTCGCATGCCACGAAAGGCAGCCGCACAGTCAGATAAGGCAGTTCTGGGAAGCGCTGCTGCATTTCGGGATCGGCAACAAACCGGCACGGATCGACGAAAAGCTCGCCGCGATCGAGGCGAGGATGCAGGACATCGCCGAACACCTCGGTCGTGTAGGACATCCGCCATTCGGACGTCAGAACGTGAATGCGGACGGCGCTGCAGAGTTCGTCGTCAACATAGACCCCGAAATTCCAGACATTGGGCGCATCGTCGAAGCGGTCGGTCACGCGCTGCGATTCTGCCGGCAAGATCAGTCCAGCCCGCAGATAGGCCCGGTAGCGCATCAAGTAGAGGCGATCTCTGTCCTCCGGCGTCTCGATGAGCCGGTAGTCGATGCGGTCAAACAGTGCGGCTCCCCGCGGAAGGAGCGCCGTATGCGGTTCGGCTCCGGACTTCATCTCTTACCCCTACAACTCCAGGCAACTTCCGCGAGTGCGGGAACATTAATAGTTCCTTAATAGAATTGCAAAGGCTTCGAAGTGTTAGGGTTAACCTTTGCGGCTCCGTAGAATCGCGGAGAGAGCGCAGGCGAGAGCTCTGATGACGCTCCAGTCCTATCGGAGAAAGATCAGGCGATGGATCGCGATGAGACCAGGGCGATCTGATCCTCGGCAACACGGCGACCGTGCGAGGCGTTGAGCAATTGGCGGATCCGCACCGCCGGGATCGGTCGGCTGAACAGATAGCCCTGCCCTTCGCTCACCGTACCATCGGCGTTGATCAGCGCGAGTTGCTCGTTGGTCTCGATGCCCTCGACCACGACCGACATGCCGAGGTCGGCGGACAGTCGCGCCACGCCGCGCAGCAGCGTCAGCGGGCGGTCGGTGTCGATGCCCTCGAGGAAGGAGCGATCGATCTTCACTTTCTGCATCGGGAAGTTGTGCAGGTAGCTGAGGCTGGAATAGCCGGTGCCGAAATCGTCGAGCGAAATGCGCACGCCGAGCGCATGTAGCTGTGACAGGATGTCGTGGGTGAGCTGCGTATTGCGCAACAGCGAGGATTCGGTGATCTCGATCTCCAGGCGATGGGCCGGCAGGCCCGAGACCTCGAGCGCGTAGCGGATTTCACTCAGCACGTCGCGCTGGTGGAATTGCTGCGGCGAGAAGTTGACCGCGACGCTGACGCTTTCGGGCCACTTCATGCATTCCATGCAGGCCCGGCGCAGGATCCAGCGGCCAAGATCGACGATCAGGCCCATGTCCTCGGCGACGGGAATGATGTCGACCGGCGAAACCGTGCCTCGCACCGGATGATTCCAGCGCAGCAGCGCCTCGCAGGTGGTGATCCTGCCGGTCTTCAGATTGACCAGCGGCTGGTAGAACAGCTCGAACTCCTCGTTGGCGAGCGCCTTGCGCAGGTCGAGCTCGAGGATGCGGCGGGCTTCGACGGTCGCCGCCATCTCGTCGCGGAAGAAGCAGAAGGTGCCGCGGCCGTCGGCCTTGGCGCGATAGAGCGCCATGTCGGCGTTCTTGAGCAATGTGTCGGCGCTGACATCGCCTTCCGGCGAGGTCAGTGCGATGCCGACGCTGGCGCCGATCTCGACCAGGTGATTGTCGATGCGGTAGCGCTCGCTCAGCCGCTCGACGATGCGGCGGGCGAGCGCCGCGGCATCTTCGGCCGAGTGGATGTTCTGCTGGAAAACGACGAATTCGTCGCCGCCGAAGCGGGCGACGAAATCCTCGGGCCGCAGCATCTCGCGCAGACGGTTGGCGACCGCGCAGAGGAGCTGATCGCCGCAGGGATGGCCGAGCGTGTCGTTGACCTGCTTGAACTGGTCGAGGTCGACGAAGAGCAGCGCGGAGAGGCACTCGGCATTGTGCGCAATGGCCAGGAGCCGCTCGATCTCGTCGCGAAAGCTGACCCGGTTGGGCAGCGCCGTGAGTTCGTCATAGCGGGCGAGATGGCTGATCCTCGCCTCCGCGTTCTTGCGCTCGGTGATGTCCTCGAGCAGCACGACCGTGCCGCCATCCGCCATCGGCTGGAGCGTCCATGACAGCGTCCGCCCCCGCGCGAGATCGGGATCGTTGGTGACGATCTCTTTCATCCGCGCATCAGAGATCTCGTTGAGGATCAGGTTGCCGCTTTCCGCCGAGATCGAGGCAGAGTTCACACACGCCGTGATGATGTCGGCCACGCCGGCGCCGCTCTGCGCGAGGTCGCCGGACAGATCGGTCATTTCACCGAACCGATGATTCATCACCGCGAGCTGCCCGTCGGCGCGGAACATGCACAGACCGTGCGGCATGTTGTTCAATGCCGTGTCGAACTGGCTGGCAAGCGCCGCCTCGCGCTCGCGCGCCACCACCGCTCGCAGGAATATCCTGTGCAGATTGGCCGATAGCTGCACCACCGCTAGAAGAAAGGCGGCGGATATGACCGACATTGCAATGTAGTAAGGTGTGCCGTGCAGCGCCAACGCCACCACTGCTGGACCGAATATCAGCAGGGCTTGCAGACGAAATATCGTTTGCCGTCCGTAGGCCCTGCCCGCGCCGCCCGCGACGATTCCGGTGGTCACGGAAACAGCGATCATGTGGGCGACGGCGTCGCTGCTGCTCAACAGCGTGGTGGAGCACCACAGGCCGATTGCAGCAGCCTGGATCAGCGCCCCGACCTGATAGCGCCTCTGCCAGTACGCGGCCTGTTCGGCGGTAACGTTCGATTCGCGGGCTTGGTATCGATGTAGATCGAATGCCCGCACAGCTCCCGCCAGGATGAGGAGAGGGACGAATCCCCAGATCAAGGTCTGTCCCGTCTTCAGCGCGGTCAAGGTTGCAGCGAAGGCAGAGAAGACGATGCCGGTCAGCACCGTGCCAGGAGCCTCGTACAACGAATCGATCAGCGCTGCCGAGATGGTCGGCGAGGGCTGCCGCTGGTCCGGCTCTCCGCTCTGATCTGCAAGCTGCATCTGGCCCTGTACGCGCGTCCTGTTTGGAGCGCAGTTTTACTGAGCCGGAGTGAAGTCTTTCTGAGGGAACATCGTTAAAGTCGAGTGTTTCTGAACCTCAGGCGATTGAAATACATCAATCAGATCAAGCAACTGGGAAAATTTTACCGAGCACAGCCTAAACGAAAGATTGATGCGGGCAAACATCTCGCAAATCTTTGCGAAAAAGGCGCGCATTCGGAATCGCGCGCCAAGACGGAGCCCAGACCGCTAGCCTGAGGTCGAAGACAACAGCGGCGACCACGCCGGATCGGACGCGAAGCCCGGCGTCGGCACCTTCAGCTCGTTGCGGCCGGAAATGTCGACCGTGAACAGCGACGGGCCGGAGTTGCCGCCGGGATCGCGGAAGAACATCACGACTCGGCCGTTCGGCGCGAAGGTCGGGCCCTCATTGTGATAGCCGGAGGTGAGGATGCGCTCGCCGGAGCCGTCGGGCTTCATGATGCCGATCGCGAACTGGCCACCGCCCTGCTTGGTAAACGCGATGTAGTCGCCGCGCGGCGACCACACCGGCGTCGAATAGCTGCCGTTGGTGTCGTCTTTCGAGAATGAGATGCGCTGCGCCGGTCCGCCGCTCGCCGACATCACGTAGATCTGCGGCTTGCCGCCGCGGTCGGACTCGAAGCAGATGCGGGTGCCGTCGGGCGAATAGGACGGCGAGGTGTCGATCGCGGGCGTATCGGTGAGCCGCGTGGTCGAGCGCGAACGCAGATCCATCGCGAACAGGTTGGAGTTGCCGCCCTGTTGCAGGCTCATGATGACGCGCTGGCCGTCCGGCGAGAAGCGCGGTGCAAAGGTCATGCCGGGGAAGTTGCCGACGATTTCGCGCTGCCCGGTCTCGATGTTGTAGAGATAGACCCTCGGATCGCCCTGGCCGAACTCCATGTAGGTGATCTCTTGCGAGTTCGGCGAGAAGCGCGGCGTCAGCACGAGGTCCGAGCCGCGGGTCAGATAGCGCACATTGGCGCCGTCCTGGTCCATGATCGCGAGCCGCTTGACGCGCCGCTCCTTGGCGCCGGTCTCGTCCACGAACACCACGCGGCTGTCGAAATAGCCCTTGTCGCCGGTGAGACGCTCGTAGATCTGGTCGGAGATGATGTGGGCGATGCGGCGCCAATATTCCGGAGAGGTGAAATATTGCTGGCCGGTGAGCTGCTGGCCCGAGGCCACGTCCCATAGGCGGAATTCAGCCTTGAGCCGGCCGTCCGGCTGACGCGTCATGCGGCCGGTGACGAGGGCCTGCGCGTTGATCGTCTTCCAGTTCTGGAACTGGGGCGCGACGTCGATATTGCTGATGCGCTCGATGAAGGCGGCCTGGTCGATCGGATTGAACAGCCCCGAGCGCTTCAGATTGTTGGTGATGACCTGGGTGACGCCGTTGCCGACCTCACCATCGGACGGAGAGCCCGCCACGAAGTTGGTGATCGCGATCGGCATCGGTGCGACGTTGCCTTCGGTGATCTGCAGCTTGGTCTGCGCGACCAACTGCGAGGGAAGCAGCAGCCCGGCGGCGGCACCGGCGCCACCGATGAGAAGCTGACGGCGATCGATCGGCAAAGGCGACAACGGCAAAGACTTCACGGACATTGCGGGCTCTCAGACATTAGCTGCGGAACATCGTCTTCGGATCGAAATCGATATCCATGTATTTCCACTGATCGTAGGTTTCCTGGCGCAACATTGTGTAGGGCTGGCCCTGCAACACGGCGCGAACGGCAGCGTCAGCCGCCGCCTGATAGCGCGGCGAGGAGCCGGTCGAGACCACCTGCGGCGGCTGCGTCAGTCGTCGATCCGGTCCGAGGTGAATGCGCACGGTCACGAACAGCTCTTCGGGATGCTCGATGCCGGGCTGCACGTTCCACAGGCTCGCGAGCCGCGCGCGCATCGCGTCGAGCTCGGACTGCGACAGCGTCGCGGCCGTGCCGCGCGTCGTACCGAGCGAGGCCGAGGCGTTCAGCGACGCGCCTGTGATCGACTGCCGGGTCGGATCGCGCTTGTCGAGCAGCGCCGCGATCTTGGTCTGGTCGAAGGTTCGCTCCTGCTTCGGCTTCGGAGGCTGCGGCTGCGCCTGTGCGGGCTTGGTCTCCTGCTTCGGCGTTGGCTTCTTGGCCTCCTGCTTCTTGATCGCTTCGGCGATCGGATCTTCCTTGGCCTGATCGGGCTTCTTCTCAGCGGGCTTCTGCTCTTCCTTCGGCTTGTTCTCGGCGACGGGCTTCGGCGGATCGGGCTTCTTCTCGACCGGCTTCTCCACCGGCTTCGGCGGCGGCTCGGGCGCGGACGAGGTGATGATCTCTTTCTTTTCGGTCACCTTGCCGATGGCATCCTCGACGGGCTTGGGCTCGGCGACCTTCTCGACCATCGGCTTCGGGTTGTTCTTGTCGCCGGTCTTGATGCCTTGCGTGATCTTGGACAGTTGATCGGCGGAGATGATGTCGACCGGCAGCGATTCCGGCGGCGGCGCTTCCATCGAGCGCGACGAAAAGGTGACCATCCCCCACCCAAGCACGAGGACATGGAGGGCAATCGACGCAACGAGTGTCTTGTCGACCTTCACCTTCACGATCTTACGACCCCTGATCCGCCTCGGTGACGAGCGCCAGCTTCTTGAAGCCCGCACCGGACAACAGGCCCATCACCCTGGCCACTGTTCCGTAGTCCGCCTTCTTGTCGGCCCGCATGTAGATGCGCTCGTCCAAGCCCCCGCGCGCATCCGTGATCGCCTTCAACTTCGGCACCAGCTCGTTGATGTCGATCTCGGCGTCATTGATGAACACCTTGCCCTTGATGTCGACCGAGAGCTGGATCGGCTTCTGGTCGTTCTGCTCGAGGCTCTTGGCCTGGGTCTGCGGCAGGTCGAGCGGCACGCCGACCGTGAGCAGCGGCGCCGACACCATGAAGATGATGAGCAGCACCAGCATCACGTCGACCATCGGCGTGACGTTGATTTCGGCCATGACCGGCTTGCGCCGGCTGCGGCGGCCGCCGCCCCCGGACGAACTTGCAACGTTCATGCCCATCGTCTGGTGCTCACGCTCTGGCCCACACTATACCGTCCACTAGCCTCGCTCGTCGATCTGACGCGACAGGATGGCCGAGAATTCATCCGCAAAACCCTCGAGCCGCTGGGCCTGCCGGTTCACTTCGGAGGTGAATTTATTGTAGAAAATAGTGGCAGGAATGGCGGCGATAAGGCCGATTGCGGTCGCAAACAGCGCCTCGGCGATGCCCGGTGCCACCACCGCCAGCGAGGTGTTTTTCGACGCCGCGATCGATTGGAAGCTCGACATAATGCCCCAGACCGTGCCGAACAGGCCGACAAAGGGGCCGGCGGAGCCGACGGTGGCGAGCACCAGCAGCCTGCGCTCCAGCCGCTCGACCTCGCGCGCGATCGAGACGTTCATCACCTTGTCGATGCGCATCTGCAGGCCGGCGACCGAACGCGCATGGCTCTCGAACGAGCGCTTCCACTCGCGCATTGCCGCCACGAAGCAGGCCGCCATTGAATGCGTCGGCTTGGCCGACAGCGTACGATAGAGCTCCTCGATCGACTCGCCGGACCAGAACGCCTGCTCGAAGCGGTCCATCGAGCGGCGGGTGCGCGCGTAGAGGAATATCTTGTCGATGGCGATCGCCCAGACCCACACCGAGCAAGACAAAAGCCCCAGCATGACCCCTTTCACGATCCAGTGAGCCTGCCAGAACAGCGCGATCAGCGACACGTCGGCGGAAGCGGCAACCGGAAGGGCTGACTGAGCCACGTCGGCCGGATTCATAAGCAGTATCCTCTCAAGGCGATCGTTCCATATCCTCCGGGAGCAAAATGGCTGCCGGTTCCCCAACGCCGCGCGGGTCACGCGCAGCTCACAAGCCTGCGCAAAGCCTTGTCTTTTTGGATTGCAGCGGCCCGTCCAAAGCCGGCCGTCTGCTTTCCCTGCCAAGATGTCAAAACTAAGGGCCTCGACTAAGCCTTTGGGCGCGACCTACCGACTTTTACCAGACCCCGGCGATGGTTAATGCGGGGTTACCGCGGACGAATTTGGCTGCGGGAAAGAGAGGCCGGGCAAGCGGTTGGACGAGGAAGGTGGGGCGGCGCTGCCAGACGCGGAGCGAGGTCGGTTCCCTACCCCTGCGGGCCCTTGCGGGGGAGGGCCAGGGAGAGGGGTGCCACACGGAGACCGAGCTCAATTTCAAATTCTATCGTCAGGCGACCAGCAAGATCGTCGGCCTCTCGGAGCATGCCGCGATGTTCCTCGGCACGCTCTTTTAGCTGCACCGCCGACCGGCCGCGCCGGTCAGCCAGGCTGCCTCTTTGCGGCAGAAACGGAGGAACCAGCGCTCGGGCCGAAAATTGTTCCGGAAAGTCATTTTCGATGAGGTTTTGCCATGAGCATCAACCCGAAGACGACTGCTGCGATCGGCGAGCACCCGATCCATCCGATGATCATCCCGTTTCCTGTGGCGTTCCTGGTCGGCGCGCCAATCGCCGATCTGGTCTTTATTGCAACCGGCGACGGTTTCTGGGCCCGCGCCGCGATGTGGCTGGTCGGCGCCGGCATTGTCATGGCGCTGGTCGCCGCCATAGCCGGCTTTACGGACTTCTTGAGCGAGTCCCGGATCCGCAGCCTGAACGATGCCTGGTACCACATGGTCGGCAACCTTGCGGCGGTCGTGCTGGCGCTGATCAACTTCTATCTCCGCTATGCGCAAGGCGCCGAAGCCGCGATCAAGCCGTGGGGCGTGGTGCTGTCCCTGATCGTCGTCGGCATCCTCCTGTTCACGGGATGGAAGGGCTGGGGGATGGTGTACCGTCACCACGTCGCGGTGGTCGACGCGCCGGGCCAGACGAGTTCAGAACCGGTCACGCCGCAGCATGGTGGCGAGAGCCACCGGCACGCCGCCTGAATGGGACGGCTCGGACGCACGCAACGAGCGTCTCATGAAAACCAAACCGCCCGCCTGCGACATGCAGGCGGGCGGCTTGGGGCCATCAGGACTTTGGGGGCATGCGCCTGAAGGCTTTGAGAGGTCGGATCAGCCCTGCGGCGGCTGATCCGTCGGTGGCGGCGTCGGACGGGTCCGGTGCTGCGCCATGAACTGGTCGAACTCTTCCTTGTCCTTGGCGTGACGCAGACGGGTCAGGAAATCCTTGAACTCGCGCTGCTCCTCCTCGAGCCGCTGCAGCGTTTCGGCGCGGTACTCGTCGAAGGCGCGGTTGCCGGAGGACGGCGGGCCGAAGCCGAAGCCAAAGCCGCGGCGCTCCATGCGGTCGCGCATGCGATCCATCTTGTACTGCATCCGCTCCATCTTGTTCTGCCAGCGATCTTGGTGGCTCCAGCACGACATTCTTCTGCTCCCGAGTGTGAAAAAGAGAAGGGCAAGGCCGATCGGCCACCAGATGATGAAGCCCAGGATGGTCACGGCGATCCAGCCGGGATGCCAGGGCGTGTCGAGCATGTGGGGGCGGTCGTAGGGTTGTTCCGAGGGGCCGCGCCATCGATTGACATCAGCGGTGTAGGCCATTTCCCATCTCCATCACGGCACCAGCGCCGTTGTGAATGTAAATAACATTTACATAGCTAGACCATCCCGCGTTTTTGTCAAGCCGGCCGCCCGATAGGCACGCCGATTTATTTGAGCAACTTTATTTCGGCTTGCCCCAGGGACCCGAGGGTGTACCGGAGGGGGCCTCCGGTGGAATGGGCGGCGGCTCGGCGCCTTTCGCCGCGGAACGGCGGTCGGTCGGGAAGCCGAGACCGCGCAGATAGATCAGCACTTCGGCTTCGAGCAGTTCATCGGGCGACATCGGCAGCTTCCGCCGCGCGGCATCGCCGCGCGAGAACAGCGAAGCAACGCCATGCGACATCGACCAGATATGCAGCGCCATCATCATCGCCGGCGGGCGCGGCGCGCCGGGCGGCGTCAGTGCAGCGAGGCGCTCGGCGGCGGCACGGATGACGCCGAACGCGCGTTCGCCTGCGGCCATCAGCGCCGGATTGGCATCCGTGGGAAGGCCTGATTCGAACATCGCGGCATAGAAGGCCGGCTCCTCGCGCGCAAAGGCGAGATAGGCCTTGCCGACGCGCTCGAACGCGGTGATCGTATCGGGCCGTCCGTCGTCCCAGGCCGCGGACAGCCGCGCCTCGAACTGCTCGAAGCCGCGCTGCGCGATCGAGGACAACAGTTCGTCGCGATCGCGAAAATGCCGGTATGGGGCGGCCGCACTGACGCCGGCCATGCGTGCCGCATCGGCGAAGGTGAAGCCGGCCGCGCCCTTCTCGGCGATCAGCCCGAGCGCAGCCTGCAACAAGGCTTCCTTCAGATTGCCGTGGTGATAGCCGCGCTCGGCGCGGCGCTGCTCCTTGCGCCAGCTCATGTGAACGGCTTTTACATGAGCCGCGCGCGAAGGTCACTAGCGGGAACGGGGTGTGATTAACCCCGTATTTGCACGGTCATTCCGAGCCGACGCGATGGGCCCGCGAAGCGGCCCAGAGCACGAACCCCAATCCGCAATTGCGAATTGTGGAATCTCGAGATTCCGGGTTCGGCTCTGTCGAGCCGCCCCGGAATGACTTTCGATTGCTAGCCGCCCGGGATCGGCAGCACCGGCATGATCTCGACGCGCTCGCCCGGGAAGATCGCGAAGTGCGGATGGTTTTCGAACATCTTCGTCGCCGCTTCGTGGGACGCGGCACGGACCACGGTAAAAGCGCCCATCTCATTGGCGATGTCGGCGACGCCCGTCCCATCGACCTTCTTGGTCTTGCCGAGCGGGCCGCCCATCGCCTGGATTGCGCCCTGGTGCTTCTCGACCCAAGCCTTCCAGGCCGCCATGCCTTCCTGCTCTTTCGCCTTGCGCTCGGCTTCTGACATCGCATTCCATGCGGCCCATTTCGGGCTGTTCTTGCTGCCGAGGAAAACGGCGAGATAGGTGTCGGTGCTCATCGGTTGCTTCTCCCTTGGGTGGTGATGATGACGGAAGCCGCGGCGTCGGCCGCGGCGGGTCGTCAAAGCCAGCGGCGGCCTCCTGCACGTCCGGCGGGAAGTCGCTCATCTCCTGGACCTGGCGGATCTCGATAACCTCGTTCGGCGAAGCCGGACACTTCTTGGCCCAGGCGATCGCTTCCTCGCGCGAGGCGACCTCGATCATCCAGTAGCCGCCCAGGACTTCCTTGGCCTCAGTGAACGGGCCGTCGGTCACGATCGGCTCGCCGGTCGCAAACGACACGCGCGCACCCATCGACGGTGGATGCAGGCCATCCAGCGTGATCAGAACGCCCGCGTCCTTCAGCGCCTCGTTGTAGCGCATCATCGCGGCGACGCGTTCGGGATCGAGCTGCACGTCCGGCGGTGCGGTCTCGTAGCCGAGAGGGATCATCAGCATCATGAATCGCATGGAGATATCCTTTTGCGTGGTCATTCCGGGATGCGCCGCAAGGCGCAGGCCCGGAAATCCATTCATCGACAGGCCGGCCTGACCCGCGCTCCCCAATAAGACGAACGCCGTTCTACCGAACCGACAGGGGAACGAAAATTATTTCGGCGGTCATGGCCGGCCATCGGCGCGGCAGCGGAAAGTCTGTCCCTATCATCCTGAGCACTCGCATAGCGCCCCTCCGGCAGCGACTTCAGGATCGGCGCCGCACCGGGACCGATCGGCATGCCCTGAAACCTTTCTCCGCGGGATGAAAGCGAAGTAGAAGGGGCCAAGCGCCCGCGCGCGACCAACCTTTCGAACACAGGACAGATCAGCAAATGCCGCAAGCCCCACAAAAAGTCGCCCTCGTCACCGGAGCCGCGCGCGGCATCGGGCTTGCGACCGCGAAGAAATTCCTGGCCGAGGGCTGGCGCGTGGCGCTGCTCGACATCGAGGGCGAGCTGCTCGGCCGCGCCGCGGCCGAGATCGGCAGGTACGATGCGACACTGGCGCTGACCTGCGACGTCTCCAGCGCTGCCGGCCTCAGCGCGGCGATGAAGGCGATCGAGCAGGGTTTTGGCCGCCTCGATGCGCTCGTCAACAATGCCGGGATTGCGGTGTTCTCGCCCTTGATGGAGACGTCGGATGCCGATTGGGGCCGCGTGCTCGAGGTCAACCTCACCGGCCCCTTCCTCTGCACCAAGGCGGCGGTGCCCTTGATGCGCGATGGTAACGGCGGCGCCATCGTCAACATCACCTCGATCTCGGCGGTGCGCGCCTCGACGCTGCGTTCGGCCTACGGCACCAGCAAGGCGGGGCTCGCGCATTTGACGAAGCAGCTCGCCGTCGAGCTCGCCTCCCTCAATATCCGCGTCAATGCGGTGGCGCCGGGTCCCGTCGACACCGCGATGGCCAAGCAGGTGCACACGGCGGAGATCCGCGCCGACTATCACGATGCCATTCCGCTCAACCGTTACGGCCTGGAGGAGGAACTCGCCGAAGCGATCTTCTTCCTCTGCTCGGACCGCGCGAGTTACATCACCGGCCAAATTTTGGCCGTTGATGGCGGCTTCGATGCGGCCGGCATCGGTCTGCCGACGTTGCGCGGGCAGCGCCGCAACGGATGAGACTTGTAGGGGGTTAGCGCAGCGTAACCCACCGGTTCTGACGCCGCGGATGCAAAAGTGGTGGGTTACGCTTCGCTAACCCGCCCTACGAATCGAGCTCGTGGAGGCTTCATGCAACACGCTGGCTTTGTCGGGACTGCGATGCTCGCTGCAGCCCTGCTCGCCGCCGCGCCTGCCTCGGCAGAAGTCCGCATCATGCAAAGTCCCGGCGGACAGGTCGGCCCGTTCCTCGATCTGTTCGAGAAGGTACGCGAAAGCGGCGACCGCGTGGTGATCGACGGCCCCTGCCTGTCAGCCTGCACGCTGGTGCTGAGCATCGTGCCGGGCGAGCGCATCTGCGTCACCCGCCGCGCGGTGTTCGGCTTCCATGCGGCGCGTTCGGTGGATCAGCGCGGGCGTTTCTATGCCGAGCCAGAAGCATCAGAAGCCGTGCTGCAAGCCTATCCCGGCCCGGTGCGCGACTGGATCAGCCGTCACGGCGGACTGAGCTCGCGACTGTTGCTGTTGAAGGGGCGCGAGCTCGCGGCGATCTATCCGCGCTGTCGATAGCGTTTTGGCGACCGCTCCACCGGCTGCAGATCGCGCTCGTTATTTGTCGGAACCTCTGCGTAGGTTTTAGCGCGCCGCGCCGGCAGAATGCGTCACAACTGTGAACCGCGTCACACTAACGCCAAGTTGGATTGGCATACCTGAAACCACACGACACGGATGTCTTCGGAGATAGTCATGACCAGCATCAGCACCGACGGACATCCCAGTAAACAAGCTCAGCCCTCACAGTTGCGGACATGGAAGGAGCAGGCTGTCACCACTGCGTTCCTGATCACGAGCGCAGTCGTAACCGTTGGCTGGCTCTACGTGCTCGCAGAGGGAGCCTTGGCCGTCGTGAACTGGCTGTTCTCCTAGAAGAGAATCTGGATCATCGGAGCCAGCTTCATGCTGGCGCAGATGAGCATCCCCCACAGGGCAAAGTTGATTTGTAGCGCCGCCGCCATCGGTCGCTCCCCTCTTAAGTGACGTCCACCCCAGTTTGTGATTCTTTGAGACGAAGCTATCGATTTTGACGGGCAGTTTACAGCCCAATATTGCGCCAATTGTTGTGCGATGCAGTCCACCTCATTCCGCGATGCGCGCTCACGCAGAATGAGGCGAAAGCAAGAGTCACATTCGGCATGACCGATATATCTTTATCCTGCTCGGCCTTCGTGCCGCGCTCGCCGGATGCGCGACCGCGCCGACCTCGGTGCGTCGCCCAATCGCGCGGGACGGACTCGGCCAAGACCCGAACCGGACCGCCGTCGCAAGGCATCGCCAGGCGCACCTGCAGAGAGCGACTCCAATCCGAATCTTGAAGGGCGCCGCAGGAGGACGTCACCGGATTGATCCGCTGAAGCAGCGCGCGGTCAACCTATCGCGGTGAGGGCTTGCTTGTGCGCTCTCTCGCGCCGTTGGCGCGAGAGAGCGTGCTTGTCAGCGCGTCATCGGCGCGCGCTCACATTTGGGCTTACATCCCTTCCGGGCAGTTCACCATCCAGGGGATGCCGAAGCGATCGACGCACATGCCAAAGCCCTTGGCCCAGAACGTCTTGCTGAAGGGCATGGTGATCGTGCCGCCGTCGGCGAGTGCATTGAACTTGCGCTCGGCCTCCGCGGGATCTGCCAGGGTCAGCGAGATCGAGAAGCCCTGCGGCTTCTGCGCATGCTCGGGCGGCGCGTCGGAGGCCATCAACACGCTGCCGTCGGGCAACGACATGCGCGCGTGCATGATGGTCTTCTCGCGGCCGGGCGCCGCGGGCATGTCCGCCGGCGCCTCGGAGGCGCGCATCATCGCCTCGATCTTTCCGCCGAGCGCCTTGACGTAAAAGTTGAACGCCGCTTCGCAGGTGTCCTGATAGAACAGATAGGGATTGAGCATCGTTTCTCTCCTTGGCAGTGAAGCGTTACTTCTCGGTGAGCTTCTTCAGGCTGGCGAGGCCGGTCTCGAAATCCTTGCCGATCATGCGGTCCATGTTGATGAAGACCTGCATCAACTTGGACAGGAACGGTGCCGGACCATACATTGCCCATGTGACCAGTGTGACATCACCTTGCGGCACAAAGGTGAACTCCGCGGTGTTGTGACCTTCGAACGGCCGCTCGAAATCGAGCTTGATCCGAAGCTTTGACGGCGCGTTCGCCTCGAGGATTTCCATATGGCCGGCGCCGACATTGTTGTTGCCGTCCCAGGCATAGGTCGCGCCCTTACCTTCCGCAGTTCCGCCGAAGCTGCGCTTCATCGCGGGATCGCGGCCTTCATAGGGCGACCAGCCGGTCCAGCGATGAAAATCGGCAACCAGCGGATAGATCGCCTCGGCCGGCGCCTTCACGGCGAGCGAGCGCTCGACACGGAACATGTCGGGCTTGGTGAGCGCGAGGACGAGGACGGCGGCCAGGCCGACCGCGATCACGACCGCGAAAATGGCAACAGCTTTCAGCATGAATGACTCCCTTGGGTATGGGCTAAGGACGAATGACGCTGCGCGAGATCGACACGATGGACGGATCTTTTTTTGCGCTGCCCGCCCCACGTCATGGCCGGGCTAGTCCCGGCCATCCACGTTCTTGGCGCGGATGGAAAAGGCGTGGATGCCCGGGACAAGCCCGGGCATGACGGGCGGACGGGATCCGCTCTAATTCGCCTTCGCGCCTTGCTTGGAACTCCCACTGGTCCCCGTCGGCTGGCTGTCCCTGATCAGGCGATCGAGATGCATGCGGATGTGGGCGGCTTCCGCCGAGGTGTTGGCGAGCGCAATGGCGCGGTCGAAGGCGACGCGGGCCTCATCGTTGCGGCCGAGCTGCATCAGGAAGGCGCCGCGCACGCCGTAGAAATGGAAATAGTTGGCGAGCTTCGGCGCCAGCGGCTCGATCATGTCGAGCGCAGCCTGCGGCCCGCGCACCTTCGAGACCGCAACTGCGCGATTGAGCGTCACCACCGGCGAGGGCTGCACCAGTTCGAGCGCGCCATAGAGCAGGTCGATCTGCACCCAGTCGGTCTCCTCCGGAGTCGAAGCTCGCGCATGCAGCGCAGCGATCGCCGCCTGGATCTGGTAGGGGCCGCTGCGGCGGTGGCGCATCGCCTTGTCGATCAGCGCCAGCCCTTCCGCGATCATGGTGCCGTTCCACAGCGAGCGGTCCTGGTCTTCCAGCAGGATCAGCGAACCGTCTTCGGCAAAGCGCGCGGCACTGCGTGCATGCTGCAACAAGATCAGCGCCGTGAGCCCCATGATCTCCGGCTCGCTCTGGAATAGTCGCAGCAAGAGCCGCGCCAGCCGGATCGCTTCCTCGCACAGCGGCTTCCTGATCTCGGCGGTATCGCCGCTCGCCGAATAGCCTTCGTTGAAGATCAGGTAGATCATCGCCGCGACGCCGGCGAGCCGTTCCGAGCGCTCGACCGCGCCGGGCGCCTCGAACGGCACGCCGGCCTCTGCGACCTTGGCCTTGGCGCGCGTGATGCGCTGCTCCATCGCCGTTTCCGAGACCAGGAAAGCGCGCGCGATCTGCTTCACGGTGAGGCCGGAGACGATGCGCAAGGCCAGCGCGATCTGCTGCGTCGCCGGTAGCTGCGGATGGCAGCAGATGAACATCAGCCGCAGGATGTCGTCGCGGTAGTGCGAGCCGTCGAGCCGCTCGGCGAGCTCGCCTTCGGCATCGTCGAGATCGGAGATCGCCTGGTCGTCCTCCGGCAGCGGCTCCTGCTTGCGGGTACGCCGCACCTCGTCGATGGCGACGTTGCGGCCGACCATGATCAGCCAGGCGGCGGGATCGCGCGGCGGTCCGTTCTGCGGCCAGGTTTTCAGCGCACGCAGGCAGGCGTTCTGGAACGCCTCCTCGGCGGTGTCGAGATCGCGGAAATAGCGGAGCAGCGCGCCCACCGCCTGCGGTCGCGCCGAGGTCAGCGCGGTCTCGATCCAGGCGGCATCGGTCTCGCTCACGTCAGATTCCCTCCGGGCCTGAACACGCCCACGGGGCGCACCTCATAGGCGCCGCCGGGATTGGCCGCGCCAAGCTCGCGCGCGACGTCGAGCGCGTCGTCGAGATTCTTGCAGTCCACGATGTAGAAACCGAGCAACTGCTCCTTGGTTTCGGCATAGGGACCGTCGAGCACCAGCGGCGGATCTTCCTTGCGCAGCGTCGCGGCCGCAGTCGTCGGCAGCAGTCGGGCCACCGGCCCGAGCCGGCCCTGTTTGGTGAGCTTCTCCTGCACCACGGCGAGCTTTTTCATCACGGCCTCGTCCTGGTCCTTGCTCCAGGAACCGACGAAGTCCTCATCGTGATAGCAAAGGATGGCATAGAGCATGGTCGACACTTTCCTCGTCTTGTTCTGAAGACGAGCCAATATGCCCTGCCCCGACAGCGATGCGGAAATAATTTGCGAGAAAAATCCGCTGGTTCGTGCCAAGGAAGGCCTTCAAAAGCGGAACCCGATGAGACACCTGGAATGAGCAAAGGCACACTGGCCGTCCTGATCAACAGCAGGTCGCAGAACTGGCTGCCGGCGCGCTGGAAGACCCGGTTCGAGGCGGTCTGCGGCGGCCGCCGCGTCGCGCTGCTGCCCGACGCGGGGCTCGATCCGTCCGAGGTCCACTATGCCGCGGTGTGGAAGCCTGCACCGGGCGAGCTGGCCGCGTTTCCGAACCTGCGCGCAATCTTCAATCTGGGTGCCGGCGTCGATGCGGTGATGGCCGATCGCAGCCTGCCCGACGTGCCGCTGGTCCGCGTCGCCGTGCCCGATTTGACCAATCGCATGACAGAATATGCCGTGCTGCACGTGCTGATGCATCATCGCCAGGAGCTCTACTTGCGGCAATCACAGCGCGAGAAGCGCTGGGAGCCGAAATATCAGTGGCCGGCGAGCGCTATCACAGTCGGCATCATGGGATTGGGCACGCTGGGCGCGGATGCCGCCGTGGTGTTGCGGCGGCTCGGCTTTCGCGTCGCAGGCTGGAGCCGCAATCCGCGGGCCGTCGAGGGGGTCGAGTGCTTCCACGGCACCGCGCAGATCGACGCATTCCTGCGCGCGACCGACATCCTCGTCTGCCTGTTGCCGCTGACGCCGGAGACCCACGGCATCCTCAACCGCGACGTCTTTGCCAAGCTCAACCGCAACAGTCCGCTCGGAGCGCCCGTGCTGATCAATGCCGGCCGCGGCGGCCTGCAGAACGAGGCCGACATTCTGGCCTGCCTCGACGACGGCACGCTTGGCGCCGCCTCGCTCGACGTGTTCGTGCAGGAGCCGCTGCCGCAAGACAGCCGCTTCTGGACCCATCCGAAGCTGGTGCTGACCCCGCACAATGCGGCCGACACCGATGCGGAGGCGATCTCCGCCTACGTCGCCGAGCAGATCGCACGGTTCGAGGCCGGCGGCGTGCTGGAGAATGTGGTGGATCGCGGCCGGGGGTATTAGGGCCTGGCTGAAAGAAAACCGATCGCGCCGCATAGTCGGGCGTCGTCCCGGCGCAGGCCGGGATGACGGCTCAAGTTTTGGCGCCAGCCCCCACCATCACGTCGATCGCGCCCGCCACGATCGCTTCCAGCTCCTTGCGCGGCACGCGGGCGCGGGAGCGGATGGCGATCGAGTGGACGGTGGCGGAGGCGAGCTGCGCCAGCGCGGCCGGATCCGCCGTCTCGGGCAACTCGCCCTTCTCCTTCGCCCTCCGGAAACAATTGGCAAAGGCCTTGTCGAGCTCGGTGAGCCCGTCGAGCACCATGGCGCGAATCTCGGGATCGCCGACGGCTTCCGAGGCTGCGGTCACCACGGTGAAGCAGCCGCGCGGGCCGGTGTCGCCGGAAAGATAGATGTTCAGTGCCGAGGCGAAGATGCGCTCCAGCCGCTGGCGCAGCGGCATCTCCTCGCGAAAGATCGCCACCATCGAAGCGCGCGCGTCCTCGCGGTAGCGCTGATAGCTCTTGATGTAGAGCTCGCGCTTGTCGCCGAAGGCACCATAGAGACTCGGCCGGTTCATCCCGGTCGCTTGGCTGAGATCGTCGAGTGAGGTCGCCGCAAAGCCCTGCTTGCGGAACAGGTCGAGCGCCTTCCCGAGCGCCACGTCGGGCTCATAGGCGCGCGGCCGGCCGCGGCGCTTGGGCTGTCCGGGTGCCGCCATCGGCTCTTTCGATTTTTGTACCATTTCGCAAAATAATCCTTGACCCGACTTATATTATGCAAGACAGTACAAAAATCAATCTGGCCAGGTTGAGCGACATCCCAAGGAATTGCCCAAGGAGGCTACAGATGGACCTTTATTTCTCGCCCCTCGCCTGTTCGATGGCGACCCGCGTCGCGCTGTATGAAGCCGGCGCCGAGGCGAACTATCTCGAAGTCGATCCGCCGACCAAGAAGGTGCTGAACGACGACTCCGACTTTCGCGCCGTGAATCCGATCGGCCTCGTTCCCACGCTGCGCACCGACGAGGGCGTGGTGCTGACCGAGAACGCGGCGATCCTGCAATATGTCGCCGACCGCTTTCCGCAATCCGGCATCGGCACGGGACCCGGCATCGATCGCACGCGGCTGCATCAATGGCTCTGTTTCATCGGCACCGAGCTGCACAAGGGCCTGTTCGTGCCCGTGCTCGACCGCAAGGCGCCGCAAGAGGCCAAGGCCTACGTGCTGGAGAAGAACCTGTCGCGGCTCGACTATCTCGACAATTACCTGAAGGGCCGCGACTTCCTGCTCGATCATTTCAGCGTCGCCGACGCCTATCTCGTCACGGTCATCAACTGGACCATGGCGACACCACCGATCGAGCTCGCGAAATGGCCGAACGTGAAGGCCTATTACGAGCGCCTGCGCCAGCGTCCCTCGATCGCGAAGGCGATTGCGGAAGAGTTCGAGTTGTACAAGGCCGAGCAGGCGCGGAAGAAGGCGGCGGCTTAAGGCCAAAGCCAAATCTGATATTTCGCATATCAGCGACGTCGTGCCGGATCGGCCCGGACGGCGTCGTTCTCTTGAGCAATTCAGCTCCTCGGCGCTTGCAGCACGATCCCATAGCGACCGTATATCCGATCGATCGCGCCTTCGTTCCGCAGCCGTTCCAGCGCTCCGTCGATGGCTTCGCGCAACGCATCATCCGGGCGGACCATGCCGACGGCGACATTCCAGTTGAGATCGGCCACGCTCTCGTCGCGATCGAGAATCCGCAGGGGCTTGTCCGGATGCATCAGATTGAAATAGCTCGCCGCTGTGGGGGTGACCGCGGCGGCATCGATCTCATGGTTCGACACGGCGTCGAGGCTGTCGCTCTCGAAGCCGAAGGTCGATGTGGGCACGCGCCGCTGACCGATGATCATGGCTGCGACAGATCCGACCTGCACTCCCACCTTGGTAGCCTCGTTGAGGCTCTTGAACGAGGTGAGCGTGCTGGATGACGGTACCGCAAGCGCGACGCCCGTCCGATAATAGGGCTTGGAGATCCTCAAGCGGGTTTCGCCTTGCGCTTCGCGATCGGCAATGACGTCCAGAACAATGTCACAGCCGGCGCTACGCATTTGGTACTGCGTGATGGTCCAGTCGAGTCTCAGCGACACGCCGAGTTCGCGTGCCAGCGCCCGTCCCAACTCGACCTGAAAGCCGGGCGGATCGCCGGCCTTGCGCGCAAAGGGAAGCGAGTTGGGATGCGCGCATAGCCCGATCTCGCCGCTCGAGCGGATCGCGTCCAGGGTTCGCGCCTGCGCCGGTCCCGATAACCCGATGGCGGCACCGACGATGAGCGGGACAATTGCCTTCATTCCGCGTCCTCATTTGGATGGATCGGGTTTCGGCGGTTCAGCCCTCGCGCGGCTTGAGTTGCCGGATGTATGTGATGATCTGGTCGATCTGCGCGTCGCTGAAGGTTTCGCCGAATGCGGGCATCGCACCTGGCTTACCGTTCTTGATGCGGCTGCGAAGATAATCATCGTCGTGGGAGTTATTCATGAGCTGCGGCCCCTTGCCGGCCGCGCGCCCCCCATCGGAATGACACCAGCCACAGGTGGTTGCAAACAACTGCCCGACGTCGAACGTCTCCTTGTCCGGCGCAGGAGTGGCGGACTGCGCATGGACCGGCACGGGACATGCCAGCAAGACGGCCAGTGCCGCCGGCAGTAACGTCATTGTCCCCAAATTCGATTTCACGGGATACCGCTCCGTTTTCGCAAAGCCTCATCAGCCACTGAAATGCGTGGGGAGCGGGAGTGTCCCCGCTCCCCGACAGGTCATCCGAACGACCTATTTCAAGCTGTAGACGATCAGCGCGCCATCGTCGCGAGGCATGCTCTTGTAGACGCCGCCGAAGGTCGGCGCGTAATCGTCCGACGCCATGCCGCCAAAGCCCGCGGTCACCGCGATGTACTGCTTGCCGCCTGCGGAGTAGCTGATGATTCCGCCCTGATGGCCGGTGCCGTCAGAGTGATTCCACAGCTCGGTCCCGGATTCGGCATCGTAGGCATGAAGGATGCCGCGGGAGTCAGGCACGAACACGAGATTGCCAGCGGTCGACAGGACGCTCGCGAGCGGCGGTTCGGGGAAGCGGACTTCCCACTTCTTGGCGCCGGTCACCGGGTCGCGCGCGTCGAGGTGCCCATAAATCTCCCCGCCCGGAGGAGGCGCAATCTTGAAATCGGCCCCAATGTTGAGCTGTGCTTGCGGGGCGACTACCGGCGTCGTCTTCATGACCTCGAGGGTCATGCACCATTCCTGGCCGAGCTTGTAGTAGAGCCCCGTCTTCGGGTTGTAGGAGCCGGAATTGAAGCTGACGCCGCCGGAGATGTGCGGACACAGCGGCTCATTTACCTTTCCGGCCGTAAAGTCACGCCGGCCAACCAGTTCGCCGGTCTTGGGGTCGATGTTCTTCACAAAATTGCTGTTCTGGGTGATCCGCCAGACGTTCTTCAAACCGAGATTGCGGTCATAGACGAAGATGTAGCCGCTCTTGTTCGGATGAACTACGAGCTTCTGGCCGTCGCGCTCGAGCATCACGAACTCGCCGACGGCGCTGTCGAAGTCCCAGGCATCGTGCGGCAGTTCCTGATGGTAGAATTTCAGCTTGCCGGTATCGATATCGAGACCGATCACCGAACTCGTATAGAGATTGTCGCCGGGACGCGCACCTTGCGTCTTGTAGTCAGCGCCTGACCAATCGTAGAGCGGCGCCGGGTTTGCGGTGCCCCACAGGATGGTGTTGGTCTCTGAATCGTAGGTGCCCGGCATCCAGCCGCCACCACCGCCGGTGCGCCAGGAATCGCTACCCCAAGTCTTCATGGCCTCGTCGGTGCCAGCGACAGTCAGGAACTCCCACTTCTTCTTGCCGGTGGCGGCATCCACGGCGAAGATCGGGCCACGGCCCGGCCATTCACCACCTTGCGCGCCGATAATCACGCTCCCCTTCGCGTAAAGCGGCGCGCCGGTGAAGCCGACCGTGAGCTTCTGCGAATCGATCAGCTTGGTGTCCCAGAGGACTTTCCCCGTCTTCGCATCCAGCCCGATGAGACGGCCATCCATCGTACCGACGAAGACCTTGCCTTCACCGATAGCTACGCCGCGGTTGTAGGGCGAGTGGGTCTGTCGGCTGATCAGCGCCTCATCCAGCTCCGGAAAGTACGACCAGATCACCTCGCCCGTCGCGCCGTTCAGGGCAAAGACCCGGCTGTAAGAACCCGAGTAATAGAGCACGCCATCGGCGACGAGCGGCATTGACTGCAGGCCGCGCGTCGATCGTCCGGGAATGTGGATCCAGGCTACGCCCAGATTGCCGACGTTGTTTGCATTGATCTGCGCGAGCGGGCTGTAGTGATAGGATTTGTATGAACCGTGATAGGTGAGCCAATCGTTCTGACCGCCGGCCTCGATCCGGGCCGTATCCACGGTTTGAGCCAACGCCGCCGACGCCGCAAGCGTCGCACCGACAAGAACAGGTAAACCCGAGTTAAGCCACTGCTTCCTCATATGCACTTCCTCCCGCTTTCGTGTTTATTGATTGCGTGATGAGCGCCGCTGCGAGGGGCGTTTGCAGTTCAGTACGCGTCGATTGCTCTCCATCGGACATGATCTGCCAACAGATATCCCTCTCTCTCGGCGCCTATCGCCAAAGAAGCTACGTTCACTGGAGTGGTTGCTGTTGCACTTCTGCTCGCCGTTGAAGACTACGCCGGATCGTAAGGAGTGCAAAGACGGAATGCGCGCATGGTATGAATTTGACGCGCGCGGGCGAATTTTTTGAAACGGCAGTGGCACTGACCGTTTCGTTTAACCTGCAAATCTCAGGCCGAAGCGAGTTACCCGTAAAGCACTTTCGGCAGCACCGTGACGATGCCCGGCCACAACGTCAGCAGCAGCACGAAGCCCACCATAATGAGGAGATAGGGCAGCGTGACGCGCGCGATGTAGCCGAGGCCGTCTTCGGTCAGGCCCTGGATCACGAACAGGTTGAATCCGACGGGCGGGGTGATCTGCGCCATCTCGACGGCGAGCACCAGGAAGATCCCGAACCAGACCTCGTCGAAGCCGGCCCCCTTCACGATCGGCAATACGATCGGCAGCGTCATCACGATCATCGAGAAGCCATCGAGGAAGCAGCCGAGGATCAGATAGAAGACGATCAGCACGACGATCAGCATGAAGGGAGACAGGCCAAGACCCTTCACGAAGGCGGCCACGGCCTGCGGGATGCCGAGGAACGCCGCGGCGTTGCCAAGGATCGAGGCGCCGAGCACGATCAGGGCGATCATCGAGCAGGTGACGACGGAGCCGATCAGCACGTCGCGCATCACCTGCTGCGACATCGACCCTTGCGCCCAGGCGACGAGCGCGGCCCCGAGGACCCCGACGGCGGCGGCTTCCGACGGCGTCGCAAGCCCGCCATACATCGAGCCGAGCACGCAGGCGATCAGGAACAGCGCCGGAGCCAGGTCCTTCAGTGCGGCGAAGCGCTCGCTCCAGGGCACCTGCGAGAGCTTTGCCTCCGTCTCCGGCACCATCGTGCCGTTGAGCGTCGAGTGTAGCATCACCCAGGCCATGAAAGTGCCGGCCAGCAGCAGGCCGGGCAGCACGCCGGCCGTGAAGAGTTTCAGGATCGAAACGTCGCCGAGCACGCCGTAGATGATCATGATGTTGGACGGCGGGATCAGGAAGCCGAGCGTGCCGGCGCCGGCGAGCGAGCCGATCGCGATGTCGCGCGAATAGCCGCGGCGCAAGAGCTCGTTGAGCGACATGCGGCCGATCACCTGCGTCGTCGCGGCCGACGAGCCCGATATGGCGGCAAAGATGGTGCAGCCGATCACGTTCACATGCAGAAGGCGGCCCGGAAGAAGTCCCGCCCAGGGCGCGAGCCCCTGGAACAGCGAGCGCGACAAGCGGGTGCGGAACAGCAGCTCACCCATCAGGATGAACAGCGGCAGCGCCAGCAGCTCCTGCGTGGTCAGGATGTTCCAGGCGTATTGCGGCAGCAGCTTGTCGAGCGGGATCGAGCGGAACATCGCGAGCAACAGCGTCGCGGTCAGCGCGAGCGTCAGGCCGATCCACACCCCGCCCGCCAGGAGCGCGAACAGGATCACGAACAAGGCGACGACTTCGATGGTCATGAGATCCGGTGTCCGATGGCGGGCGAGGGAACGTTCACGGCGTGCTCATTCGACGGGCGAGGCCTTCATGCGGTGATCCTCCAGCGGAAGCCCCAGCGCGGCCTGGATCGCGCGCGCCAGGAACTGAAGCGTGAGCAGCAGCATGCCGAAGGTGACGATCGCCTGTGGAAACCACAGCGGGGTATCGCTCGAGGTCGAGACCTGGCCGCGCACGAAGGCACCCCAGGCGAACCTCGCCATGGCGGAGGTCAGGAACGCCATGAAGGCGAAGCCGGCGGCGGCGGAGAGAATTTCGATCGCACGCTGCACCGGCGCCGGCACGTTCTTGAGCAGCAGGACGACGCGAATGTGACCGCCGACGCGCAGCGTCATCGCGGCGCCGAAGGTGAAGGACGCCGCCATCAGATAAGAGGAGTACTCCCAGGCGATCGAGATCGTCGGCGGGAAGAACGGCAGGAAGTTCGAGAGGAAGCGCGTCGCGACCTCGCACAACATGAGGAAGGTCAACGTCAGCAGACAGCCGCCGCCGATCCAGCCGTCAAGCCGGCCGAGGCGATCGATGCCGTCGAGCAGCATCCGCAGCGGCGCCGGCGCCGCCGCGTTGAGACTTTGCGGAGCCGCGGGCGATACGCTGACCATGGCCCGGTCCTCAGCGCTTCATTTCGGCGAGATAGGCCCGCACCGGCTTATCGGCCGCAGGCACGCGCTTGAGGAAGGCGTCGAGCTGCGGCGCGGTCTTGCGGCGGATCTCCGCCATCATCGCATCCGAGACCGGCACCACCTCCATGCCGCCCTCCTTGAGACGGTTGAGACTGTCGACATCGGCCTTGAGCGAGTTCGCCCAGAAGTCCGGCTCCATCTTCGCGGCAATGCCGGCGACGAGTTGCTGTTGATCGCTGCTGAGCGTTTTCCAGGAATCGAGGTTGACGGTGAGCATCTGCGACGACCAGACATGATTGGTCGGGTAGATGTATTTCAGGAACTCCCAGAACTTGCCGTCGACGCCCGACACCGCCGAGGTGGAGACGCCGGCGACCGCGCCGGAGGCGAGCGCGGGGATAGTCTCGCCCCAGGGAATCATCACCGGCGCCATGCCGACCACGGCCAGCATGTCGACGGCGTTCTTGTCGGGCACGCGGATCTTGATGTTCTTCAGGCCGTCGACGTCGGCGACCTTCACCTTGAGGTGCAGATACTGCGTCGGCCACGGCACGATGTAGAGAATCTTCTGGTTGTTGCGCGCGGCGACCTTCTCGTATTCGGGCCGCACATATTTGTGCAGCACCTTCAATTCGTCCATCGAGCCGCAGAGGAAGGGAATGCTCTCGACGCCCATGAAGGGCTCATCGCCCACCTGCTGGATGTTGAGCACGTCGGCGAGCGGCACCAGACCGTCGCGCACCGCGCGCAGATGTTCGGGCCCCTTGAAGCCGAGCTGACCGCCCGCCTTCACGGTGATGTTCACCGCACCGCCGGTCTGCTTCTTGACCTCCCCGGCGAAGGCCATCGCGTTCTGGGTGTGGAAGTTGCCATCCGGCCAGACCGTCGACATGTCCCAGCTCACCGTCGCCGCCCGCGCGCGCGTCGAGATGTGACTTGTGGCGAGCAGCGTCGCTGCGCCCGCGGTGAACGTTCGTCGCGTGATCATTGGCCCCTCCGTTCGCTATCGCGCACTAAGCTTCAGCGCGTCACCGCGCGTACCCATAAACCGCAGCCGCATTGTCGGCAGACACGAGGCCGCTCTCGACATCGTCGTTGATGGCCGCCCGATCGCGCTTCCTGGGATCGCCGATCCCGGCGCCGCCGGGTGTCAGCACCACGAGGCGGTCGTCGGGCGGGACCTGCTGAAAGCCCTTGCCGCGCAGCTTTCGTCCGGACTTCAGGCCGACATAGCCGGCCTCGCCGTTGCCTCCGCCGTCACGGCCGCGCGGCGGATGATCGATGCGGTCGAAGGCTGCGAGGATATCGAACGGCGCATCGACGCCGCTGCCGACTTCGATGATCTGGCCGAGGCCGCCACGGGTGCGCCCTGCCCCGCCGGAATCGGGACGCAGCTCCTTGCGCCAGAAGATCAGCGGCGTCTGCGTCTCCGCGATCTCCACCGGCGTACCACGCACGCCGCTGGGATAGGCCGTGGCCGACAGCCCGTCCTTGCCGAAGCGAGCACCGGTGCCGCCATTGCTGGTCACCGCCATCGAGAACCCGTAGTTGCCGCCGGCGCCGGAGCGCGTCTGTCCTCGCACGTTGAGATTCCACAGGCACGAGGTGCCTTCCGCCGGCACGCGCTCGGGGATGATCTGGCGCAGGCAGCCGAACACCACGTCGGGCAGCATCTGGCCGATCACGTGGCGCGAGGCGACCGGCGCGGGCTTTGGCGCATTGAGGATCGCACCCGCCGGCGCCGACACCGTGAGCGGCGACAGCGAGCCGGCATTGTTCGGGATCTGCGAGGCAACGACGCAGCCGAGGCCGAACACCGTGTAGGCGGTCGTATAGGACAACGGCACGTTGATGCCGAACTTCGAGGCGGCCGAGGTGCCGTCGAAATCGACGTGAATGCCCGTATCCGAGATCGTCAGCGTCGCGGCCAGCGTCACCGGCGCATCATAGCCGTCGACGACCATGCTGTTGCGCCAGCTTCCCTTCGGGAGTTTTGCGATCTCGGCGAGCACGGCCTCGCGCGAGCGGTCGCAGATGTAGTCGCCGAGCGCATCGAGCGTATCGATGCCGAACTCCTCCATCATCTCGACCAGGCGCTCGCAGCCGACGTCGTTGCAGCCGGCGAGCGAATAGGTGTCGCCCTCGGTGTCGATCGGCAGCCGCGTGTTGGTGCGGATCATCGCCATCAGCGTCTCGTTGACGACGCCCTGGTCGATCAGCTTCAGCATGGGGATGTAGAGCCCCTCCATGAACACGTCGGTGGCGTCGGGGCCGAAGCCGATGCCGCCGATGTCCATCAGATGACTGGTGCAGGAGAAAAGCGCGACGACCTTGCCGTCCTTGAAGCAGGGCGTGGTGACGACGAAGTCGTTGAGATGACCGGTGCCCATCCAGGGATCGTTGGTGATGTAGGCGTCGCCCTCCTTCATCGTCTGAAGCGGGAAATGCGCGATGAAGTGCTTGACCGATTCCGCCATCGAATTGACGTGGCCGGGCGTGCCCGTCACCGCCTGCGCCAGCATCCGCCCCTTGAGATCGAACACGCCGGCCGAGAGGTCGCCGCATTCGCGCACGATCGGGCTGAACGCAGTGCGGAGCAGCACCTGCGCCTGCTCCTCGACCACGGCGATCAGCCGGTGCCACATGATCTGGAGATCGATCAGGCTCGCGCCGTTTGCGTTGCTCATGATCACGCCGCCTTTCGTTCCATGACGATGCTGCCGGCACCATCGATATGGGCATCAAAACTGGTCGACACGAAGGTCGAGGTCTCATCCTCAGCGATCACGGCGGGGCCCGCGACGGTCGCACCCGGCGCCATGTCCTCGCGACGATAGAGCGGAATCTCGATGACCTCCCCGGCCCGGCCGTCGAAGAACTTTCGGCTGCCGGACGCCTTGCCGGCGGGCCTGCGCGCCACCGCAGCGACCACCGGCGGATTGCGCGGCTCGGTGGTGGCAAGCACCGACCAGCTCAAGACCTCGATCGCAGCGCCCGGGATCGCCCGCTCGAACATCGCCGCATAATCGGTCTCGAACTTCTGGCGCAGGCCGGCGAGATCGGCCGCCGTCAGCCGCCGGTTCGGCAACTCGACCGCGATCTCGTGACCCTGGCCGACATAGCGCATGAAGGCGGCGCGGCGTTCGTGCACCGTGGCGCCAGCGGCTCCGGGCTCGACCAGGGCCCGCGCCTCGGTCGCCATTTCCTGGAGCAGATCCGACACCACGTCCGTATCGAAATCATCGAGCCGAACGTGACGGCTGCGCACGAGCTCATAGGCGATGGGCGCCGCCAGGAATCCGACGGCCGAACCGACGCCGGCGTTGGAGGGCACGATCACCCGGGAGACGCCGATCTTCTCGGCGACGCGCGCCGCATGCAGCGGCGCAGCGCCGCCGAACGCGATCAACGTGTGCTGGCCGACCACGACGCCGCGCTCGACCGCATGCACACGCGCCGCACTCGCCATGTTCTCGCAGACGACTTCGTGCACGGCATAGGCCGCGGTTTCCGCCGACAGGCCCAGTGGCTCGCCGACGTCACGCAGCAGCGCCTCCTTCGACAGCTCGGGGCTGAGCTTGATCGTGCCGGCCGCAAAGGCGTCGGGATCGATCATGCCGAGCGCAACGTCGGCATCGGTCACGGCGGGACGCTGTCCCCCGCGGCCGTAGCAGGCGGGCCCCGGCTCCGACGAGGCGCTCTCGGGCCCGACGGTGACGCGCTTCATGGCGTCGACATGGGCGATCGAGCCGCCGCCGGCGCCGATCTCCACCATCTCGATCACGGGGATGCGCACCGGCAGGCCCGAGCCTTTGAGGAAGCGCGCGGCGCGATCGACCTCGAACACGCGCGAGGTCTCGGGCTGATACTCCTCGATCAGGCAGATCTTTGCCGTGGTGCCGCCCATGTCGAAGGACAGCACCTTGCTTTCGCCGAGACGCGCCGCGATCTGCGCCGCGAAGATGGCGCCGCCGGCCGGCCCGGACTCGACGAGGCGTACCGGAAAACGCCGCGCCGTCTCGATCGAGGTGACGCCGCCGCCCGAGGTCACGAGATAGATGGCACCGCGGAACTGCTCGACTTGCAAGGCATCAGCCATGCGCGCGAGATAGCCATCGATCAAAGGCTGCACATAGGCGTTGGCAACGGCGGTCGAGGTGCGCTCATACTCACGGATCTCGGGACATACTGCCGACGACATCGTTACGGAGACGCCGGGCATCTCCTCCCCGATAATAGCGGCGGCGCGCCGCTCATGCTCGGGATTGGCGTAGGAGTGCAGGAAGGCGATCGCGATGCTCTCGACATTCTGCGCGCGCAATTTCGGCACGAGCGCGCGGACTGCGGCTTCATCGAGCGGCAGGCGGACGGCACCATGCGCGTCGACACGCTCTGGCACGGTGAAACGAAGGCTGCGCGGCGCGAGCGCCTTCGGCTTGTCGATCGAGAGGTCGTATTGATCGTAGCGGCTCTCGGTGCCGATATCGAGCACGTCGCGAAATCCTTCGGTCGCGATCAGCGCCGTCTTGGCGCCGCGCCGCTCGATGATGGCGTTGGTGGCGAGCGTGGTGCCGTGAATGAAGACGTCGATATCGCTAATATGCACGCACGCATCGGCGAGAATGAGACGCATCCCGTCCAGCACGGCCTGTTCGGGCCGCGCCGGCGTCGTCAGCACCTTGCGCGTCTTGCGATCCTGCCCCACGTCCAGCACGATGTCGGTGAACGTGCCTCCGATATCGACGGCAAGCCGCACCTCGGCTCCCTCAAGCATTCCAAAATTCTCCGTGCTGATCGTCAAGACTGGGGTCCAAAGCGCAGCAATTTCCATGCCAGCGACGGCCACGGCAACGCTGCGCCCGGCTATTCTGCTTGGCACCTATGCGATAGGCAAGGCGTGTTCGCGTCGCGCGCGTTCAGAGCAGGAATGCAAGCGCTGCTTCGCAGCGCTCCTCGACCTTGAGCGCGAGCAGATCGTCGGCGCGGGTGCGTCCGAGGTTGACCGCGGCGATCGGGATCTGGCGCCGCGCCGCCATCTGCACGAAGCGGAAGCCGGAATAGACCATCAGCGAGGAGCCGACGACCAGCATGGCGTCGGCCTGCTCCAGATGCTCCTGCGCGGTGGCAACAACGTCGCGCGGGACATTCTCGCCGAAGAACACCACGTCGGGCTTGAGGATGCCGCCGCAGGATTCGCAAGGCGGCACGACGAATAATGCAAAGTCCGCGTGATCGAGATCGGCGTCGCCGTCCGGCGCGTCTGCGGCGTCGGGCATCAGCCATTCGGCATTGGCGCGACCAAGCGCATCCTGAAACTCGTTGCGCGGCGTCTTCCGGCCGCAGCCCATGCAGCGGACCAGATCGAGCCGACCGTGCAGATCGATCACCTGCCGGTGACCCGCGGATTGGTGCAAGCGGTCGACGTTCTGGGTCAGGAGCATCTCGCACCGCCCGTTCGCTTCGAGCCGGGCCAGCGCAAGGTGCGCATCGTTCGGACGGGCCTGGCCGAACCGCCGCCATCCGATCAGGCTGCGTGCCCAGTAGCGCTGGCGCGTGCGCTCCTCGGTCATGAAGGCCTGGTAGTTGACCGGCTGGGTCCGCTTCCAGTTGCCGTGGCTGTCGCGATAGTCGGGGATGCCCGAATTGGTGCTGCAGCCGGCCCCGGTCAGCACGAACAGACGTTCGTGCCGGTCAACAAACTCTTCGAGCGGACGTTTTGCCATGGGCGCAGATGTAGTCTGCACTGAACGGTTTTGCCAGATGTGCTGCGGGCCGCTGAGCATCCGCAACGGTCCGAGCCGGGAATATACGAGAAATGCGGATCAAGTCGCTGACCGCAACCACTCCGAGAATGCGCGGATGGCCTTCGCGCGCGGATGGCCCGCCCTGCGGATCACATGGAAACTGTAGCCAGGCAAACTCAGCTTGAACGCCTTCACGAGCGCGCCGGCGGCGAGTTCGCGCGCCACCAGCACATCGCTGAAAATTCCGATTCCCTGCCCGGCGATCACCGCTTCGATCGCGTGCAATTCCTCACGGAAGCTCAAGTGCTGCATGTCCTTGAATTGGGGCACTTCGCGCCACCTCCGCTGAGCCGCGGCAAGCCATCTCTGCCATGTAGGCGGCTCACGATCGGCTGGCGACCAATAGGAGTGGATCAGAACGTGCTTTGCGAGGTCGGCAGGTCTTTTCAAGCGTCCCGTTTCGAGCAAGCGCGGATTGCAGACGGGCCAGAATGTATCACTGAAGAGATCATCGGCGATCCCGTCTGACGGCACCAGTCGGCTGGTCGCATAACGAATGGCGACATCGCCGTCCCCAGCGCGCAGATCGAGCACGCTGTCCGTGCCGATGACCTCCAGCGGCACATCGGGGTGCAACTTCCGCCAGGCGGGCAGGCGGGGCACGAGCCAGCGGCTGGCAAACGCGTTCGTTGTCGTTACGCGAAGAGGCTCTTGCTCGCCATCGCGCTTGATGGCGGCGATTGCCGCGGCAAACAACTCAATCCCATCGCGAATCGCGGGGAAGAGCCGTGCTCCTGCATCGGTCAGCGAAAGAGGCCGCGGTCGGCGGCGGAACAGAGCGCGGCCACAATACTGTTCGAGCAGCCCGATCTGGTGGCTGATCGCCGTTGGCGTCACGCCGAGTTCTGCCGCAGCCTTGTTAAAGCTTAAGTGGCGGGCGGCAGCTTCAAAAGCGCGGAGCTCGATCAGGGGCGGCAGCTTGTGCATGTGGCCAGTGTAGATGAAATCAATTCATCTTCACCTGAATTCTTCAAGTTTGCTCCGAGACAGCCTCCGATCGAAGCTGTGGCGAGTTGAACGGGGAGTGTGTCATGTCGCCCATCGCATCCGTCGCCAACGCTGCCGCCGACCTTGGTGCCTCCTTCGGAGGACAACTCCTCAAGCCTGGAGACGAGGGCTATGAGGAGGCGAGAAAGGTCCACAACGGGCTGGTCGACAAGCGGCCAGCATTGATTGCCAGATGCCGCAGTGCAGCCGACGTCATGGATGCGCTCGATCTTACGACAAAGCTCGGCCTCGAGGTTGCGGTCCGTGGCGGCGGTCATAATGTGGCGGGACGCGCAACCACCGACGGCGGGGTCATGATTGACCTGTCACCCATGAGGGCAGTCCACGTCGATGTTGTCGGACGAACGGTGCGGGCGCAGGGCGGGACCACCTGGGGTGAGCTCAACCGCGAGACCCAACTTCACGGCCTCGCGGTCACGGGCGGCGTGGTCTCCACCACAGGGATCGCCGGGCTCACCCTTGGTGGAGGGCTGGGCTGGGTGATGGGCAAGTACGGCCTGGCACTGGATAATTTACGAGCTGTCGAACTCGTCACCGCCGACGGCAAGGTTTTGCGCGCCAGCAAGCAAGAGGAGCCCGACCTGTTCTGGGCCGTCCGCGGCGGCGGCGGAAACTTCGGGATCGCCACCAGTCTGGAATACGACCTTCATCCAATAGGGCCAACGGTCACTGGCGGCCCGATCGTGCACCCTATCGAACGCTCGCGCGAGGTGCTCGAATTCTACCGGGCCAGCACGCGGTCGCTACCGGACGAGCACACTCTGTTCGCGACGCTGACACATGCGCCCGACGGGTCCGGCACCGACGTTGTCGCTCTGGTTACCTGCCATTGCGGCCCAGTCGCCGACGCCGAACAGGCGATGCGGCCGCTGAAGCAATTCGGTGCTCCAATCCTGGACGCTGTCGGGCCGATGCCGTACTGCCAGCTCAACAGCATGCTCGACGCCAACTACCCCAAAGGGGCCCTCAACTATTGGAAGTCGAACTTCCTTACGGAGTTAAGTGATGCTGCGATTGCGACCATGATCGAATGCTTCGCGCGGTGCCCGACCCCTATGGGGCAGCTCCTTCTTGAGCACATCCACGGCGCCGCGACCCGTGTCGCCGCAATTGATACGGCCTTTCCGCATCGGCAACAGGGCTACAATTTCTTGATACTCGCGCAATGGATGCAGGCGAGCGAGACGAGCCGCTGCATTGCCTGGGCACGTGAAACCTATCAAAGGATGCAGCCCTTCTTCGCCGCCGGCCGCTACGTCAACTATCTCGACGATGACGAGACGGCCGATTCCATCGCTGCCGCATATGGACCCAACTACCGACGTCTGCAGCGGATCAAGGCCAAGTTCGATCCGAAGAACGTCTTCCGCATGAACCAGAACATCCGGCCGCTGGCCTGATCATCAAGGGAGGGCTTTGGAGAATTTGAAGATGCCTGTCGTGTGCCGACTTGCCCGCATGGAGGACCTGGAGCGAGCCGACCAAATCGTCGTCGCGAGCATCAATGAACTCACCGAGCGACGGGGCTTCGGACAGATGGCATCTTCTCATCCCCCGAATTTCCAAGCGTTCTCGCTGAGGGACGACGCCGAAGGGCTGTGGGCCGCTGATGATGACGGAGAAATCATCGGCTTCGCGTGGAGTTGGGTTTGCGGTGAACTCTGGTTCCTGGCGCAGCTTTTCGTATCGCCCGATCGCCAGAGCGATGGCATCGGCAATCAGCTCTTAGGCAAGGCATTCGCTCACGCACAAATGCGTGGAGCATCCATCAAAGCGCTGATCACGTTTGCATTCAACAACGTGTCGCAGGGCCTCTACATCAGCCATGGACTATTCCCGCGCTGTCCGATCTACATGGTCAGCGTGCCTCGTGATCGCCTCGCGTTGCGGCTGGCTGAGCCGCGGTTCCACCTTGAACCTCTCACGGCCAAGACGGCCAGGTTCGATGAACTGGCACGCATCGATGTCAGCGCTCTCGGCGTCTCCAGAGAGAAACATCATCGATATCTGCTGGGCGACAGCGCGACGAGCGGGTTCATCATCCACGCTGGCAGCGGGTGCGTGGGGTATGTCTATATTTCCGACGGGCACATTGGCCCGCTTGCAGTCGGCTGTCCCGGCGCAATGGGCGGCGCATTTGCTGCGGCGTTATCATTCGCGGCGCGGAGCAACGCTCAAACGATTTCGGCTTTCTTGCCGGGTGCGAGCGAGCCAGCCCTCAAGGCGGCGATAGACCACGGGATGCGCATCACGTTCCCGATGCTGCTGATGTCGAGCCGACAATTCGGAAATTGGAACAGCTATCTTCCGCGCAATCCGGGGTTCATGTAGTCCGGCGCAATTGAGTACATGCCTAGCTCGCCCAGTTCTCGCGAAATTCGGGAAACAGTGTCAGACCTCCGCAGGCGTAGATGGTCTGCCCGGTGATATAGCTCGCCTCATCCGAGGCGAGGAAGGCGAACACGGCGGCGATCTCTTCCGGCGTCCCCACGCGCCCGAGCGGGATGTGGCTGGCGACGACGCCGCGCTTTTCGGGATCGCCGGTCCAGGCGGCGTTGATCGGCGTGTCGATCGCGCCGGGCCCGACCGCGTTGACGCGGATGCCGCGCGCGGCGAATTCCAGCGCCAGCGTGCGCGTCAGATTGGCCATGCCGCCCTTGCTGATCGAATAGGCGAGATAGCCGGGCTTGGGGATGATCTGGTGGACGCTTGAGCAATTGATGATGGTGCCGCCTCCGCCGCGCCCGACGAAATGCGCGAGCGCCTTCTGCGCGCAGAGCACGGCGCCGTTCAGGTTGACGTCGATGATGCGGCGATAGGTTTCGACATCGAGCGCATCGCTCGGCGATTCCCGCTGGAATCCGGCATTGTTGACGAGGCAATCAAGGCGCTTCCACCGTGCCAAAATCGTCTCGAACATCGCGGCGATGTCCTGTTCATTGCCGACGTCGGCCTTGACGATGAAGTGATCGAGCTTGCCATGGCCACGATCGCTCGACGCCGTCCGTGCGGCCGCGAGCGTCTCCTCGGCCCTGCCGGCATGATCGAAATAGTTGATGGCGACGGTCGCGCCTTCCTGGGCGAGGCGGATGGCGACCGCGCGACCGATGCCCTGGGAGGCGCCGGTCACCAGCGCATATTGACCGACAAGGCGCGAGGGAAGTTGGGGTGAACGATCGGTTTGTGGCATGAGTTTTCTCCGGGACTCCTCATCATCGACGGAACGGGAATTTTGTTCCATCCCCGCAGCGCATCCCTGGGATTCATTCCGCGCGCCGCGCCAGCGGCGAGGAGAGGATCTGATAAAGGATGATGGCACCGAAGGTCGCGGTGCCGATGCCGCCCATCGCAAATGCGCCGAATTTGAGCGTGAGATCGCCGGCGCCGGCCGTCAGCGCGACGGCAACGGTGATCAGATTGGCGGGATTTGCGAAGTCGACCTTGTTCTCGACCCAGATCCGGCCCGCCATCGCGGCGATCAATCCGAACAGCACGATCGAGAGGCCACCGATCACGGGTCCCGGAATCGAGAGAATGAGCGCGCCGAATTTCGGCGAGAAGCCGAGCAGGATCGACACCGTGGCCGCAAAGGCAAACAGCAGCGTCGAATAGACCTTCGTAGCCGCCATGACGCCGATGTTCTCGGCGTAGGTGGTGACGCCGGTGCCGCCGCCGCAGGCGGACACAATCGTGGCGAGGCTGTCGCCGAGCAGCGCGCGGCCGAGGAAATCGTCGAGGCTCCGACCCGTCATCGCGCCGATGGCCTTGATGTGACCGAGGTTCTCGGCGACGAGGATGATCGCGACCGGTGCGATCAGGACAATCGCATCGGCATGGAAGCTCGGGGCCGTGAAGTTCGGCAGGCCGAGCCACGGCGCGGCCGAGAGCTGTGTGAAGTCGATCGGCTTGCCGAAGCCGAGGCCGTTCGCGAACAGCAAGTACAAGAGATATCCGCCGATCGCGCCGAGGATGATCGGCAGGCGGCGCCACAGGCCCGGAGCGGCAACGGCAACCACGCCGATCATCAGCACGGTCGCAAGCCCGATCCAGGTGTCGAACGCGCTGGCGCTCACTGCCTTCACCGCGACCGGCGCGAGGTTGAGGCCGATCGCAGCGACCACGGCGCCGGTGACAGCCGGCGGTAGCAGCCGCTCGACCCAGCCAACCCCAGACCACATCACGATCAGCGCGATCAGGCCGTACAGCACCCCGGCTCCGACGATGCCGCCGAGCGCAACGGACAGGTTCGGGTTCGGCCCTTGCCCGGCATAGCCGGTGGCGGCGATGACGACGGCGATGAACGCGAAGCTCGAGCCGAGATAGCTCGGCACGCGCCCTGCGACGATGACGAAGAAGATCAGCGTGCCGATGCCGGAGAACAGGACCGCAACATTGGGGTCGAACCCCATCAGCAACGGCGCGATGATCGTTGAACCCGACATTGCGACGCAATGCTGGAGACCGGAGACGATCGTCTGGCCCCAAGGCAAACGCTCCTCGGGCATGATCACGCCGGAGGTCTTCAGTCTCCAACGTGGAAAATAGCCTTGCGCCTGCTCTTCCGAGCCCGTTGTAGTCGACATGTTTCCCCCAAGTGCGACTCAAGTGCAGTGCAACGATCAACCTTCGCGCGAACCGACAAAAATGTGATTGTCGCTTCAGCGGCGGTCATCACATGATATCGATCATGCACGATCGATGCGTTCCGGGCACACATGATGACACAAGTTGCAATCCAGCCAGCCGTCCATCGCCGTCACCAGCCCTGGTACCGCATCCTCTACGTTCAGGTCCTGATCGCAATCGTGCTCGGGGTGCTGATCGGCTACTTCTATCCCGATCTCGGCAAGGCGCTGAAGCCGCTCGGCGACGGCTTCATCGCGCTGATCAAGATGATGATCGCGCCGGTGATCTTCTGCACCGTGGTGCACGGCATCTCCTCGATGGGTGACCTCAAGCGCGTCGGCCGGGTCGGGCTGAAGGCGCTGATCTATTTCGAGACCGTCTCCACCGTCGCGCTGGCGGTCGGCCTGCTCGTCGGCGAGGTGCTCCAGCCCGGACACGGCTTCAACATCGACCCGGCCACGATCGATCCGAAATCGGTTGCGACCTACGTCACGAAGGCCAAGGAAGAGGGCATCGTTGCCCATCTGATGGCGATCATCCCCGACAGTTATCTCGGCGCGATCGCGCGCGGTGACCTGTTGCAGGTGCTCCTGATCTCGATTCTCTCCGGCTTCGCGATCGCCTTCCTTGGCAAGGCCGGCGAGCCGATCGCGGAGGCAATCGACAAGGCCGCGAAGATGTTCTTCGGCATCATCCGCATCATCGTGCGCGTGGCGCCGATCGGCGCCTTCGGCGCGATGGCGTTCACCGTCGGCGCCTACGGCCTCGGCTCGCTGCTCAACCTCGCCGCCCTGATCGGCACGTTTTACCTGACCAGCATCCTGTTCGTGCTGATCGTGCTCGGCGCGATCGCGCGGCTCGCCGGCTTCTCGATCGTGCGCTTCATCGCCTACATCAAGGACGAGCTCCTGATCGTGCTCGGCACCTCGTCGTCGGAGACGGTGCTGCCGCAGATGATCCAGAAGATGGAACATCTCGGCGCCTCGCGCTCGGTGGTCGGCCTCGTCATTCCGACCGGCTACAGCTTCAACCTCGACGGCACCAACATCTACATGACGCTGGCGACGCTGTTCTTAGCGCAGGCCACCAATACCCATCTCACGATCTGGCAGGAGCTCGGCATCCTCGGCATCGCCATGATCACATCGAAGGGCGCCTCGGGCGTGACCGGCGCCGGCTTCATCACGCTCACCGCCACGCTCTCGATCGTGCCGGACATCCCGATCCAGTCGATCGCGATCCTGGTCGGCATCGACAAGTTCATGAGCGAATGCCGCGCGCTGACCAACCTGATCGGCAATGGCGTCGCCTGCGTCGTCATCAGCCTCTCCGAGGGCGAACTCGACCGCGACGCGCTGCACGAGACCATGGCTCATCCGCTGGAGATGGGCGAGGCGTTGGAGCCGGGCGGCGGCAGGTGAGACGCAGGCCCCGCGAACACAACTCTACGGAGTTCCAACGCGGTATTTTCCCGGAGTAGAAAATTGATGAGATGCGCGTCACAACAGACGCGTTGTGATCACCGGTTGATACTAAGTTTTTCCGCCCGACGCGCTGGGGGCAGAGCGTCGGGCTTTTGTAGTCGTTGCGAAGAATGACACCGCGCCCTCCAAGGCGAGGGCGCCGGACCTGATCAGCCCTTCAGCGCGGTCACGACCACCTCGATCAGTGCGCCGCCGCCGAGATCGGCGACGCCGACGGTGGCACGCGCCGGCAGATTGTCGCCGAAGAACTCGGTCCAGGCCGCATCCATCTCCTTCTTCTTGGAGAGATCGGTGACGAAGATCGAGGCGCTGACGACGCGCGAGGCGTCGGTGCCGGCCTCTTTCAGATAGCCGGCGATCTTGCCGAGGATGTTGCGGGTCTGCTCGCCCATCGAGACCGAGGTGTCGTCGGCGATCGTGCCGCCGACGAAGACGAAGCCGCCTGCTTCGACCGCGCGGTGCATGATGGGCGTGCGGATGCTGCGGGTAATGCTCATGATATCCTCTTCTTAGAGCAGGGAAGGATGGAAGCGGTCGATGCCGAGATCGCCGATGCGGGTCTGGGTGCCGCCGTTCACGATCAGCTCCGCCATGACGGCGCCGGCGCCGGGGCCGAGCTGGAAGCCGTGCAGCGAGAAGCCGAACTGGTGGTAGAGGCCCTTGTGTCGCGCGCTCGGCCCGAACACGGGCAAATCGTCCTTCATCTTCGCCTCGATGCCGGCCCAGGCGCGCATGATGGTCGCGCTGCGCATCACCGGAAACAGCTCGAATACGGTGCGGGCGCTGACGGCGAGGCTCTTCCAGTCCAGCACCGTCTCGTTACGGTCCTGATAGGGCGTTGCCAGATGGCCGCCACCGATCAGCACGGTGCCGTTCTTGAACTGCTTGAAGGACAATTTGCGGCCGCGCAGGATCACGACCGGATCGATGAAGTGCGGCACGCGCGAGGTGATCATCAGCATCGGCGCCACGGTCTCGACCGGAACGGGTTCGCCGAGCGCCGCCGCAATCCGGCCGGCCCAGGCGCCGGCCGCATTGACCAGCACCGGCGCGGCATAGCTTTCAGTGCCGGCATCGACGCGCCAGAGGCCGTCGCTGTGCCGGATGTTGCTCGCGGCTACACCCTCGCGCACGATGGCGCCAAGTTGCTCCGCCTTGCGCCGGAACGCCGTCGTCGCCTGCGCCGGATTGGCCGCACCGTCGCGGCGCGAGACCACGCCGCCGGGGCACGTGTCGGCCACGGCAGGCACCAGCCGCCGCAGCTCGGCCGCATCGATCAACTCCTCATGGGTGAAGCCGAGTGCATTGAGCTCGGCAACGCGCGCGCGGCAGGTCGAAAGCTCGTCCTCGTTCTCCGCGACCAGGACCTGACCATGGCTCTCGAAACTGCAATCGTCATCGACGAGCTCGGCGATCTTCTCCCAGATTCCCATGGATCGGATCGAAAGCGGGATTTCGGGGATGTGACGCGCGAGCTGACGGACGCCGCCGGCGTTGACGCCCGAGGCGTGCCGGCCCGCATAGTCCTTCTCGATCAGCACCGGCTTCATACCGGCAAGGCACAGATGCAGCGCGGTCGAGCATCCGTGGATGCCGCCGCCGACGACGATCGCATCCACGTTTTTGGTCATCCGCGCACCACCGCCTTGACGTCGGCCTCGCTCTTCGGAACGGCGGCGAGCTCGGCGAGCGTGATCGGTTTGACCGGCGCGCGCAGGCGGTAATAGCCGATCTCCTGCGGGCTCTTAGCCCGAGCCTGCGCCATCAGTTCGGTGACGGTGAGGCCGCAGAGCCGGCCCTGGCATGGTCCCATGCCGGTGCGGCGATAGGCCTTGAGCTGATTGGGCCCCGTCGCGCCGATCGCGACCGCGTCGAGGATGTCCTTTGCCGTCACCTCCTCGCAGCGACACACGATGGTGTCTCCTGACGGAATCCGGAACTGCGGCGCCGGGCGGAACAGCGTGTCGAGGAAGGCGCGGCCACGCTCCGCTTTGGCGAGATCAGAGCGCAACGCCGCCATCGGCGCGAGCTTCGCCGCGGCCGCCGGCGCCAGCGCGTCCACGGCGGCGCGCGCCGCGATGCGGCCGCGCACCACGGCCGCGGTCGCGCCGCCGATGCCGGCGCCGTCGCCGGCGACCGCGATGCCCGCAATCGATGAGTTGCCGCTCCGATCGAGCACCGGCGACCAGCACAATTGCAGCTCGTCCCAGCGATGCTCGACGCCGGCCGCCATCGCGAGATTGACATTGGGCACGACGCCCTGGTGCAGCAGCAGCAGGTCGGCGGGAATGGTCTCGCGCTTGCCACCGGCGACATAGCTCACGTTCGCGAGTTGCCCGTCGCCGGCCGCGGCCAGCTCCGTGACGCCGGAGACGACCCGGACCTTCGCCCGCACCTCCCGCATCATCGAAAGGCCTTTTGCGAAGTACGGCGAGGTCAGGAAGGCGAACGCATGAGGCAGCGCCGCGAAGTAATTGCCGCGTTCGGTGGTGTCGAGGATGCGATCGACACGGCCGCCGAGACGCAGGATCTGCGCGGCGAGCAGCCAGAGCAGGGGCCCCTGCCCCGCGATCACCGTGCGGCCATCCGGCACCAGCGCCGACGACTTCAGCATGGTCTGCGCGGCACCAGCGGTCATCACGCCCGGCAGCGTCCAGCCGGCAATCGGGAACGGCCGCTCCAGCGCGCCCGTCGCGAGGATCACCCGCCGCGCCCTAGGGAAGGCCGAGGCGCCGCCGATGGAGACGCCAATCTCGAGATTGCGGTCGAGGCTCCAGACCGTCGCGCGCTGGATAACTTCCGCGTTGCTCGCGCGCAGCGCCCGCACGAGATCGGCGCCGACCCAGTAGTCGGCGCCGAGCTGATCGCGGGTGGTCACCGGCGTCGAGGCGATGGCGCGAAACACCTGGCCGCCGGGGCCGATATTCTCGTCGAGCAGCAGGGTCGACAGGCCGGCCTCGGCGGATGTCGCAGCGGCGGCGAGACCGGCGGGTCCCGCTCCGATCACCACGACGTCATAGCTCTCGCGCTTGGGGGCCGTGGTCATTTTCCGATCTCCCGCTTGCCCTTCTGGATCTCGATCTGCATGCCCTCAACAACCGGCACGAGGCAGCCCTGGCGGTTGCCGACGCCGTCGATGGTGACGAGGCAGTCGAAACACACACCCATCATGCAGTAGGGCAGCCGCGGCGCGCCGCTCACAGCGGTCGTGCGGCGCACGTCGCGTCCCGAGGCCAGCAACGCGGCGGAGACGGTGTCGCCCTGTCGCGCCGCGATGGCGACGCCATCGACGAAGACCTGCACTTGCGGTCGCGTGTCCTGTTCGGATCGTTTGAACATGGGGATGCCTCTTGGCTCCTTCAGTGGAATCTCTAATACCCGCTGTTGTTCGCCGCGCCCGCGCCGCCGAAGCGGCTGGCGGAGAACGCGCCGACCAGCTCCGGCTCGAGCGCGCCTTGCGCCACCATGCGCGCAACCTCGAAGGCGTGGTTGGAGGCGAGCGTCACGCCGGAATGGCAGCAGGCGACGAACGCGCCGGGATGCGTCTCCGACTGGTCGTAGATTGGAAAACCATCCTGCGGCATGACACGGATGCCGGCCCAGCTCCGGACCACGTTGAGCCGCGCCAGATGCGGAAACATCCGCTGCGCGCGATCGGCCATCACTGCGCTGATCGAATGCTTCAGCGCGCGTTCGTCGAGCTCGTCCTCCTTGCTGTCGCCGATCATCACTGTGCCCTCGTCGGTCTGGCGGATCGTGGTCAGCGGATGCGGCAGGAACGGCGCCGTCCGCTCGGTCACCACGATCTGGCCGCGGGTCGGGCCCATTGGGGCGTAGAGGCCGACCATCGGCGCCAGCGTCTGGTTGGCATTGCCGGCGGCCAGCACGACCTTGCCGGCACGGACCTCGCCCTGTGGCGTCGTCAGGCGGAATTCGCCGCCGCTCTTGGTGATCGCAGAGACCGGACGCTCCGGCAGGTAGTCGATGCCGAACGCCTTGAAGCCGGAGTGGAAAGCGCGAAACGTGCGCAGCGAATTGACATGACCGTCAAGCGGGCAATAGCTGCCGCCGGAGACCTCGGGGCCGATCAGCGGCAGCGCCTTCTTCACCTCGGACGCCGGCATCATCTCCATCTTGTAGTCGGCCGCGCCGGCCTGGTTGTGCATGCGCTTGACGAGCTCGGTGCGCTGGCCGAACTCGTCCTCGCCAAGCGTTAGATGAAAGCCGCCATTCTGCTGCAGGCACACGTCGAGCCCGGTCTGCTGCTTCAGCTCCGAAGCAAGCCGACTCCAGGCTTCCGAGGCACGCACGGTCCAGACCGTATAGGCCGGCATGCCGAGCCCTTTGCTCTGGACCCAGACCAGCGCGAAATTGGCGCGCGAGGCGCGCTTGGTGATGTCGCCCTCGTCGAGCACGACAACCGCCTTGCCGAGCCGGCCGAGGCCCCAGGCGATGGCGGATCCGAGCAATCCGCCGCCGACGACGGCGACGTCATAGTCCCTTTGCATGGGTTCTCCTATCGTCCCGTATCGCCCTTGCCGGCGAGCACGCGGTCGAGCCCGTAGAAGCGGTCGAGCAGGATGAGAGCGGTCATGGTGATCGCGATCACGCAGGCCGAGACCGACGTCACCAGCGGATCGATGTTGTCCTGGATGTAGAGGAACATGCGCACCGGCAGCGTCTCGGTGCCGGGCGCTGCGAGGAAGACGGTCATGGTCAGATCGTCGAAGGACTGGATGAAGGCGAGCGCCCAGCCGCTGATGACGCCGGGCAGGATCAGCGGCAGCGTCACGCGGCGGAACAGCGTCCAGCCGTTGGCACCGAGCGAGACCGCCGCCATCTCGACCGAAAGGTCCATGCCGGTCGCGGCCGCGAGCGTCAGCCGCAGCGCGAACGGAAACACGATGATGACATGCGCGATGATCAGCGCCGCAAAGCTGCCGCCCAGTCCAAACGAGGTGAAGAAGCGCAGGAAGGCGATGCCGAGCACGACATGCGGGATCATCAACGGCGACAAAAACAGCGCCGCGAGCCCGTCGCGGCCGCGAAAACGATAGCGCGCGATCGCGAGCGCCGCCGGCACAGCGAACAACAGCGCCACGAGGGAGGACAGCGCGCCGAGCCCGAGGCTGACCCAGAAAGCGTGGATGAATTCGGGATAGCTCGCGATCGTCCTGAACCAGCGCAGCGAGAAGCCGTTGGTCGGCAGCGACAGATAGCCCTCGGGCGTGAAGGCGACGAGACAGACGACCAGGATCGGCGCCACCATGACGATGACGAAGATGGTGTGGAAGATCAGCGCGAGCGGGCCGTTCCGTCTCATCGGAACACCTCGGCATAGCGCCGCTCGATCAGCGCATTGCTACCGACGACGATCAGGATCAGCGCGACCAGCAGCAATGTGGCCACCGCCGCACCCAGTGGCCAGTTCAGCGTGTTGAGGAACTCGTCATAGGCGAGCGTCGCGGCGACCTTGAGCCGGCGGCCGCCGATGATCGCGGGCGTCGCGAATGCGCTGGCCGACAGCGAGAACACGATGATCGCGCCCGACAGCACGCCCGGCATGATCTGCGGCATGATGATGCGGCGGATGATGGTGACAGGCCCCGCACCGAGCGACATCGCGGCGTTCTCGATCTGCGGATCGAGCCGCTGAAGCGCCGCCCATACCGACAGCACCATGAACGGCATCATCACATGCGCGAGCGCAACCACCATGCCGGTCTCGGTGAACATGAAGGGCAAGGGCGAGCGGATCAGCCCGAGCGACATCAGGAGCTTGTTGACGAGGCCGTTATTGCCGCCGAACAGCAGCGCCCAGCCAAGCGTGCGCGCCACCACCGAGATCAGGAGCGGCCCGAGGATGACGAGCAAGAAGAAGCTCTTCCAGCGCCCGCTCATGCGGTTGAGGATGTAGGCTTCTGGCGCACCCAACACGGCGGTGAGCAGCGTGGTCAGGATCGCGATCCGAAAGGTCCGCCAGAACATCTCAGCGTAGTAGGGATCGGTCGCGATCTCGTGCCAGTTCTTCAGAATGAAGACCGGTTCGATGCCCTTGTACTGGCCCCAGTCGTGGAACGACAGCATCACGGTCATCGCGAGCGGAATCAGCAATACGCCGACAAACAGCATCAAGGCCGGCGCCGTCAGCGCCCAGGGCGCGCGCGCACCGCGCTCCTGTGCGGCGCTCTGCGGAGCCGTGTCGGCGACCGCGCTCATGCAGCGGCTCCCGCACGCACGCTCATGTCTTCCGGTCGCCAGGCAAGTCGCACGGCGTCGCCTTCGGCCGGCTGCTTCTGGCCGTCATTCTGGCGGATCACGATTGCCGGGCCGCATTCGCTCTCGCACTGGAACAGCCAGTGATTGCCCTGGAAGATGCGGGTGACGACTTTCGCAGCGAGACCTGCATCGCCGAAACCGATCCGTTCAGGACGAACGCTGACGGTTACCGGACCGCTAAGTCCGGCCGGCGCCGGTACGCTCCAGGATCCCGCGACCAGTCGCGCAGGCGCACTGGCCCGATCGATCGTCGCGGCAAAGTCATTGGTCTTGCCGAGGAACTGCGAGACGAAAGCCGAGGCCGGCCGCTCATAGGTTTCCTGCGGCGTGCCGATCTGCTCGATCCGACCCTGGCTCATCACCACGATCCTGTCCGACAGCGACATCGCCTCGTTCTGGTCGTGGGTGACCAGGATCGTGGTGGTGCCCAGTGTGCGCTGGATCTGGCGCAGCTCGATCTGCATCTCCTCGCGCAGCTTGGCGTCGAGATTGGACAGCGGCTCGTCGAGCAGCAGCACGCTCGGCTTGATCACCAGCGCGCGGGCCAGCGCGACGCGCTGCTGCTGACCACCGGACATCCGGCGCGGATGGCGGTCTTCATAGCCGGCAAGGCCGACCATCGCGAGCGCGGCGCGGACGCGCTCGGCCCGCTCCGCCCGCGGCACGTTCCGCATCTCCAGACCGAAGGCGACGTTTTCCGCCGCGGTCATGTGCGGAAACAGCGCGTAGCTCTGGAACACGATGCCGAGCCCGCGCCTGGCCGGATGGACCGCGGTCAGGTCCTTGCCCTCGAGGCGAATCGCGCCGCGCGTGGGGTCGAGGAAGCCCGCAATCATCTGCAGGGTCGTGGTCTTGCCGCAGCCGGAAGGGCCAAGGAAGGAGATGAACTCCCCTTTGCCCACCGCGAGACTGAAGTCGTCGACGACAGTCTGCGCGCCGAAATGCTTGGCGACCCGATCGAGCTCGAGATAGGCCATGGCGCGGTCTCCGGTGCGAACGATCAGGTCAGCGCTCGACCTCGCGATTCCAGCGCTTGGTCCACTCTTCGCGCTTCTCGTTGATGACGGTCCAGTCCGGATTATAGAGCTTTGCCGCGCGCTCGCCGATCGGCGCCATCTTGCCGAGCTCCGGCGGCACGACGACCGATTTCAGCACCGGACCGTAGCCGTAATCCTTCAGCATCACGAGCTGGATTTTTGGGTCGAGCAGCATCTTGACGAAGCTCACCGCAAGCGGCGAGGCATTTGGCTTGGAGATTGGACAAGCCGTCGTCAGCAGCGTCGCCGCGCCTTCCTTCGGATAGATGAAATCGACCGGGAAGCCGGTATTGGCAAAGCTCTGCACGCGGCCCGTGCCCCACACCGCGATGACGGCTTGGCCGGACTGGAACAGCTCGGTCATCTTGCCCGGCGACGGCTCGTAGGCCAGTACGTTCGGATTGATGTCGGTCTTGAAGATCTTGAAGCCGGAATCGACATTGGACTCGCCGCCGCCATTCATCTTCGACAGCATCACCAGGGCCTCGAGGCCATAGGTGTTGTTGATCGGCGGGATGACGAGCTGCTTTGCGTATTTCGGATCCTTCAGATCGTTCCAGGAGGTCGGTGGCGCCCAGCCTTTCTCGGCAAAGGCCTTGGTGTTGTACATCAGGCCGGTCGCGACGATGCCGATCGCAACCGCACGATCGTCCTTGAAACGGGCGGTGTCGTAGAGATCGGCCGGCAGGCCGTCGAGCTTGCCGCAGAAACCGAGCTGGATCGCCTGGTACATCGGGCCGTCGTCGACGATCGCGACGTCGATCTGCTGGTTGCCCTTCTGCGCCTGGAGTTTTGCCAGCGTGTCGGTGGAGTTGCCGGCGACGTACTCGACCTTGACGCCGTTCTCCTTCTCGAAATTCGGGATCACCTCGTCGCGGATCGTCTTCTCGAACGAGCCGCCATAGCCGGCCACGTAGAGCGTCTTTTGCTGGGCCGCGACCATCGACGGGGCCGCGGCGAGCGCCGCGATGCCGACCGCTGTCAGAAGGCTGAGAGTCTTCATAAGGACCAATCTCCAATACCGGGATGAGGGACGTGTCGACGATCAGACGGCCGAAGCGCAGTCCGCGTTCCCCTCGGCGCAAATCCCGATTCCAACAGGGCTCCGGCCCCTGCCAAACGGGTTTTGGCGCGATCGGGAGGGTTTGGCCCCGATCTGCCGGAAAAACGGGCTGTCTCCAGCGCTGATGAAAAAGATCGCAGAGCTATACTTCCATCGTCCAATGAATAATGGCACCCTCTACATGCCGAAATGTTATGAAGAGAACGGGATGGCGCGGATCAATTCGCGGCAGGTGGAAGCCTTCCGCGCGATGATGCTGACCGGCAGCGTGACCGAGGCGGCGAAGCTGATGGTGGTGACGCAGCCTGCGGTAAGCCGGTTGCTGCGCGACTTCCAGGCGCTGCTGAAAATGGAGCTGTTCGAGCGGCGCGGCACCGGGCTGGTGCCGACCGCTGCGGCAACGGCGCTCTACACGGAAGTCGAGCGCTCCTTCGTCGGCCTCGAACGCATCACCGCGGCCGCCGAAGAAATTCGCGGCCGCCGCACCGGCTCATTGCGCATCGCCGCACTACCGGCGCTGTCGAACGGCTACCTGCCGCGGCTCGCCGGACATTTCTTGAAGGAGCGGCCCAACCTCAACCTCGCCTTCTTCGGCGTGATCTCGCCGATCGTGGTCGACTGGGTGCTGAACAATCAATGCGACATCGGCTTTGCCGAGGTGCCGATCGCCCATTCCGGCCTGCCGAGCCTGCGGCTGCCGCCATTGGCGCGCGTCGCGGTGCTGCCGACCGGACATCGCCTCGCCGAAAAGCAGGTGCTGGAGCCGCGCGACTTCGAGGGCGAGACATTCGTGTCGCTCTCGGCGGGCTCTGCGAGCCGGCATCTGATCGACCAGATCTTCCACCGCAGCGACGTCCGCCGCGTATTGCGGGTCGAAACCACACTGTCGGAGATCATGTGCGGCATGGTGTCGTCGGGACTTGGGGTTGCGATCTGCGATCCCTTCACGGCTGAAGAATTCTCCACCCGCGGCATCGTCGTGCGGCCCTTCCTGCCGCGCATCGACTTCGAATTCTCCGCCGTCTTTCCCGCGCAGCGCAGCCCCTCGCCGGTGGCGCTGGATTTCGTCGAGACCGTGCGCAAGTCACTCACCGCGTTCGACGAACAGCCCGCGCATGAGGCCGCGCTCAGCCGTTGAACGCGGCCTGCGCCTCGGGCAGGTCCCAGATCTTGCCGATCGCGACGCTGCCTGCTGCAGTGATCGCCTTCTCGTCGCCGCCGAGATAGCGGCCGGCATCGATCAGCAGGCGCCCGTCGACGATTACCTGATCGATATTGGCGCGGTTGGCGAGCGCGATCAGCGCGCGGCGCGGGTCGAACAGCGGTTGAAGATGCGGATGGGTGAGATCGACCACCGTGAGATCCGCGGTCGCGCCCGGCTCGATCCTGCCGAGATCCGGCCGCTTGATGACGTCGGCAGCGACGGCCGTGTTCGCCTCGATCAGTTCTGGCGAATTCGCGACATCGGCGCGCTGCGACGTCGTCTTGGAGATGAGTGAGGCGGCGTTGAGCTCGCCGAGCAGGTCCATGTTGTAGCCGTCGGTGCCGACCACGGTGCGCACGCCGTGCTCGGCGAAGCGGCTGAAGGCGGCGGTGATGCCGGCGCGCGCGAACACGCGCGGGCAGTTCAGCACGGTCGCGCCGCGCGCCGCCATCAGCTTCAGATCGTCATCGGTACTGGAAATGCAGTGTGCAGCCATAAGGTCGGGTGCAAGGAGCCCGAGCCAGTCTAGATATTGCGCCGGTGTGCGGCCACCATAGCGCTTGCCGATGATCTCGACCTCGGCCCGGCTTTGCGCCAGATGCGTCGTGATGGGCACGCCGAGCTCACGCGCACGTGCGGCGCAGGCCTTCAAGAGATCAGGGCCACAGGTATCGGTCGCATGCGGGCTCATCGCAAGGCCGATGCGCCCGTCGCCGCGACCGTTCCAGCGCTGATAGAGCGCATCCCACGTCGCCATGTCCGCCGCGCCGTCGTCGCCGGCATAGCAGACCACGCCGTCGGCCCTCGCCTTGGCGTCCGAGGTCGAGAATAGATAAGGCGCGCCATAGAAGCGGATGCCCATCTCCTCGGCGGCGTCGAACATTTCCGGTATAGAGTTGCGGAACGGCTCCATCACCGTGGTGGCGCCGCCCTTGAGAAGCTGGAGGATGCCGAGCCGCGCGACGGCCATGCGCTCCTCCCCAGTCAGCAGACCGGCACCGCGCTTGGTCAGCGGCAGGAGCACCGTGTAGACGATGCTCTGATTGTTGCGGCGGCCGTTGCCGTCCTCGGTGTGGCTGCGCGCCACCGCCTCGCTGAAGCAGTGATTGTGCAGGTTCAACAGGCCCGGCAGAACGAAGCGGCCGGGGCGGTCATGAACCTGATCAGCGCGAGGCCTGTCGCGCGTGACCGCGGCGATCTTGCTGCCTTCGACCAGAACCCAGTGGTCGCGCAGGACCTCCTGCGTACCGTCCTTGCGTGACAGCACATAGCTGCCGAAGATCGCGATCGTGCTCATGCGGGGCGTACGTTCCAGAAGACGGCGGTGCCGTCGAGAATGCCGGTAATGGCCTTGCGGTAGGCGGTCGGCTGCTTGTACAGGCCTACCGGGATATAGGGAATCTCCTCGAACGCCACCGCCTGGATCTGGCGGCAGATGCGCTGCTGCTCGGCGAGCTCGGAGGCAGCCAGCCACTCGCTGCGCAAGCCGCCCATCTTCTCGCTCGCATACCAGCCGGCGACCTTGCCCTCGCCGCGCAGATTGGTGTTGCCAGCAGGGTTGAGCCAGTCGATGCCCTGCCAGTTGGCGACCGCGGCACTCCAGCCGCCCTGCGCAAGCGGCTCCTTCTTGAGCTGCCGCTGCAAAATGACGGCAAAATCGAGCCCGGCATATTCGACATTCATGCCCGCTTTGCGCAAGCTGTCGACGGCGATCTCGCCGAGCGGTTTCTGTGCCAGCGAGTTGGTTGGAACGAGCAACACGATCTTCTCGCCATTGTAGCCGGCGGCCTTCAGATCGGCCCTGACCTTGGCGTAGTCGCGCGGCCCGCGAAACACGTCGAGACCGACCTCGCTCGCCATCGGCGTGCCAGGTGCGAAATAGCCGATCGGCGAGACCTGATAGGCCGGATCGGTGCCGGCGACGGCAGTCATGAAGGCGGACTGATCGATCGCACCTAACAGTGCGCGGCGGATGGCGGGATTGTCGAACGGTGGCTGCAGATGATTGAGGCGCAGCATGCAGGCGTAGCCTCTGGGATCGAGGATCCGGGTCTCGATGTCGCCGGCCGCCTGGATCACCGGCAGGAGATCGTGCGGTGTCGTCTCCTGCCAGTCCTGCTCGCCGGTTTGCAACGCGGCGACGCCGGTGCCGGCATCGGGCGTGGTGGTCCAGACCACGCGATCGTAATGCACGACCTTCGGCCCCGCCGTCCAATCCGGCTTGCCGTCGGTGCGCGGCTGGTAGCGCTCGAACCGGGCATAGGCGTTGCGCGCGCCCTGCACGCGCTCGTCGGCGAGATAGCGGAACGGACCGCTGCCGACGACCTCGGTCAGCGGCTTGAACGGATCCTGGCTCGCCAGCCGCTCCGGCATCATGAAGCAGGCGTTGATCGCGGCCTTGCCGAGTGCCTGCGGCAGCAACGGGAACGGACGCTTGAGACGGAAGCGGATGGTGCGGTCATCAGCGGCCGAGAGCTCGTCGGTCGCCCCCATCAGTTCGCCACCAAAGCCGTCGCGCGCGGCCCAGCGGCGGATGCTCGCGACGCAATCTCGGGCGAGCACGCGCTCGCCGTCGTGCCAGAACAGACCGTCGCGCAGGGTGAGGTCCCACTGGAGCCGATCACCGGAGATCACGTGGCCCGACACCATCTGCGGCGAGACCTGAAGCGATGAGCTCATGCCGTAGAGCGTGTCGTAGACCATGAAGCCGTGGTTTCGCGACACCTGCGCAGTCGAATAGACCGGATCGACGAAAGCAAGGTCGATCACCGGGATGAAGCGCAGCGTGGTCTGTTCCTCGGCTCGCAGGATGCCCGGCAGCGACAGGGCCGGCGCGGCGGCCGCGGCTTTGAGCAGGGAGCGGCGGGAGATCGGCATCGAACAAACTCCTAGGACGCGAAACGAGCGAGGCGGCCGATCGGTGCGCCCAGCACCTCGTCGTCGCGCATGACGGTGTGGCCGCGGATGATGGTTGCGACCGGCCAGCCGGCGATCTTCTTGCCGGCGAAGGGCGTCCAGCCGCATGGCGAGACGATCCAGGATTCCTCGATCGTGCGCTTCGCCGTCATGTCGACCAGGGTGAAGTCGGCATCGTAGCCGGCCGCCAGCCGCCCTTTGCCGACGAGGCCGTAGACGCGGGCGGGACCGGCCGCCATGAGATCGACGAGGCGCGACAGTGACAGCCGGCCGGCATTGACGTGATCGAGCATCACGGGGACGAGCGTCTGCACGCCGGTCAGCCCGGCCGGGCAATCCGGCCACGGCAGCTCCTTGGCCGCGCGCGCATGCGGCGCGTGATCGCTGCCGATGGTGTCGACGATGCCGTCGCGCAGCGCGGCCCAGCTTGCCTCGCGATGGCGTTCACCGCGGATCGGCGGGTTCATCACGCCAAAGCCCTTGAGCGTGTCGTAGCAGTCCGGCGCGACCTGCGTGAGGTGATTGACCAGCACCTCGACGGTCGCGACGTCGCGATAGTCGCGCAGGTAGCCCAGCTCCTCCGCCGTGGAGACGTGGAGGATGTGCGCGGGACGTCCGGTCTTGCGGGCCAGCGCCATCAGGCGGCGGGTGCCGAGAAAGGCGCATTCCTCGTCGCGCCATTCCATGTGAGAGCGATGTGGCATGCCGCGCGAAAACATCGGCTTGCGCGCCTGGAGGCGGTATTCGTCCTCGCTGTGGAAGGCGATGCGGCGGCGGCCGGCACGCATGACCTTCTCGAGATGCTCGTCGTCCTCGACCAGGAGCGATGCGGTCGAGGATCCCGCAAAGACCTTGATGGCGCAAACGCCGCTCTCGCTCTCGAGATGCGCGAGCTCGCCGATATTGGTCTTGGCGCCGGCGATGTAGAGGCCGATGTCGCAAAAACTCTGCTGTTCGGCGAAGCCGCGCTTCCAGTCGAGCTGCGCCTGGTCGGCGATCGGCGGGTTGGTGTTGGGCATGTCGAACAGCGTGGCGATGCCGCCCAGCACGGCGGCGCGGGTGCCCGTGCTCAGCGTCTCCACAGCGGGATCGCCTGGATCGCGTAAGTGGACGTGGCTGTCGATCAGGCCGGGCAGGACGTGGAGGCCACTCGCGTCGATCACATGATCTGCGGTATCGGACGCGCCTGCCGAGAGCGTCGCGATGCGTCCGCCGGAGACGCCGACATTGGCCGCCTCCTCGCCCCAAGGCGTAACGCAAGTGCCGTTCCTGATCAGAAGCTCAAAATGCATCGTCCACCTCTCACGCTGTCAGCAGAACCGCGCCAATCGCAGCCGCCACCGCCTGCTGCGCCGGCTCGACCACAGGCACGCCGATCGCCTCGGCAATGGCCGCACGATGCGAGGCCATGCCGGCGCACCCCATCACCACGACGTCTGCGCCGCGCTCGCTGACCAGCGCGCGTCCGGCTTCGATCAATCTGCCGCGAATGTCAGCGCCAGCCGTTTCGGCGGCGCTGGCGCCGACCGACCAGCTTCCGGCATAGCGGGTCTCAACGCCGATCTGGCGCACCATGCGCTGCTGGCGGCGGATGCTCGACGACGACAGCGCGATGACGCCGAAGCGCTCGCCGAGCGTCAGTGCGCGCAGGATGCCCCACTCGGCGATGCCCATCACCGGACGGCCGTCAGCCGCCTCGCGCACCGCATGCAGGCCGGGATCGCTAAAGCAGGCGAGCACGAAGGCATCGGCATCGTCGCGCGCGACGCGATTGACCAGCGGCATGACCACGCTGTCGGCGTCGCGCTGCGAGGTGATACTGGGTGGCCCTTCGGCAAGGCCCTCCACCGTGATCTCCGGCCCGCCGGCGATCCTGAGCGGCGCGACCGCGTCGTCGATGGCGGCCGTGACCGACGCCGACGAGTTCGGGTTGATGACCAGGATGCGGCGAGGGGTCATGGCGCAGCTCACCGGTTGTCCGCCTCATGGCGCAGGAAGTTGGCCGCGATCGCCTCGCCGGTCGTGATCCAGAGGTCCGGGCAGGATTTGGCGTAGGTCAAGAATTCGCGCAGTAGGCGCAACCGCATCGGGCGGCCGCTGCATTGCGGATGCAGCACCGTCGTCACCATGGCGCCCCAGTCCCGGACCTCGTCGAGCTCGTCCTTCCAGAGCGAGAGCACGTGCTCCCGAGGGAAGATCGAGCGCGGGCTGAAGCGGGCGGAGAGGCCGTGCATCCAGTCATCATAGCTCGCGGTGACCGGCAGCTCGATCGTGCCCGGCTTGCCGTCGGCGAGACGATGCCTGTAGGGCCGCACGTCATCGCGGAACGAAGAAGTGTAGACGATGCCGTGACGCACCAGCGCGGCGCGCAGCTCCTCGGTGAACTCGCCATACGGCGCACGATAGCCGATCGGCTTGACGCCGAGCCGGCGCTTCAGCGCCTCGAAACCCCGTTCCAGCTCCTCCTCGATCCAGGGATCACCGGGATCGGGCAAGAGATGGTGATAGCCGTGATGACCGATCTCATGGCCGGCTTTGAGAATGGATTCGGCCATGGCCGGGTGCGCATCGACCGACCATCCTGTGACGAAGAACGTCGCCTTGAGATCGAGCTGGTCGAGCAGCTCCAGCAGCTTCGGCGTGCCGACGCGCGCCTCATAGCCGCCATAGCTCATGGTGATCAGGCGCTGCGCATGCACGGCGTCCTTGCTGGTCCACGCGCTTTCCGCATCGACATCGAACGACAGGAACATCGCCGATGTATACGGCTTCGGCCAGGGATAGCTAGGTGCGGGATCCGCGGTGTTGGCCGGAACGAGCGGGATGCTCTGAAGTGCCTTACTGTCCAGCATTGATGGTTGCCTTCTCCAGTCCGTTATCGTTCAGTTTCCACTTGGCAAGCAGCGCGCGATAGGTACCGTCCGCGATCAGTGCGTCGACCGCCTCCACCATCGCCTGCTGAAGAGCCGCTTCCTTGACCGCCAGGGCAATGCCGGTGAATTGCTGCGCAATGGGCTCGCCGACCGTCGCATAGGCGCCGGGCTCGAGATCCATGATGTAGGGCAGCGTCTCGTTGCCCTGGGCGGCGGCATCGATGCGGCCCTGCCTGAGCTGGGTGCGGGCGTCGGCCGAGCCGTCGGTGCCGATGAACTGGATCGGGTTGCTCCCGCAGTTCTTCTCGCTCCACGCCGCGATCTGTGCCGGGAACATGGTGCGGCGGCTGGCGCCGACCTTCTTGCCGCAGAGCGCCGCCGCGTCCTTGAACTCCGCCTTGCGCGACTGCTGCACGAAGAACTGCGGACCGCTGCGCAAGTAATCGACGAAGGACGCGATCTCGTGCCGGCTCGCATAGTCCGTGAAGCCGGACAGAATCGCGTCCACCCGTCCCGTCGCGATCGACGGCATGAACTCGGCGAAACTGGTCTCCTGCCATTCGATCTTGACGCCGAGCTTGCGGCCCAGCGCTTCGCCGAGATCGATGTCGAATCCGGACAGCGCGTTGGTGGCGGGGTCGCGAAACTCCATCGGCGGATAGTTCGGCACCAGCGCGACCTTGATGCTGCCGCGCTTCGCGATCTCGGCAGGCAGCTCGCTCGCCGCCGCCGAGGCCGTCGTGGCACAAATCAGCGCCGCTACCACCAACATTCTCATCATCAACACGCCCCCTTCATATCACTGCAGAGAGAAAGGCCTTCGTGCGCGCCTCGCGCGGCGCGCCGAGCACGTCGGATGCCGTACCGGACTCGACGATCGTGCCCTGATCCATGTAGACGACGCGGTCGGCGACCTCGCGCGCAAAGCCGAGCTCGTGCGTCACCACCATCATGGTCATGCCGCTGCCCGCGAGCTCCTTCATCACCGCGAGCACCTCGCCGACGAGCTCCGGATCGAGCGCGCTGGTCGGCTCGTCGAACAGCATCAGCATCGGCTTCATGGCGAGCGCACGGGCGATCGCGACGCGCTGCTGCTGACCGCCGGAAAGCTGCGCCGGATACCACTCCGCCTTGGCCGCGAGCCCGACGCGCCTGAGCAGCTCGATCGCTTCAGCGCGCACCTCTTCTAGCTTGCGGCCCTGCACCTGAAGCGGGCCTTCGGTGATATTCTCCAGCGCGGTCTTGTGCGGGAACAGGTTGAAGCGCTGGAACACCATGCCGGTCTTCAGCCGCTGCCGCGCGATCTGCGGTTCGGTCAGGCGGTGCAGCCGGCCGCCCTGCTCGCGCACACCGAGCAGCTCGCCATCGAGCCAGATGCCGCCGCTGTCGATCGCCGTGAGCTGGTTGACGCAGCGGAGCAGCGTGGTCTTGCCCGAGCCGGAGGCGCCGATCAGGCACATCACCTCGCCGGCCCAGACGTCGAGCGAGACGCTTTTGAGAGCCTGAAACTCTCCAAAATTCTTGCTGACGGAGCGGATCGCGACGAGGGGTCTTGTCATCGGGCGAACTGCATTATGCCGCGGGCAAAGTGTCGCTCGAGCAGCATCTGAAGCGGCGTCAGGATGGAGACGACGAGCAGGTACCAAAGCCCGGCGACGATCAGGAGCTCGATCACGCGCGAATTGGCGTAGTAGATGTTTTCCGCGTTGTGCAACACCTCCGGATACTGGATGACGCTCGCAAGCGACGTCGCCTTCACCATGCCGATGAATTCGTTGCCGAGCGGCGGGATCACCACGCGCATCGCCTGCGGCAGGATGATCCGGCGCAGCGCGCGCAGCCGTCCCATGCCGATCGCCTGCGCCGCTTCATACTGGCCGATGTCGACCGACAGCATTCCGGCGCGCATCACCTCGGATGTGTAGGCACCCTGGTTGATGCCGAGCCCGAGCAGCGCCGCGAGGAACGGCGTCATGACGTCGACCGCACGCGCGGTCCACAGGCCGGGAATGCCGATGGTCGGAAACACCAGCGCGAGGTTGAACCACAACAGGAGTTGCAGGATCAGCGGCGTGCCACGGAACAGCCAGGTGTAGCCGGCGGCGACCGACTTCAGCACCGGATTGGGCGACAGCCGCATAATCGCAACGACGATGCCGAGCACGATGCCGAGCGTCATCGCCAGCACGGCCATCACCATGGTGTTGACGATGCCTTCGAGAATGACCTTTGCGGTCAGGAAGCGGCTGACATAGGACCATTCGATCTGGCCGCTCGCGAAGGCGCGGCCGATCGCGGCCAGCACGAGGACGATCAGGGCCGCGCCGAGCCAGCGAAACCAGTGCGGCTCGCGCGCGATCCGCATCCCGGACAGGTCGGGAAATCCCTGCGCGAGGGCGGACGCCGGCTTCATTGCGGGGCCGCATTCAGCATGGGCTGGGCCGCCGCGTTGGCGCCCAATCCCCATTTGTCGAGAATGGCCTTGTAGGAACCATCGGCGATCATCGCAGCGAGCTTCTCCGTCACAACCTCGCGCAAGGCCACATCGTCCTTGCGGAACATGATGCCCTGATAGCCTTTGGCGAAGGGTTCGCCGACGATGCGATATTTGCCGACCTCCTGCGATTGCGCGTAAGGCAGGGTCTCGCTGCCCTGCACGGCGGCATCGATGCGGCCTTGCTTGAGCTGGTTGCGAACGTCGATCGAGTTTTCACCCGGGACGTACTGGATCGCCGGCTTGCCCGCCGCCTCGCAATTCTGCTTGCTCCACTTCTCGATCTCGACCGGGAAGCTGGTGCTGCGCGTGGTGCCGACCTTCTTGCCGCAGAGATCGGCGGCGACTTTGGCCTCGCTCTCCGCCATCACGAAGAACTGCGGGCCGGTGGCCAGGTAATCGACGAAATCGGCGGTCTCCCGCCGCGAGGCGCGGTCCGAGATGCCGGAGATGATGAAATCGGCGCGCTTGGTCTGCAGCGAGGGGATCAGCTCGGCGAACGGCGTCTCGCTCCAGACGATCTTGAGACCGCCGAGCCGCTTGGCGAGTTCGTTCGCCAGATCGATGTCGAGCCCGACCAGCTCGCTGGTCGCGGGATCGCGATACTCCATCGGAGCGTAGGTCGAGTTGACCGTGAGCCGCAAGGTACCCGCCTTCTTGATCTCCGCCGGAAGCTCGGCCGCCTGCGCGCAAGTTGCAACGGCAAGCGCTGCCAGGGCGAGAGAAAGCGAAAGGCATGTCATGTCAGCTCCTTTGCCAACGCCGCGACCGGCCGTTTGGAATCAATCCGCGTCGAGAACGGCCGGCTCGATGACGCCGGCGCGTTCGGTGATCACCCTGTATTGCTCAGGCCGCCGGTGGGCGGCAAAATTGAACATCTTGTCCTTGCCCTGGCGGCAGAGGTCGAGATCGATGTCGGCGACGATCACTTCGTCGGCCAGCGTCTCCGCCTGCGCGACGATGCGGCCGTTGGGATCGACGATGCAGGAGCCGCCGATCAATCCGGAGCCGTCCTCTTCGCCGGCTTTGGCTACCGAGATCGCCCAGGTCGCGTTCATGTAGGCGTTGGCCTGCGTCACCAGGGTCGAATGGAAGGTGCGGAGTGCGGCGTCTTCGGTGACCCCGCCATTGGGATCATAGGCGGCGGAATTGTAGCCGATGCAGACGAGCTCGACGCCTTGCAGGCCGAGCACGCGCCAGGATTCCGGCCAGCGGCGGTCGTTGCAGATCATCATGCCCATGATGGCGTGGCCCCAAGCCGAGCCGGCGCGGAAGGCCGGAAAGCCGAGGTCACCGTATTCGAAATAGCGCTTCTCGAGCTGCTGGTAGCGCGCACCTGGCCGCGGCTCGACCGAGCCCGGCAGATGCACCTTGCGATAGCGGCCGAGCATGTCGCCGTCACGATCGACCAGGACAGCGCAATTGTAGCGGCGGCCGTCCGCCGTCTGCTCGGCGTAGCCCACATAGAAGCCGACGCGCAGGGCCCGCGCGCGCTCGAACAGCTTTGCCACGGCCGGGTTCGGCATGGCGCGCTCAAAATATTGGTCGAGCGCCGCACCTTCGAGCAGCCAGCGCGGAAAGAACGTCGTGAAGGCAAGCTCGGGAAACACCACAAGACTTGCACCGCGGCCAGCCGCTTCCTCCAGCAGCGCAAGCATGCGCCCGAGCGTATGCGCGCGCGTATCGGCCTTTTGCGTCGGCCCCATCTGGGCCGCGGCGGCGCGAAGAACACGAACCAAAACTGCCTCCAATCTATGCGCGCTGCCGCCTCGTTGGGCGAACGAACTGTTTGATACAGCGTGCAAATCTGCTGCCATTACGGGCAAGCAGGGCTGCAAAAGCAATTCGTTCTGCTATGATCTTTTGGCCCAGAGTATAATCGGCATTTATATGAACCTGCGTCAGCTCGAGATTCTGCGCGCCGTCATCCGCCATCGCACCACCGTGGCGGCAGCGGACGAATTGGCGCTGTCGCAGCCCGCGGTCAGCAACGCGTTGAAGACGATGGAAGCACAGGCGGGCTTTGCGCTGTTCGAGCGCGTCAACAACCGTCTGTTTCCGACCGCGGAAGCGATGGCACTGTACAAGGAGAGCGAGGCGATCTTCGCGCTGCATGCCAAGCTCGAGAACCGCGTGCGTGATTTGCGCGAGAACCGCTCCGGGCATCTGGCAATCGTCGCGACGCCGCCGCTTGCCTACAGCATCATCCCCTCCGCTTTGTCAGGCTTCCTGCGCCGCCGTCCGGAGACGCGGGTGTTCTTCGACGTCCGCCGCTATGAAGGCATCATCGAAGGCGTGCTCAGCCGCGTCGCCGAGCTCGGCTTTGCGCTCGGGCTGACGCATCACCCGGGAATCGCGCATGAGGTGGTCCACACCGGCGAGATGGTCTGCGTGCTGCCGCCGCAGCATCCGCTTGCCGATCAGCCGGTGATCTCGGCCTCGGATCTTTCCGGGCTACCCTTCATCGGGCTCGAGCGCGGCACGCGTCTCGGCGAAGCCGTGCGCGACAGCTTTGCCCGCGCCGGTGCACCGTTCCAGCCGACCGTCGAGGTGCGCTACTGCAACACGGCCTGCGTGCTCGCGGCCGCCGGCGTCGGCGCAGCGGTCGTCGATCCCTTCTCGCCGCGGCAAAACAGCGGCAGCGGCCTCGTCGTGCGCCCTTTCGCGCCGACCACCCACGCGGTCGCCTACATGCTGTGGTCGGAGGCAGAACCGCTGTCGAGGCTGGCAAAGGCCTTCCTCAACGAGGTCCGCAACGAGAGCAGGCTGCTGCAGAGCAAAATGCCACTCGCGGCGAAACCTGACTGAGCTTGCACGGTACGCACAATCTCATATCCGAGGGCACATGGCACGCATCACCATCATCGAGACGGGACACGTTCCCCGGAAATATCGCGAGCGTCACGGCTCGTTTCCGGACATGTTCGCGCGCATGGTCCGCGCCGCAGATCCCGCAAGCACGTTCGACGTCGTCAGCATCCCCGATGGCGAGGTCCTTCCCGATCCGGGCCAGGTGCAAGCTATCCTGATCACCGGTGCGGCGGCCGGCGTCTATGACGGGCTCGACTGGATCGCATCGCTCGAGGAATTCGTGCGCACCGCTCATGCGCACGGAACGCCGATGGTCGGCGTCTGCTTCGGCCATCAGCTCATCGCGCAAGCGCTGGGCGGCACCGTGCGCAAATCGGACAAGGGCTGGGGCATCGGCCGGCACGTCTACCAGGTGACACCGAACAACGGCGTTGTTGCAGGCGAGCGGCTCGCCATCGCCTGCTCACATCAGGATCAGGTGATCGAGGCTCCCAGCGATGCCCGCACGATCCTCTCATCCGACTTCACGCCGCATGCCGGCCTGCTCTACGCCAACGGCACCACGCTGTCGGTGCAGCCGCATCCAGAATTCGACGTGGATTTTGCCCATGTCTGCTGCGAATTGCGCGAAGGCAACGCACCGGATGCTGTCGTTGCCACGGCCAAGGCCTCGCTTGCCGAGCCGCTCGACAGCGCAAAGCTCGGCGCCGCGATCACGCGGTTTCTCGCGAGGCGCCGGGCATCTTCCTAATTCGCGCCGTGCCCCCGCACGGCACTCGTCCCTTCTCCCGTCGCCGTCGCGCACGGGTGGGCTGACTGTCACCAAATATCTGCGCACTCCGCCGGTTGCTCAGAACGCGCAAAAAGCCGCCGGTTGAGACCGCGGCGGCTCTTGCCGTTGGGCAACCGTGAACTGCTCGTCAGTAGCCACTCTTCGTGCTCGTGCCACTCTTCGTGCTCGCGCCGGTGGTTTGACCAGGAGCATATCCGGACGCACCCGGATGGCCCTTCTTGGAACCCATAGCATGCATCTTATGTCCCGGAGTGTATTTCGATGCTCCCGTGTGGACCTTCTTGGACCCCTTGGTTTGCATCTCCTGACCCGGCGCATTGCTTGAGGCACCTTGCGCAAACACGGCCGGCGCGGTCCCTATGAGGGCGATGGCAGAAACTGCAACAATGATTGTCCTCATTTTCTTCCTCCTCGAATAAGCACTCTGAGGAACGAATTGGAAACCGCGCCGTTCCAGAACGGCTACTCATTATTCTCATCGCCTTCCCTTCTCCCCTTGTTGTGGGAGAAGGTGGCATAGGCCTCCGGCCGCCGTTCTTACGAGAACGCCGAAGCGGAGCTTCGGCTATGGCGCGGGAGGAGGGTCTCTATCCGCGAGTTCAAATGCACCAGTGTAATGCGTGGAGAGAGACTCTCACCCGTCTCGCCGCTATGCGGCGAGCCATCCTATTTTGCGTCTTTAGAACGGATCGCTGCCCAGCCCCGGCACATCCGCAGGCCTCGGCCCCGGCGCCGGCCAGTGGAAGCGGCGATCCTTCTCCGCGATCGCGATGTCGTTGATCGAGGCTTCGCGGCGCTTCATCAGGCCGTGCTCATCGAACTCCCACTGCTCGTTGCCGTAGGAGCGGTACCACTGGCCGCCTGCATCGCGCCATTCGTACTGGAATCGCACCGCGATGCGATTGCCGTCGAAGGCCCAGAGGTCTTTGATCAGGCGATAGTCGAGCTCCTTGGCCCATTTGCGGGTGAGGAACGCGACGATGGCCTCGCGACCCTGAAAGGCCTCGGAGCGGTTGCGCCAGCGGCTGTCCTCGGTATAGGCGAGCGCGACACGCGCGGGATCGCGCGAATTCCAGGCGTCCTCGGCCATGCGGGCTTTTTGCGCGGCGGTCTCTCTCGTGAAGGGCGGAAGCGGCGGACGCGACATGGCGGCCTCATCGGGTTGACGGGAGCGCGAATCTATCGCCGCAGCGGCTGGTGTCGAGAGGCCATTGCCTATCGCCCGATCACGAAATCACATCGGCCTTCATCAGCGCGCGGATCGATTTCGGGATCGGCTGGGCGCGCCCGCCGCTGATGAAGGCGACCCGCACCTCGGCCTTGACCAGCACATCCTCGCCGCGCCTCACCTCCTGCGCCAGCATGATGGACGCGCCCTTCACCGCGATCGGCCAGGTCACGACGTCGAGGACGTCGTCCATCCGCGCGGGTTTGAGGAAGTCGAGGTGCATCGAGCGCACGACGAAGGCAAAGCCGGCCTCCTCCGTCTCGGGCTGATCGAACAATGCCTGCTGCTCGGCGCCCATCAGCCGCAGATGATTGGTGCGCCCGCGCTCCATGAAGCGCAGATAGTTGGCGTGATAAACGATGCCTGAAAAATCCGTATCTTCGTAATAGACGCGGACCTGCATGTGGTGGCGGCCGCCCCGGATCTCGCCGTCGAGATGAGCTGTCACGTCGCGAGCCTCTTCGCTTGTCGCTACCGGTCCGTTGTGCGCAAAAACGGCCGGTCGCGCAAGCGTGCGCTACACGATCGCCGGTCCCCGTCCCAGCGTCACCTCGACGATCTCGGGCGGGACACCGACCCGAACCGGCATGATGCTGCAACCGAGGCCGCCGGAGATGATGACGTCGCATTTCAGCCGAAAGTGGCCATAAGCGAGCCGCAGGCCATGCTGTGGCGGAACGGCCGGCGACCAGCCGAGCAGGCGGACCTGCCCGCCATGGGTGTGGCCGGACAGTTGCAGCGCGACCCGCGCTGGCACGCGAGGCGCGATGTTGGGCTCATGTGCAAGCAGGATCACCGGCGCGTCATCGGTCACTTTTGCAAGCGTCGCCGTGAGATCGTCGGCACCGAAGCGCACCGCGCCGCGGAAGCGCCGCGCCGGCAGAAAAGCGAGCTGATCGCCGAGGCCGGCGAGCCAGAACGGGCGGCCGTCCTTGGCCAAGCGCACGACGTCATTCTCGTAGACGGGAATGCCGGCCGCCTCCAACGCGCGATGCGCGACCGTCGGCCCGTGCCCTACGCGCTGCACGGTCTTGTCTTCCCAATAGTCGTGATTGCCCATGACGGCATGGACGCCGAGCGGCGCCTTGAGTCCTGACAGCACCGCTGCCCATTCGCTCGACGGAATGATGCGCGTCACGTGGTGAAGACCGGCGACATAGTCGCCGAGCAGCACGATGAGATCGGCATTCAGCGCGTTGGTGCGGTCGACGATGGCTTCGATCCGCTCCAGCGACATCCAGGGATCGCAGGCATGGATGTCCGCGATCACGGCGATCTTCAGCGGAAAATCCGCCGGCCATTGCCGCGGGGTCGGACGATAGCGGGTGACGCGAAGCCGCAGCACCGGCTCGACGCCGACACCGTAGGCGGCGGTCGACACGCCGAGGGCTGAGAGGCCGCCGATGGAACGGATGAGATGTCGCCGAGAGATCATGAAGGCCCGTCGTGATGCGGGCTCCTTGATGCGGTCCGATTGGAGCGGAATTGGGGTGCATTCGTGCAGACCATCTGCACCTTTGTGCAGACCGTCTGCGCAGAAGCCACCAGCGCTCGCGCCCGGCCAAGGCATCCAGTGACTGCGGCAGTCAGTCGTCCTCGGCCTGATCGGTGCCGAACAGGCCAAATTGCGCCGGATCGCGGTTGGGCTCGGTGAGGCCGAGATGGCGGAAGGCGTGCGAGGTGAGCAGGCGGCCGCGCGGGGTGCGCTGCAGATAACCGCACTGGATGAGATAAGGCTCGATGATGTCTTCGATCGCATCGCGCGGCTCGGACAGCGCCGCGGCCATCGTCTCCACGCCGACCGGGCCGCCGCCATAGTTCAGCGCGATGGTCGTGAGATAGCGGCGATCCATCGCATCGAGACCAGCGGCGTCGACCTCGAGCGCGCTGAGCGCGTGATCGGCGATCTTGCGGTCGATCCTGTCGGCATTCGCGGCCGAGGCAAAATCGCGCACGCGGCGCAACAGGCGGCCGGCGATGCGCGGCGTGCCGCGGGCGCGGCGCGCGATCTCGTTGGCACCGTCCGGGCTCATGCCGACATTGAGCACGCGCGCACCGCGGGTGACGATGCTTTCCAATTCCTCGATCGTGTAGAAATTGAGCCGGACCGGAATGCCGAAGCGATCGCGCAAGGGATTGGTGAGAAGGCCGGCGCGCGTGGTGGCGCCGACGAGGGTGAATTTCGACAGCTCGATCTTGACCGAGCGCGCCGCCGGGCCCTCGCCGATGATCAGGTCGAGCTGAAAGTCCTCCATCGCAGGATAGAGCACCTCTTCCACCGCAGGGCTCAGGCGATGAATCTCGTCGATGAAGAGCACGTCGCGCTCTTCGAGGTTGGTGAGGAGCGCGGCGAGATCGCCGGCCCTGGCGATCACGGGGCCTGATGTGGCGCGGAAGCCGACGCCGAGCTCCTTGGCCACGATCTGCGCCAACGTGGTCTTGCCGAGGCCGGGCGGGCCGACGAACAGCACATGGTCCAACGCTTCGCCGCGCTTCCGCGCCGCCTCGATGAACACCGAAAGATTCTTGCGCGCCTGCTTCTGGCCGACGAAATCGGTGAGCGACTGCGGACGCATCGCGGTGTCGCCGACATCGTCGCTGCGGCGCTCGGGCGAGACCATGCGGGAGGCTTTCGCGTCGCTCACTTCGCGAGCTCCTTCAGCCCGAGCCGGATCAACTGCGCCGTCTCGGCGCCTTCACCGGCACTGCGCGAGGCCGATGCGATGGCCGCGGCTGCCTGCGGCTGGCCGTAGCCGAGATTGACCAGCGCGGAGATCGCGTCCGCCACCGGGCGCGGCGCACGCTGGTCGTCGACGACGCCGGCGAGGTGTACGACGGCAGGATCGATATTGGCGAAGGCAGGCGCCTTGTCCTTCAATTCGGTGACGATGCGCTCGGCGACCTTCGGACCGACGCCCGGAGTGCGCGACACCGCGGCCTTGTCGCGCAGCGCGATCGCGTTGGCGAGATCGGCCGGCGACAGCGTACCGAGCACTGCGAGCGCAACCTTGGCGCCGACGCCTTGCACGGTCTGGAGCAGGCGAAACCATTCGCGCTCCTGGTCGGTGCGGAAGCCGAACAGCTTGATCTGATCCTCGCGGACATAGGTCTCGATCGACAGCACCGCGGCCTCACCCGGCGACGGCAGGTGCTGCAGCGTGCGCGTCGAGCAGTGCACCTGATAGCCGACACCGCCGACGTCGAGGATGACGAACTCCTCGCCGTAGGAATCGATCAGGCCCTTGAGCTTGCCGATCATATTCCCACCACTTTCAGCCTTAGCGCCGTGCTCTGGCGATGATGGGCGTGCGTGATGGCGATGGCGAGCGCGTCGGCGGCATCCGCTGACGGCGGCTCGGCTTTCGGCAGCAATATCTTCAGCATCATCGCGATCTGGTGTTTGTCGGCGTGACCGGCGCCGACCACCGTTTTCTTCACCTGGTTCGGCGCGTATTCGGCGACGGTGATACCGAACATCGCAGGCGCGAGCATGGCGACGCCGCGGGCCTGGCCGAGTTTCAGCGTCGCAACGCCATCCTTGTTGACGAACGTCTGCTCGACTGCAGCTTCCATCGGCTTGTGGTCGGACAAGACCGCGGCAAGCCCCTCATGGATCGCGAGCAGCCGGCTCGACAGCGGCAATCCCTCCGGCGGTTCCACCGAGCCGCAGGCGACATAGCCCAGACGATTGCCCTCAGCCTCGATCACGCCCCAGCCGGTACGGCGCAGGCCGGGGTCGATGCCGATGATACGGATGGGTTGGCGAATCGGGAGCGCGGTCATCGGCCAGTGATAGCGGCTGGCCGCCATGGGGGAAACAGAAACAGAACGGAAATAACAGGGGAAGTATGGTCTCGTGGTTGAGTGCCACCACAAGACATGCCGTCATACCCCGCTTCTCCGTATCCCTCTGGCGCCTCTGGAATACTGGTTCGCCCGCCTTCGCGGGCGATGAGCAGAGTGTGGGACGGGCGGACTGGCCTACCCGCCCATCTTCGCCATCAGCGCGTCCGAGACCTCGAAATTGGCGTAGACGTTCTGGACGTCGTCATGCTCGTTGAGCAGGTCCATCAGCTTGAGCAGTTTCTCGCCGGTCTCGTCGTCGACCGACACCGTGTTCTGCGGTTTCCAGATCAGCGCGGCCTTGCGCGGCTCGCCGAATTTGGCTTCCAGCGCCTTGGCAACGTCGCGATAGCTTTCGGTCGAGGCGTAGATCTCGTGGCCGCTCTCGCTTGAGATCACGTCGTCGGCGCCGGCCTCGATCGCGGCATCCAGCACCGCGTCGTCGGAGGCGACGCTGCGGTCGTATTCGATGATGCCGGTGCGGTCGAACATGAACGAGACCGAGCCGGTTTCGCCGAGGTTGCCGCCGGATTTGGTGAAGAAGGAGCGAATGTCGGAAGCGGCGCGGTTGCGATTGTCGGTCAGCGCCTCGACGATGACGGCGACGCCGCCCGGGCCATAGCCCTCGTAGCGGATCTCGTCATAATTCTCGCCGTCGCTGCCGATCGCCTTCTTGATGGCGCGCTCGATATTGTCCTTCGGCATGTTCTCCTGGCGTGCCGCGATCACGGCGGCGCGCAGGCGCGGGTTCATGTTGGGGTCGGGCGTCCCCAGCTTGGCCGCGACGGTGATTTCTCGCGCCAGCTTGCCGAAGATCTTCGATTTCTGCGCATCCTGCCGCCCCTTGCGGTGCATGATGTTCTTGAATTGGGAGTGTCCGGCCATGCGTGGTCTCTTCGAGTGGTCTCTTGGGGTCGTCCGCCAATGAGGGTGGGAAGCGCGGCCTTATAGGCCGCCAACCCACCGGAATGAAAGGGTCTCACATCCTTTAAGGTAATATCGTAGAGGGATCATGCCTAGAGGTGAGGCATCGTTAACCCTGACTTCATTCCAGCTTGCGAAAATAGCCTCCGCCCGTCCACCGACAAGAGTGACCCGATGGCGTTCGCATTTTTTCGGAAGCGTGTGCCGGATGTGGCCGCGGCAGCCGCACAGGCCGCTGAGCCCACCAGCGTCAGCGAACCGATCCAGACCGAGGGCGATTCGGCCCGGGAAATCCTGGAACTGCTGGAGCTCGAGCTCGGCGCCATGATTCGCCAGCTCGAACGTGCCGCCAATTCTGTCGCCGGTGGCGCGGAGGCAACCGCAGCGACACTTGCCACCATCCGTGCTCGCACGGATGCGCTGACCGGACGCACCAACGCCGCCCAGTCGACCGCATCCACCTTCGCTGAGGCCGCCGACAAGTTCACTCAGTCCGCGCTAGGAATCGGCGCGCAGGTCCGCGCGGCCGGCAAGCTCGCCGACGAGGCCAGCGCCGCGGCGCAGGAGGCCCGCGCCAATGTCGACCGCCTGCGCGAGTCCTCGGCCGCGATCGGCAACGTCGTCAACCTGATCGCGCAGATCGCGCGGCAGACGACGCTGCTCGCGCTCAACTCGACCATCGAGGCCGCGCGCGCCGGCGCGGCAGGGAAAGGCTTTGCGGTCGTCGCCACCGAGGTCAAGGCGCTCGCGGTGCAGACGCAGGGCGCGACCGAAGAGATCACCAGGAAGATCGACGCGCTGCAAAGGGACGCCGCCAGTTCTGCCGATGCGGTGCACCGCATCTCGCAGGCGATCGAAGCGATCCGCCCCGTGTTCGAGACCGTCGACGGCGCGGTGGCCGAGCAGAACGCGACCACCAGCGAGGTCTCCGACAACGCCGCCAGCGCGTCGCAATTCATCGTCGCGGTCGGCGAGAGCGCGGCCGAGATCGACGCCGCGACCAAGGCGGCCGAGACCCATGGCGAGAACGTCGCCAGCGCCGGCAAGGCCGTCACCACGTTCGCGCACAAGCTGAAGTCGCGCTGCGCGGTTCTGCTCAGGCAGAGCGAGCACGACGATCGTCGCAGGACCGAGCGGCTGCCCTGCCATCTCAAATTCGAAAGCGCACGCGGCGTGATGCCGGTCTACGAAATCGCGATGGACGGCGTGCTGATCGGCGGTGCCGACGCCGCAAGACTCGCGCTGCACGCGGTGATCGATGGCACGCTCGAAGGCGTCGGCGCCTGCCGCCTGCGCGTGACCGAGCAGTCCAAGGCCGGCGCCCGCGCGCAATTCGTCAGCCCTGCTGCTGTGCTAGCTGAGAAGATCGAGGACAGGCTGTGGTCGATCCATGAGGAGAATACCGAGTTCGTCACCCGCGCCATGGAAGCGGGCAACGCGCTGACGAAGATCTTCGAGCAAGCGATCGCGCGCGGCGATGTCAAGATCGACGACCTCTTCGACACCGACTATGCGGAAATCACCGGGACCAATCCGCAGCAATACCGCACGAAATATCTGGATTGGGCCGACCGCGCGCTGCCGCCGTTCCAGGAAGCCTTTCTCGCCAGGGAGCCGCGCATGGTGTTCTGCGCCATGGTCGATCGCAACGGCTTCCTGCCGGTGCACAACAATATCTACTCGCACCCGCAGCGGCCGGGCGACGTTGCCTGGAACACGGCCAACAGCCGCAACCGGCGCATCTTCAACGATCCGGCAGGGCTGGCCGCGGCGCGCAACTTGCGCTCGTACCTGATCCAGAGCTATGCGCGCGATATGGGGAACGGCAATACCGTGATGATGCGCGAGATCGACGTCCCGATCCGCGTGCAGGGCCGGCACTGGGGCGGATTCAGGACGGCCTACAAACTCTAGCGCATGATCCGAACAAGGCGGGCCGCGCCAGCGCAAAAAGTGTGGAGCGGCTTTCTCTCGCGATAAACGCGAAGCGGTTGCGCGGAGATCATGCTCAAACAAAACCTGGAGCGCGATAACGATTCATCGTGCCTGAGTGCACGCTCAGGCAAGACGCCGAAGCGCGAATCACCCATTACGTCGGAATTGACGCGAATCACCCTTTACGTCGGAATTGAAATGGGAATGCCGCGTGGGGCCGGCGAACGGCTCTGACTGGAGGACTCATCGAACATGTCCGTCGTACAACTTGCAGTCCTGGACACCGGATCCAATCGCACGCTGGCCGAACGACTGATCGACCAGCTTGCCGACCGCATCGGCGGTCTCGGCGTGGAACTCGCCGACATCGCCGGCAACGTCCAGGAAGTCGCAAGTCGCGTCGAGAACCAGTCGGAACGGTTTCATCACCTGCAGAAGACCGCCGAGACGATGGTCTCGGCCAATCACGACATCGCCAATGCGTCGCAGGCGGTGCAGTCGACCACCTCCGCAGCCGTCGGCGAGATCGCCCAGTCGCGCCATGCGGTCGAGACCGCGGTCAGCCATATCTCGGAGCTCGTCGCGGCTGTGGGGCGGATCGAGGCGCGGCTCAGCGCGGTCGGCGCGGCGCTGGCGCAGGTTGCGAAAGTGTCCGGCTCGATCGAGGCGATCGCGAAGCAGACCAACCTGCTCGCGCTCAACGCCACCATCGAAGCGGCGCGCGCCGGTAGCGCCGGCCGCGGCTTCGCGGTGGTCGCGAGCGAAGTGAAGAGTCTCGCCGAGGCGACCCGCCAGGCCACGCATCAGATCTCCGACACCGTGCGCGATCTCGACGGCCAGATCGAAGGTCTGATCGGCGAGAGCAGCGACGCCTCGCTGCGTGCGAAGACCGCCGGCGAAGGCGCCCAGCAGATCTCCGGCATCATCACCCGCGTGCAGCAGGGCTTTGCCTCCGTCGAAGCAGAGATCGACAGCGTCGCGCGTGCCGCGACCTCCAATCTCGGCCATTGCGACACCGTCATCAGCGAGCTCGATGAGCTCGCCAAGGGCGTCGACCTCTCCTCCCGCGATCTCAAATATGCCGACGAGCGGGTGGCGAAGCTGCTCGACATCTCCGAGGGCCTGATCGCGCTGATCGCCGACAGCGGCGTAGAGACGTCGGACGCGCCGCTGATCCGCGTCGTCGTCGACACCGCGAAACGGATCTCGGCCGAGTTCGAGGCCGCGATCGATCGCGGCGAGATCACGCTCGACCAGCTCATGGACGAGACCTATCGGGAGATTCCGGGCACCGATCCCAAGCAGTATCTCACCAACTACGTCGACTTCACCGATCGCGTGCTGCCCGCGATCCAGGATCCGATTCAGAAATCCGATTCTCGCATCGTGTTCTGCGTCGCCTGGGCCAAAGGCGGCTACCTGCCGACCCACAACCCGAACTACCGCCTGCCGCAGGGCAAGGACCCGGTCTGGAATAACGCCAATTGCCGCAACCGCCGCCTGTTCACCGATCGCGCGGTGAAGAAGGTCGCGGCCAACACCAAGCCTTTCCTGCTGCAGACCTACCGTCGCGACATGGGCGGCGGGCAGTTCGTGCTGATGAAGGACTTGTCCTCGCCGATCACAGTCTGCGGCAGGCACTGGGGCGCCTTCCGGATGGGATTCCGGCAGGGCTGAGAGCCATTCGGCACGCCTACACCGACGACGAGATGGGAGGGAGCAGACGGCGGAGTAACCTCGCCGCAAACGCCGCTGCCCTCCCTTCTCCCCCTGCGGGCCTGTTGCGTAATCCCACGACTGTGATTCTGTAGGGCAGAGCCCTGGAGGACTGACGATGGCGGTGAAGCAGACGGGGCAGCCGAGTTTTATTGAGGCGTGGCTGCCGAAGGGAGCCGGTGCCAATGCGGCGCTGGATCGGTTGTCGAGCTTGGTCAAATGGTACCGGTTCGAGAAGCTGATGGCGCATTTGCGGGATGAAGGAAGCCCTGGCCGCCCGGGCTATCCGGTGCTGGTGCTGTTTCGCGCGCTGCTGTTGCAGTCGCTCTATGGTCTTTCGGAGCGCGAGCTCGAGGAGGCGCTGGGGGACCGCTTGTCGTTCAAGCGCTTCGTGGGTCTCAGTCTCGAAGATGCGACGCCTGATCACACGGTCCTGAACCGCTTCCGGAACCAGCTTGTTGAGCAAGGGCTGCTGGACAAGCTGTTTGGTGAGCTCGATCGTCAGCTTGAGAATGCTGGTGTCATCCTGAAGCGCGGCACGATGCTGGATGCGACATTGATCCAGGCGGTGTCAGCGCCTCCGACGCAAGAACAGCCGTCGAAGGATCCCGATGCCCGGTTTGCCAAGCGGCAAGGCAAAAGCGGCTCGACCTTCGGTTACAAGGCTCACATGGGTGTCGATGAGGGCTCCGGCCTGATCCGGTCGGTGCTGACCACGCCCGCCAATATCAACGACACGACGCCTGCGGACGATCTGATCCGCGGCGACGAAGCCGTGGTGTGGGCCGATGCCGCCTATGACACCCATGCCAGGCGGGCCCGGCTGAAAGCTGAAGGCAAAAAGCCCCGCATCGCACGTCGTCCCAACAGGCATCACCCGGAGCTGCCGCCGAGGCTCAAACGCTACAACCTTCTCATCGCCCGACGACGGGCAACGGTGGAGACCACCTTCGCCACCCTCAAACGCCGCATGCGACTGACCTGCATCCGTTATGTCGGTCTTGCCAAAGCAAGCGGGCAAGTCCTGCTCGCCTCCATCGCGTTCAACATGAGGAAATGGGCTGCGATCACAGCCTGAGCCGCCCGCCGAGGGCACCAGCCGACCCCTTCGTCGGCCCGCTACCCCGGCAACCAGCTTCTCCCCTGACCTGTCTCGGCCTCAAAAGCCAGTAGCGCAACAGGCCCCCTGTGGGAGAAGGTGGCGCGAAGCGCCGGATGAGGGGTTGCTTCCCGCGAGTTCGAATGCGAAAGAGTCAAGCGCGGAGAGAGACCCCTCACCCGGCTTCGCGTTCCGCGAAGCCACCCTCTCCCACAAGGGGAGAGGGTGCACTGAATGTGTGGCGCCGCTGTTCAGCTCAACCAGAACCGCGGTGTCGCCGGCTCCAGCCTTCCGCCTGCACGCACCGGCGCGATCCGCAGCGCGAGCCCCGTCGCATCATCCGTCTCCACCGCGACGCCGCTGAGCGTCGCTACGCCCGCGGCCGGCTCGAACCTGCTTGATGGAATGCCCGACGTGAAGCGCCGCAGCGGCTCTTCCTTCTGCATGCCGATGATGGAATCGTAATCGCCGGTCATGCCGGCGTCGGTCATGTAGGCGGTGCCGCCGGCGAGGATCTGGTGATCGGCGGTCGGCACATGCGTGTGCGTGCCGACGACGAGGCTGGCGCGGCCGTCGCAGAAGAAGCCGATGCCCTGCTTCTCGCTGGTCGCCTCGCAATGGAAGTCGACGACGATGGCATCGGCCGCAACGCCGAGCGGGCAGGCACCGAGCTCGCGCTCGAGCGCGGCGAAGGGATCGTCGAACGGGGTCATGAAGACACGGCCGAGCGCGTTGACGACGAGCGCGTGCTTGCCGTTCTTGGTCTCGACCAGGGCGGCGCCGCGGCCGGGCGTGCCGCGCGGGTAGTTCGCGGGCCGCACCAGGCGCTCCGCGCGCTCGATGAACACCAGCGCCTCGCGCTGGTCCCAGGAATGGTTGCCGAGCGTCACCGCGTCGGCACCCGCATCGAGCAGCTCCTGGTAGATCGCCTCGGTGATGCCGAAGCCGCCGGCGGAGTTCTCGCCGTTGACGACGACGAAATCGAGCGACCAATCCTTGACCATGCCGGGAAGATATTCGGCAACTGCCGTACGCCCGGCGCGGCCGACGACATCACCCACGAAGAGAATGCGCAACTTCAGGACTCCGGAAATCGAACACGTCGGTTTCCGTTAGCACATAATCCAGCGCGACGTCGTGTGATAGTGCCGGAACCGCCTCGATCTCCTGCGCGGCGAAGGCGAGCCCGATGCCGATGATGTGCTTGGTCTTGCGCAAATGCGCGAAGGTGAAGTCGTAATGCCCCGCGCCATAGCCGATGCGATGGCCGAGGCGGTCGAACGCGGCGAGCGGCGTCAACATGATGTCCGGGACGACCTCGGCGGCCGCGGGCGACGGCTCGGGAATGCCGAGCGGCCCGAGCATCAGCCGATCGTTCGGATACCAGATTCGGAAGATCAGCGCTTGGCCGCGCGCGGTGACGCAAGGAAGCGCGAGCCGCGCACCTTGCTCGGCGAGCTTCACCATCAGCGGCGCGGGGTCGATCTCGCTACGGATTGGCGAATAGCCGGAGATGATGCTTCCAGGTGGCGGCGTGAACGGCAGGCCGCGCTTGGCGAGCTTTGCAGCGGCTGTGATGCGCTTCTTCTCGCTGAGCGCGTCGCGCTTGGCGAGGGCCTTGGCACGCAGTTCGGCTTTGGAGTTGGTCATGCGCTGGGTCCCGATGTCATCACCCGCCTTGTGCGCACTTGCGCACTGGGGCGGGTGATCCAGTATTCCAGAGGCGGTGATGCTCACACTCGAACGCCGCGGCGTACTGGATGCCCCGCTTTCGCGGGGCATGACACTGTACCTAACCGCCGCAGCTAGACGCGCAAATCTCGACAGGCACGAACCAGAAGGAAGCAAAAGCGCGAGGCCGCGGACGCCGTTGAAGCACTCGATCCCGGAGTTCCCTACGAAAGTAGGTGGGCACCATATGTCCGGGCCCACGGGCCCGGCCAGGGACAGTTCCCTAAAGGATCGATAAGGCCCCGGGGATATTATGGCTCCTGACGCGCGTCGCAGCCTCGCATCCGCAATCTAACAACGATACTGACGAATCGCCAGCCCAAGGGCAGCGAGCCCCCAATTAGCCGATCGCGATCCCACCGCCGACGGTCCGGTTCAGGACCTGGGTCGACTTCTCGATACGTTCGGCCGCGGCATTCAGCGCATTGACCACCGCGGTCTGAGTCATCCGGGCGCGCTCGACGGCGGCGTTGCGGAAATCCCGCAGCTCGTTCAATTCCTGCTCCATGGTGCGGATGCGGTTGCCCGCATCGACCAGTTCATCGCAGGCGGTCAGCGCCGCCATCACGGTGAGCCGAGCATCGCCGATCTCGCCGAATTTTCCGCGCAGCGACTGGATGCGCGTTTCCAGACCTTCGGCAAGTTTCAACAGCCGCACCTCCTGGCCTTCCTCGCAGGCCATGCGATATTGCCGGCCGTTGATGGTGACGTTGATGTGGCTCATCCATCCTCTCCGGTATCGAGCACCGAACGTATCGTGACGATCGCGGAGTCCAGCTTCTCCGAGATCTCGCGATTGGTGCGCTCGAGCTTGCGCGCCTTCACCAGCGCGCCGTCGAGTTCATCGGCCAATCGCGAGCGATCGGCGCCGAGCGCCTGGATGCGCGTCGCAAGTTCGTTCTCGTCGCGATCGGCATCGCGCCGCCGTTCGACTGCGCTTTCGAGCGCATCGAGCGCTGCCATGAGTCTGCGGGTCGCGATCTCGATCTCGACAGCAGACGATTCCGTCATGGCGGAACTGTTTGACACGCGATCGTTCATGCAGTCAGCGGCGGAACCTTGTGGCCTTTGTCCCCGGGGCCTGCCGTCCGGCAAAAGACTCGGTTCGGCAAGCGGTTACAAGCAGAAATTTACGTGGCAGGGAAGCGATGCGCAACGCCGCTGCGAAACTATGCACCGATAAGCAACTTTTGCGGCCAAACGGGCGTTTGATTGCCTTGGACTCCCGGAACCGAGATGCTATCCCCACCCTCGATCCCAGAGGCCGCCAGGCTCTTCCCATGCGGCTCCATGCCACCGCCAAGCACTTCATTTCAGACGGATTTTCAATATGACGCAGGTCGACCACACCCGTATGGCCAACGCGATCCGCGGGCTCTCGATGGATGCTGTCGAGAAGGCGAAATCGGGCCATCCCGGCCTGCCTATGGGCGCCGCCGACATCGCCACGGTGCTGTTTACACAGTTCCTGAAGTTCGACGCCGCCGCGCCGAACTGGCCCGACCGCGACCGCTTCGTGCTGTCGGCCGGCCACGGCTCGATGCTGCTCTATTCGCTGCTCTATCTCACCGGCAATGCCGACATGACGCTGGACCAGCTCAGGTACTTCCGTCAGCTCGGCTCGCTGACGCCGGGGCACCCCGAAAACTTCCACACCAAGGGCATCGAGACCACCACCGGCCCGCTCGGCCAGGGCATCTCGACCGCCGTCGGCATGGCGCTGGCCGAGAAGATGCTGGCCGCCGAGTTCGGCAAGAAGATCGTCGACCACCACACCTTCGTGCTCGCCTCCGACGGCGACCTGATGGAAGGCGTGTCGCAGGAAGCGATCGCGATGGCGGGACACTGGAAGCTCAACAAGCTGATCGTGCTCTACGACGACAACGGCATCTCGATCGACGGCCCGACCTCGATCTCCGATTCCGTCGACCAGGTGAAGCGCTTCAAATCGGCAGGCTGGGCCGCCGAGAAGATCGACGGCCAGGACCAGGCCGCGATCGCCGCCGCCATCACGCGCGCGAAGAAATCGAACAAGCCGACGCTGATCGCCTGCCGCACCACCATCGGCTACGGCGCGCCGCATAAGGCCGGCACCGCGAAGGCGCATGGCGAGGCGCTCGGCGCCGACGAGCTCAAGGCCGCCAAGGAGAATCTCGGCATCTCGCTCGAGCCGTTCTCTGTGCCGGACGACGTGCTGAAGGCGTGGCGCGAAGCCGGCAGCCGTGGCGCTGCCGCGCGCCAGGAATGGGAAGGCCGGCTCGGTGAGCTCGGCAGCCGCAAGCGCGCCGAGTTCGAGCGCCGCTTGCGCCATGAGCGCCCCGCCTCGCTCGCGAAGGCGCTGCGGGCGCACAAGAAGGAGCTCTTGGAGAAGCCGCTGACGGCCGCGACCCGCAAGTCCTCGGAAGCGGCGATCGAGGCGATTGCCGCCGCGATGCCGATGGAGTTTGTGGCGGGCTCGGCCGACCTCACCGGCTCCAACAACAACAAGGCGAAGTCGGCGACCGCGTTCTCCGCCAAGACGCCAAAGGGCCGCTTCATCCATTACGGCATCCGCGAGCACGGCATGGCCGCGGCACTGAACGGCATCTTCCTGCACGGCGGCTTTGCGCCGAACGGGGCAACCTTCCTGGTGTTCACCGACTATGCGCGGCCTGCGATGCGCATTGCCGCGTTGATGGGCGCCGGCGTCGTCTACGTGATGACGCACGACTCGATCGGTCTCGGCGAGGACGGCCCGACGCACCAGCCGGTCGAGCATCTCGCCGCGCTGCGCGCCATGCCGAACATGCGCGTGTTCCGTCCCTGCGACGCCATCGAGGTCGCCGAGTGCTGGGAGCTTGCGCTCAACCGTATCGACGGCCCGACGGTGCTGGCGCTGACGCGGCAGAACCTGCCGCAACTCCGCACCACCGCGCCGAACGAAAATCCCTGCCAGCACGGCGCCTACGAGCTGGTCGCCGCCGAGGGCGAAGCCAAGGCGACCCTGTTCGCCTCGGGCTCCGAGGTCGAGATCGCGGTTGCAGCCCAGAAGCAGCTCGCCGAACGAGGCATCCCGTCGCGGGTGGTCTCGGTACCCTCACTCGAGCTGTTGTTAGCGCAACCAGAGGCCAAGCGGGCGGCGATCATCGGCAATGCACCGGTCAAGGTCGCGATCGAGGCCGCGGTGCGCTGGGGCTGGGATGCCGTGATCGGCCAGGATGGCGAATTCGTCGGCATGCATTCCTTCGGCGCGAGCGCGCCGGCGAAGGACCTTTTCAAGCACTTCGGCATTACTGCCGAGGCTGCGGTTAACGCTGTGCTGAAGCGCGTTTCCTGAGAGTTGAGCTTGCCCTGAAAAAGGACTACGTAACTTCTCATATGATCACGCACCGCCCGGCCGAACCGGGCGTCCGCCCTAAAAAACCCTCGCCGGCGCGCTACGCGCGTCGCGCGGGATGACAAACGTCATTGAACGGTCATAAGGAGACGAAACATGGCAGTCCGCGTCGGAATCAACGGTTTTGGCCGTATCGGCCGCAACGTCCTGCGGGCTATCGCCGAGTCCGGCCGCAAGGATATCGAGGTCGTCGGCATCAACGATCTCGGCCCGGTCGAGACCAATGCCCACCTGCTCCGCTTCGACTCAGTCCATGGCCGTTTCCCCGGCACCGTCACCGTCGAGGGTGACTCGATCAACGTCGGTGGCCACAAGATCAAGGTGACCGCCGAGCGCGATCCCTCGAAGCTGCCCTGGAAGGATCTCGGCGTCGACATCGCGCTGGAATGCACCGGCATCTTCACCTCGAAGGACAAGGCCTCCGCGCATCTGACCGCTGGCGCCAAGCGCGTGCTGGTCTCCGCGCCCGCCGACGGCGCCGACGCCACCATCGTCTACGGCGTCAACCACGACACGCTGACCAAGGATCACCTGGTCGTCTCGAACGGCTCCTGCACCACCAACTGCCTTGCGCCGGTCGCCAAGGTGCTGAACGACCTCGTCGGCATCGAGACCGGCTTCATGACCACGATCCACGCCTACACCGGCGACCAGCCGACGCTGGACACGCTGCACAAGGATCTCTACCGCGGCCGCGCCGCGGCGATGTCGATGATCCCGACGTCGACCGGTGCTGCGAAGGCGATCGGCCTCGTGCTCCCCGAACTCAAGGGCAAGCTCGACGGCGTCGCGATCCGCGTGCCGACCCCGAACGTCTCGGTCGTCGACCTCAAGATCGTCGCCAAGCGCGCGACCGACGCCAAGGAAGTCAACGCGGCGATGAAGCGCGCGTCCGAGCAGCAGCTCAAGGGCATTCTCGGCTACACCACGGCGCCGAACGTCTCGATCGACTTCAACCATGATCCGCACTCCTCGACCTTCCACGAGGACCAGACCAAGGTGCAGAACGGCACGCTGGTGCGCGTGATGTCCTGGTACGACAACGAGTGGGGCTTCTCGAACCGCATGGCGGACACCGCCGTTGCGATGAGCAAGGTGCTGTAACGGAGGCGCAATGCTTCCGCACTGGATCGGCATCCCCGGCGCCATCGTGCTGATCGCGTTGATCGCATACGGTGTGCGCCAGGGGATGAAGATCACGACCCGGCAGGAAGGTGATCCGCCACAGCACCAGCCGCCGGGCCCGAATTAGCCCCGAAGTAAGCGAGTGATCAGGACATGGCCAGCTTCCGCACTCTCGACGACGTCGACGTGAAGGGCAAGCGCGTACTGCTGCGCGTCGATCTCAACGTGCCCATGGAGAACGGGCGCGTTACCGATGCAACGCGGCTCGAGCGCGTCGCGCCGACCATCACGGAGCTCTCGGACAAGGGCGGCAAGGTCATCCTGCTCGCGCATTTCGGCCGGCCGAAGGGACGCGACGCCAAGGAGTCGCTCAAGCCCGTCGCCGAGGCGCTGTCGCAGGTCGTGAAGAAGCCCGTCGCCTTCGCCGACGACTGCATCGGCGAGCCCGCGGCCACCGCCGTGGCGGCGCTGAAGGACGGCGACATCCTGTGCCTGGAAAACACCCGCTTCCACAAGGAAGAGGAAAAGAACGATCCTGCCTTCGTCGCAGAGCTCGCCAAGCTCGGCGACATCTGGGTCAACGACGCGTTCTCGGCGGCGCATCGCGCCCACGCCTCGACCGAAGGCCTCGGTCACAAGCTGCCGGCCCATGCCGGCCGCACCATGCAGGCCGAGCTCGAGGCGCTGGAGAAGGCGTTGGAAGCTCCCACCAAGCCGGTCATCGCGATCATCGGCGGCGCCAAGGTGTCGACCAAGATCGACCTGCTCGAAAACCTCGTCAACAAGGTCGACGCGCTCGTGATCGGCGGCGGCATGGCCAACACCTTCCTGCACGCGCAGGGCGTCGCAGTCGGCAAATCGCTGGCCGAGAAGGATCTCGCCGCCACCGCTCTACGCATCGTGGAGAAGGCTTCAGCGGCGAACTGCGCCATCATCCTTCCGGTCGATGCCACTGTCGCCTACCACTTCGCGGCCAATGCGCCGTCCCACGCCTACGGCCTCGACGCGATTCCGGCCGACGGCATGATCCTCGACGTCGGCCCGCAATCGATTGCGCGCATCCATGCCGCCATCGACGATGCCGCGACACTGGTCTGGAACGGACCGCTGGGTGCCTTCGAGCTGCAACCGTTCGACCGCGGCACCGTTGCGGCGGCCAAGCACGCCGCCGAGCGCACCAAGGACAAGAAGCTGATCTCGATCGCAGGCGGCGGCGACACCGTCGCGGCGTTAAACCAGGCCGGCGTGGGCGCCGATTTCACCTACGTCTCGACGGCCGGTGGCGCATTTCTTGAATGGATGGAAGGCAAGCCCCTGCCCGGCGTCGAAGTTCTGCGCGTCAAGTAATCTATCGGCCGGACAGGCCCAAACGGGAGAAAAGGACAGATGGCTCGGATCACGTTACGTCAATTGCTCGACCACGCGGCGGAGAACGATTACGGCGTACCGGCCTTCAACATCAACAACATGGAGCAGGCGCTGGCGATCATGGACGCGGCCAACCAGGTCGACGCGCCCGTCATCATCCAGGCCTCGCGCGGTGCGCGCTCCTACGCCAACGATGTCATGCTCAAGCACATGATGGACGCGGTGACCGAGATCTATCCGCACATCCCGGTCTGCGTGCATCTCGACCACGGCAACGAGCCCGCGACCTGCATGACCGCGATCCAGGCCGGCTTCACCTCCGTGATGATGGACGGCTCGCTGAAGGTCGACGGCAAGACCCCCGGCGACTGGGGCTATAATGTCGGCGTCACCAAGACCGTGACCGACATGGCCCATCTCGGCGGCATCTCGGTCGAGGGCGAGCTCGGCGTACTCGGCTCGCTCGAGACCGGCATGGGCGACAAGGAAGACGGCCACGGCGCCGAAGGCAAGCTGTCGCACGACCAGCTCCTGACCAATCCGGACGAGGCCGTGAAGTTCGTCAAGGAGACCAAGGTCGACGCGCTCGCGATCGCGATGGGCACCTCGCACGGCGCCTACAAGTTCACCCGCAAGCCGGACGGCGACATCCTCGCCATGAACGTGATCGAGGAGATCCACCGCAAGCTGCCGAACACGCACCTCGTCATGCACGGCTCCTCGTCCGTGCCGCAGGACCTCCAGGACATCATCAACGCGCATGGCGGCAAGATGAAGCCGACCTGGGGCGTGCCGGTGTCGGAGATCCAGCGCGGCATTAAGAACGGCGTGCGCAAGATCAACATCGACACCGACAACCGCATGGCCATGACCGGCCAGATCCGGAAAGTGCTCAAGGACCATCCGGAAGAGTTCGATCCGCGCAAGTACCTGAAGCCCGCCATGGAGGCGATGACCAAGTTGTGCAAGCAACGGCTCCAGGAGTTCAACACCGCGGGCCAGGCCTCCAAGATCAAGAAGGTCCTGACCACCGCCGAGATGGCCAAGCGCTACGCCAAGGGCGAGCTCGACCCGAAGGTGGCGTGATCTATCCCTCCCTCTCCCCGCTCTTCGCGGGGAGAGGGTTGGGGTGAGGGGCTGCCTCAACGTTCACGGTAGCAGGACGAATTCGCGGAGAGCCCCCCTCACCCGGAATCCGCGCTTTCAGCGCGCATTCCGACCTCTCCCCGCAAGCGGGGCGAGGTAAAGGCCCAGCCGGCCCAACGCCTACCCCAGCCGATGCCCCTTTACCCTGCGACGAACGTTAACTCGGCAATTGCCCGAGAACGGTCTATTTTCGCAGGCAAGGGCAGAATCGTTTTGGGAGGACCTCTCGATGAATCTGACTGAGCTCAACAGGATCGCGACCGCCATGGTCGCTCCCGGCAAGGGAATCCTTGCCGCCGACGAATCTTCCGGCACCATCAAGAAGCGTTTTGACGCGATCGGCGTGGAATCGACCGAAGCCAACCGCCGTGACTATCGCGAGATGCTGTTCCGGTCGAAGGAGGCCATGAGCCAGTACATCTCCGGCGTCATCCTGTTCGACGAGACGATCTGGCAGGACGCCAAGGACGGCACGCCGCTGATCAAGCTGATCGAGGAGAGCGGCGCCATTCCCGGCATCAAGGTCGATGAGGGCACGCAAGCCCTGCCGATGTGCCCGGGCGAACTCGTCACGGTCGGGCTCGACAAGCTCGCCGAGCGCTTGAAGAAATATCATGAGCGCGGCGCGCGCTTCGCCAAATGGCGCGCGGTGATCGATATCGGCAGCGGCATCCCCTCGATGACGGCGATCCGCGTCAACGCGCATGCGCTGGCGCGGTATGCCGCGCTGTGCCAAGCCACGCAGATCGTGCCGATCGTCGAGCCGGAAGTGCTGATGGACGGCGATCATGACATCGACCGCTGCTTTGAGGTGACCCAGCGCGTGCTCAACAAGACGTTCCAGGAATTGCGCGTGCAGCGCGTCGCGCTCGAAGGCATGGTGCTCAAGCCCAACATGGCGATATCAGGCAAGAAGTGCGCAAAGCAGGCCTCCGTGGAGGAGGTCGCGGAGAAGACGGTGCGGCTCCTGAAGTCCTGCGTGCCGGCGGCGGTGCCCGGCATCGCCTTCCTTTCCGGCGGCCAGTCGGACGAGGAAGCGACCGCGCATCTCAACGCGATGCACAAGCTCGGTCCGCTACCGTGGGGACTGACCTTCTCCTACGGCCGCGCATTGCAGGCCGCGCCGCAGAAGGCCTGGTCGGGCAAGGCCGAGAACGTCGCAGCCGGGCAACGTGCCTTCAGCCATCGCGCGCGGATGAACGGCCTTGCCGCGAAGGGCGAATGGACGAGCAGCCTGGAAAAGAAGGCGGCCTAGACTTGTCGGACAAATCGCCTCCGCCGCGCCCGGCGCCGCGCCTCTATCTCGCGACGCCGATCGTCGATGATCCCGCCTCGCTCCTCGCCGAGTTGCCTGGCCTGCTCGCATCCGCGGATGTCGCAGCCGTCCTGCTGCGGCTGAAACAGACCGACCAGCGCACCATGATCTCGCGGATCAAGGCCTTCGCACCGGTCGTGCAGAACACGGGCGCCGCGCTGCTCATCGACGGCCACAGCGAACTGGTCGCGCGCGGCGGCGCCGATGGTGCGCACCTCTCCGGCATCGCCGCGCTGGAAGAGGCGGTGCCCTCGCTCAAGCCCGATCGCATCGCCGGCGTCGGCGGGCTCACCACGCGGCACGATTCCATGAGTGCGGGCGAGATGGGCGCGGACTATGTGCTGTTCGGCGAGCCGGATGCAGAGGGCCAGCGGCCGTCGGCCCAGGCCATCGCCGAGCGGCTGGACTGGTGGGCGGAGCTGTTCGAGCCGCCCTGCGTCGGCTTTGCCACTTCGCTCTCGGAAGCCCACGACTTCGCCGGCAGCGGCGCCGATTTCGTGCTGGTCGGCGATCTCATCTGGGGCGATCCACGCGGGCCTAAGGCCGCGCTGGTCGAGGTCGACGCCGCCATCAAGAAAGCCTATGCGGCTCCCCCCGCGCGCCAGGGGCACGGCTAGCGGCAGACCATGAAGCTCTCTCGCATCACCTTCTTGGCCACGCTGGCTCTGACAGCGCCCGCGGCCGCGCAACTCCAGATCACTCCGCCGGCGGCAACTCCGAGCGCGCCCTCCGCAAAACCCAACGAAAAGCCCAAAGAAGCGCCCAAAGAAACGCCAAAGACGAAGCCGCACACGATCACAAAGAAGAAGGACGCCACGCCGTCGCCAAAGCCGTCGGCATCGCCGAGCCCGCCGCCCGCCGCCACCGTGATCCCCGCACCCCCGACCGACAATTCCAATGTCGATCTGGTGTTCGGCGCTTATCAGCGCGGCCAATACAAGACGGCCTTCGATCTCGCCACCAGCCGCGCCCAGGCCGGCGATCCCAAGGCGATGACCATGCTGGGCGAGCTCTATGCCAATGCTATGGGCATCAAGCGCGACTACGCCAAGGCGGTGGAATGGTACAAACGCGCCTCGGATGCCGGCGACCGCGAGGCGATGTTCGCACTGGCGATGATGCGCATTGCCGGTCGTGGCGGACCGGTCGACAAGAGCGAGGCGGTCAAGCTGATGGCGTCCGCCGCCAAGCTCGGCGAGCCGAAGGCCGCCTACAATCTCGCGCTGCTTTATCTCGACGGGCAGACGCTGCCGCAGGACGTCAAGCGCTCCGCCGAGCTGCTCCGCCAGGCGGCCGATGCCGGCCTGCCCGAGGCGCAATACGCGCTCGCGACCTTCTACAAGGAAGGCACCGGCGTACCGAAGGACCCCGACAAGGCGGTGCGGCTCTTACAGGCGGCCTCGCTCGCCGACAATGTCGATGCCGAGGTCGAATACGCGATTGCCATGTTCAACGGCACCGGCACGCCGAAGAACCAGCCGGCCGCCGTCGCGTTGCTCCGCAAGGCGGCGCGCCAGAACAGCGCCATCGCGCAGAACCGGCTGGCCTGGGTGCTGATCAACGGCATGGGCACGCCGGTGGACAAGGTCGAGGGGTTCAAATGGCACATCGTCGCCAAGACCGCCGGCAAGGGCGATCCGGAGCTCGACAAGCAATTGGCCGATTTACCGGCCGACGACCGGGCCAAGGCCGAGGCCGCCGCCAAGAAATGGCTCGGGACCAAATGACTTGACGCAATGACTTGACGCAAAGCCCCTCGCAGGGCACCCAATCCCCTCAAATGGGCGCGGTTCCGCGCCGTCTCTCCCCCGATCAAGACCAGAGCTCATGCTGTATTCCGCCACTATCAATGTCATGGTCAAGGCAGCGCGTCGCGCCGGCCGCAGCCTCAAGCGCGATCTCGGCGAGATCGAGCATCTCCAGGTCTCGCTGAAGGGTCCCGCGAATTTCGTCTCGCTCGCCGACAAGCGCGCGGAAGAGATCCTCTACCAGGACCTCGCCAAGGCCCGGCCCGGCTACGGCTTCATCGGCGAAGAGGGCGGCACCCGTGAGGGCACCGACAAGAGCCACACCTGGATCGTCGATCCCCTGGACGGCACCACCAACTTCCTGCACGGCATCCCGCAATTCGCCATCTCGATCGGGCTCGCGCGCGAAGGTACTGTCATCGCGGGCGTGATCTACAATCCCGCCAACGACGAGCTCTACATCGCCGAGCGCGGCAAGGGCGCCTTCCTCAACGACCAGCGCCTGCGCGTCGCCGGCCGCCGCCAGCTCAACGAATGCGTGGTGGCCTGCGGCCTGCCCCATATCGGCCGCGGCGACCACGAGGAATTCCGCCGCGAGATGACCGCGATCCAGAACCGCGTCGCAGGCCTGCGTCGCTTCGGCGCCGCCTCGCTCGACCTCGCCTTCGTCGCCGCCGGCCGCCTCGACGGCTACTGGGAGCGCAACCTCTCCCCGTGGGACATCGCCGCCGGCCAGATCATGGTCAAGGAAGCAGGCGGCACCGTGAGCGACATCGAAACGCCGGGCGATGCGCTGACAACCGGCCACGTCGTGTGCGGCAACGAGTTCGTGCACGGCGAGCTGGTGAAGATCTTGCGGAAGGCGGCTTAGGGCGAAGGCCGCGCCGCGTACTGTCATCACCCGCGAAAGCGGGTGATCCAGTATTCCAGAGACGGCGCAGCTAGGATCGAGAAGCCGCGGCGTACTGGATGCCCCGCCTTCGCGGGGCACGACAGTATGCGTTATGGCTTCACCGGTGCCGGCGGTCCATACACTTCCGCCTTCGCCGCTTTCGGCTCCCGGTCCCCTGCGAGCACGCGCTGCACGGAGACGAAGAACACCGGCACCATCAAGAGCGCGAGGATGACCACCGCGATCATGCCGCCCATCACGACGGTGCCGAGCGATTGCTGGCTGGCACCGCCGGCGCCGTGGGCGATCGCCATCGGCAGCACGCCGCAGATGAAGGCAAGGCCGGTCATCAGGATCGGGCGGAAGCGCAGGCGGCAGGCCTCGATGGTGGCTTCCAGCAGCGGCTTGCCTTCCTTGCGCAGGTCCTTGGCGAACTCGATGATCAGGATCGCGTCCTTGGCGGCAAGGCCGATGATGGTGATCAGGCCGACGGTGAAATAGACGTCGTTCGGCAGGCCGCGCAGCATCGCCGCGATCACCGCGCCGGTGACACCGAGCGGCACGGTGAGCAGCACCGCGAGCGGAATGGTCCAGCTCTCGTAGAGCGCGGCCAGACACAGGAACACCACGAACACCGACAGCGCCAGCAGGAACGGCGCCTGCGAGCCCGACAGCTTCTCCTGCAGCGACTGTCCGGTCCATTCATAGCCGAAGCCGCGCGGCAGCCTGCCCGCAAGCTTCTCCATCTCGGCGATCGCATCGCCCGAGGTGAAGCCGGGCTTCGCCTCGCCGGAGATGCGCACGGCCGGATAGTAGTTGAAGCCGGCGATCTGGGTCGGACCGCGCGCCCATTCGACGGTTGCGAAGGACGAGAACGGCACGAGCTGGCCGCGGCTGTTCTTGACGTTGTAGTTGAGGATGTCCTCGGTCCTCATGCGGTCGCGGCTGTCGGCCTGGACCACGACGCGCTGCATGCGGCCGCGGTTCGGGAAGTCGTTGATGTAGTTCGAGCCGAGATTGGTCGAGATCGTGTTGTTGATGTCCTCGAACGTCACGCCGAAGGCGCCGGCCTTCTCGCGGTCGATCACGAGATTGACGACGCCCGCCTCGGGCAGGCCCTCGATATAGACCTTCTGCAGCACCGGGCTCGCATTGGCGTCCGCGATGAGCTGGTCGGCGGCGCGCATCAGGGCCGAATAGCCCTTCTGGCCGCGGTCCTGAAGGCGGAACGAGAAGCCCGAGGAGTTGCCGAGATTGTCGATCGGCGGCGGCTGCAGCGCCGAGATTTTTGCATCGCGGATCGAGGACAGGTCGCGGTTGATGTCCGAGACGATCGCGGCTGCCGAATCCTTCGGCCCGCGCTCCGACCAGTCCTTCAGCGTGATGAAGGCCTGCGCCGTGTTCATGCCCTGGCCGGAGAAGCTGAAGCCGGTGAGGAAGGTGACATCCTTCACGCCTGGCCGCTGCGCCAGATATTTCTCGACCTTCTCGATCACGGCCTCGGTGCGGGCATAGGACGAATCCGACGGCGTCTGCACGTCGGTGGTGACAAAGCCCTGGTCGTCGACGGGCAGGAAGCCGCCGGGCAGGTTGATGAAGGCCCAGGATAGGCCGACCAGTAGTGCCGCATAGACCAGCATCAGCCGGCCCGTGCGCTTGAGCGAGAAGGCGACGGTGCGGGAATAGCCCTCCTTGCCGCCTTCGAGCATGCGGTTGAACCAGCCGAACACGCCCTTCCGCGCGTGGCCATGGCCGGCCGCAACGGGCTTGAGCAACGTCGCGCACAGCGCCGGCGTCAGCGACAGCGCGAGGAAGGCGGAGAAGCCGATCGCGGCGACCATGGTGACGGAGAACTGGCGGTAGATGATGCCGACCGAGCCCGGGAAGAACGCCATCGGCACGAACACCGCCATCAGCACCAGCGTGATGCCGATGATGGCGCCGGTGATCTGCGACATCGCCTTGCGTGTCGCCTCCTTCGGCGGCAGGCCTTCCTCGGCCATGATACGCTCGACGTTCTCTACGACGACGATGGCGTCGTCGACGAGGATGCCGACCGCGAGCACCATGCCGAACATCGAGAGCATGTTGATGGAGTAGCCGGCAAGCAGCAGCGTGGTACAGGCGCCCAGGAGCGCCACCGGCACCACGATAGTCGGGATGATGGTGTAGCGGATGTTCTGGAGAAACAGGAACATCACCACGAACACCAGCACCACGGCTTCGACCAGCGTCGTCAGCACCTTCTTGATCGAGGCCTCGACCACGGGCGTGATGTTGTAGGGGATCTCGTAGCTGATATTGGCCGGGAAGAAGCGCGACAGCTCCTTCATCTTCTCTTCGACCGCGCTCGCGGTCGCGAGCGCATTGCCGGTCGGCGACAGCAGCACCGAAAGACCCGCGGTCGGCTTGCCGTTCAGCCGCGTATTGAACTGGTAGCTGAGGCCGCCGACCTCGACGCGCGCGACGTCGCGCAGGCGCACGGTCGAGCCATCGGGATTGGCGCGCAAGATGATGGCGCCGAATTCATCGGGCGAGGAGAGCTGGCCCTTGACCAGCACCAGCGAGGACGTGCGCTGGTTCGCGGTCGACGGCTCGGCGCCGATGCTGCCCGAGGCGACCTGCGCGTTCTGCGCCGCGATCGCCTTGTTGACGTCGTCGGCCGTCAGCCCATAGCCGACGAGCTTGGCCGGATCGACCCAGACGCGAAGCGACCGCTCCGTCGAATAAAGCGTGGCGCGGCCGACGCCGGGGATGCGGCGGATCTCGCCGAGCACGTTGCGGATCATGAAGTCGCCGAGCCCGACTTCATCCAGGCTGCCGTCGGTCGAGTTCAGCGTGATGATCTGAAGCACTGCGCTCGAGGCTTCCTCGATCAGAATGCCTTGCTGGATCACCGCACGCGGCAGGCGCGCCTCGACGCGCTTGATGCGGTTCTGCACCTCGACCGAGGCCGCGCCGGTGTCGGTGCCCGGCACGAAATTGGCAATGATCTCGACCTGGCCGAGCGAGTCGCTGGTGGATTCGAAATTGAGGATGCCGGAGGCGCCGTTGAGCTCCTCCTCGATCAGGCGCGTAACGCTGTTGTAGAGGTTTTCCGGCGAGGCGCCCGGGTAGCTCGTCGAGATCGAGATCGAGGGCGGCGCGATGATCGGATATTGCGCGATCGGCAGCAGCGGGATCGCGATCGCGCCGATCAGACAGATGAATAGCGCGACGACCCAGGCGAAGATCGGCCTGTCGATGAAGAAGCTCGGCATGGCGCGTTACCGCGTGACCTGCTGCGCGTGCCGGTTGTCCGCGGTCGCATCCGCTTCCGACCAGGATTGCGGCTTGACCTTGTCGCCGGCCGCGAACTTCTGGAAACCTTCGACCACGACCTTGTCGCCGGCCTTCAGCCCGTCGGTGACGAACCAGATGCCGTCCTGCACCGAACCGGTGCGCACCGCCTGCACCGCGATGCGATTGTCGTCCTTGACGACGAACACCTCGCTGCCGCCGCCGCCATTGCGCTGAATCGCCTGCTGCGGCACCGCGATCGCGTCGGAGTCGAGACCCTGGTCGATGCGCACGCGGACATACATGCCCGGCAAGAGCTCGCGCTTGGGATTGCGGAACTCGCCGCGCAGGGTCACCTGCCCGGTATGGGCGTCGACCTTGGCATCGGAGAAAAGCAGCTTGCCGTCGAGCGAATAAAGGGTGTTGTCGTCGAGCACGAGGCGCACCTTGGCGGCATCGGCGGCGATGCGCTCGAGGTCGCCGCTCTCGAAGGCGCGGCGGAGCTGGTTGAGCTCGGTCACCGACTGGGTGAAGTCGGCATAGATCGGATCAAGCTGCTGGATGGTGGCGAGATTGGTCTCGTTCTGGACCGCGAGCGCGCCCTCGCTGACCAGGGCCGCGCCGACCACGCCGTCGATCGGCGCGCGCACGGTGGCGTAGTCCAGATTGAGTTTTGCGCGCGCGAGCTCGGCCTTGCGGCCCTCGACCTCGGCATGGGCCTGGCGCTCGGCCGCAACCGCCTTCTCATTCTCGGCTTCGGGGGCAGCGCGCTGGCTCGTGAGCGTGGCAATGCGGCGCGCCTGCTGCTGCGCCTGCATCAAGGCCGCCTCGGCCTTGGCGAGCGCCGCTTCGTTGGCCATCACCTCGACCTCGAACGGGCGCGGATCGATCCGGTAGAGCGGATCACCCGCCTTCACCTCGCTGCCCTGACGGAACAGGCGCTCGACCACGATGCCGGAGACGCGAGGCCGCACTTCGGAGACGCGCGTCGGCGCGATGCGGCCGGGCAGTTCGCGCACCACGGCGCGCGGCTGCGGCTTGACGACGACGATGCTGACATCGGGGTCGGCGGGCTGGGTGGCGGAGGAGATGGCTGAGCTGGATTCGTCGCAACCTGCAAGCAGCGGCGCGAGGGCCGCGAGCATCAATGCAACGCATGCCGATCGCGCACGAAGTCCTGACATGGAGAGAAGTGCCCCGAAGTTGTTGATACTGAATCACGCTCCGCGCGAGCCCGTTCTGGGCAATTCCGCGCGGTTGATGCCGTCAAAATAGAATGGACGTGCTGCGACGCAACGCATGATCCGGGCGGCTCAATGTCACACGGCCTATCGTGCTGAGTTCAGGCCGCTTTTCTGGATTCACCGGATTGTGAGTCGGGTTCCATCGCTGCGCGCTGCGACAGAACATCGCAATAATTCGGCTGCCATCGTCCGATCGTGGCCGACGCGCCGCTGAGGAAATGCTGCGCGATCGAAGTGCGGTTTCGGCCTTGGGTTCCCTGCCTGCCCGAATTCGGCGATCGGGCGCTTTTTTTGGGCTCGCGCTGTGCCATAGTGCGGGCCGCTCAGGCTTTCGTAACGGATGACATCGGCTATGCGCACGCCGTCAGGCACCTCGCCTCACATGGACATCGAACTCACCAAACTGTCGTCGCCCAGCGTGTTTCTCGTGCGGATGCTCGTCTTCCTGGTGCTCTGCACTCTGATCTCCGTGGTGCTCTACAAGCAGATAGCGAATGCCTTTTTCTTCAATCCGGGCCTCAACGCGCTGATCGGGGCGGTCCTTGTCATCGGCATCATTCTCTCCTTCCGGCAGGTCATCCGGCTCTATCCAGAAGTGAGGTGGGTCAACAGCTTCCGGATTGCCGACCCGGGGCTGGTGCCGAGCGGCCACCCGCGGTTGCTGGCGCCGATGGCGGCGATCCTCGGCGGCGAGCGGACCGGACGCATGACGATCACGCAGCAGACCATGCGCCATCTGCTCGACTCGATCGCGACGCGCCTCGACGAAGCCCGGGATATCTCCCGCTACCTGACCGGACTCTTGGTCTTCCTCGGCCTGCTTGGCACCTTCTGGGGCCTGATCGAGACGGTCGGCTCGGTTGGCGCGATTATTGGCGGCCTGAAGGTCGGCGGCGATGCCGGCGCGCTGTTCGACACGCTGAAAGAGGGCCTCGCCGCCCCGCTCGGCGGCATGGGCATCTCGTTCTCGAGCTCGTTGTTCGGCCTCGCCGGCTCGCTGATCCTCGGCTTTCTCGACCTGCAATCGAGCCAGGCCCAGAACCGCTTCTACACCGACCTCGAAGACTGGCTCGCCACCACCGTGCGCGAATATGGCCGCGGCGAGGTGACCGTCGCAGCCGGCGGCGGCGTCGCCGGCGGCGAGCTGCAGGCCGCGGTCGAGCGGCTGCGTTCGGTGCTGGAAGAGGGCAGCGCGAGCCGCGGCACCACGGCCGCGATGGCAAGCCTTGCCGAAGCCATCCAGGCGCTGGTCTCGCACATGCGCACCGAGCAGCAGATGATCCGCGAATGGGCCGACGGCCAGGGCGAGCAGAACCGCGAGATCCGGCGCCTTCTGGAACGCATCGCGCGCCAGCCGGAGAAGAGTTGAGGATTCGCTGAGCCCAGCGCGTTACTTAAGATGTGGGTCCCGGCTCTGCGGAGCAGCGTTGCACGCTGCGCCGCGTCCGGGACTCGGAAGTGGAGATAAACGAAATGGCTCTAGCCCGCGCCCGCCGCAGCGACGGCCCCTTCAATTACTGGCCCGGATTCGTCGACGCGCTGTCGACGCTGGTGCTGTCGATCGTGTTCCTGTTGTCGGTGTTCCTGGTCGTGCAGTTCTTCCTGTCGCAGGAGGTGACCGGCAAGGACAAGGCGCTGGAACAGCTCAACGCCAAGATCGCGCAGCTCAACGAACTCTTGTCGCTGGAGAAGCTGGGCAAGCTCAGCCTCGACGACCAGGTGGCACAGCTCAAGGCCGGCCTCGCTTCCGCCGAATCCGAGCGCGACCGCATGAAGGGCCTCTATGAGGGGCTCGCCAGTGCCGGCAACGACGCGCAAGGCAAGACCACCGAGCTCAACAAGGCGCTGGACTCGGAGAAGGCCGTCTCGGCCCGGGCGCTCGCCCAGATCGAGGTGCTGAACCAGCAGATCAGCGCGCTGCGGCGGCAGCTCGCGGCGCTCGAGGAAGCGCTCGATGCCTCCGAGAAGCGCGACAAGGAATCGCAGAGCCGGATCGCCGATCTCGGCGCGCGCCTCAACGTGGCGCTGGCGCAGCGCGTGCAGGAATTGTCGCGCTATCGCTCCGAATTCTTCGGCCGCCTGCGCGCCATTCTCGGCAATCGTCCCGACATCCGCGTCGTCGGCGACCGCTTCGTGTTCCAGTCGGAAGTGTTCTTCGACACCGGACAGGCGACCCTGTTGCCCGAGGGCCGCGCCGAGCTCGATACCGTGGCGAACGCGCTGATCGAGCTCGACAAGAAGATCCCGACGGAAATCGCCTGGGTGCTGCGTGTCGATGGTCATACCGACATGCGGCCGGTCAACGGCCCGAACTTCAAGTCCAACTGGGACCTGTCCGCGGCCCGCGCCATCTCGGTGGTGCAATATCTGATCTCGCTCGGTGTGCCGGCCCAGCGCCTGGTCGCCGCCGGCTTCGGCGAATTCCAGCCCCTCGACCCCGGCAACACCGAAGAGGCCTACAAGCGCAACCGCCGCATCGAGCTGAAGCTGACGGAGCGGTAGTGAGCGCCCTCCGCCTCCGCCCCTACCGCGCAGAGGACGAGGCCGCGTCCATCGACCTCTGGCATCGCACCTGGCAACAGGCTTATCCGCAGATCGACTTCGCGGCGCGCCTCGAATGGTGGCGCGAACGCTGGCGCAAGGACCTGGTGCCGAAGGCCTCAATCGTGGTCGCCGAACAGGACGCCGCGCTGATCGGCTTCGTCACCATCGACGGCGAAGGCTATCTCGACCAGCTCGTGGTCGATCCCGACCACTGGGGCTCGGATGCAGCGCGGCTGCTGGTGGATGAGGCCAAGCGCCTGTCACCGACCGGCGTCACCCTGCTCGTCAACAAGGACAACGCCCGCGCCATCCGCTTCTACGAGCGCAACGGCTTTGCGCATGCGGGCGACGACGTGAACCCAACCTCAGGACGGCCGGTGCTGCGGATGGCGTGGAAGCCGTAACGCGCCGCGTCCCAACTAAAATCTCGAAAACAACCCCATGCAAAGTAGAACCGCAGTCGCCGGCGGCGGGACGTAAGTGCATCAAGCCCAATCATTTACGGGCGCAATGGAGCAATCCAGGTCCTCTCCGCAGTCATGCCCCGCGCAGGCGGGGCATCCAGTAAGCCGCGGCTTCCCCGTATCCTCGCACTGCCTCTGGGATACTGGATCACCCGCTTTCGCGGGTGATGACACCGTGAGTGGGGTGGCGGTCAGAACGCCTTACGCGCTCTCGAACTACGCGCCCTCGAACTGCAACCTTGCCAGCCTGGCATAAAGCCCGTTCGCCGCGACCAGCTCTGCATGCGTGCCCTGCTCGACGATCCTGCCCTGGTCCATCACCAGGATGCGGTCGCAGGAGAGCACGGTTGCGAGCCGGTGTGCGATCACCAGCGTGGTGCGGTGGCTCATCAGCTCTTCGAGCGCGGTCTGCACCAGCGTCTCGCTTTCGGCATCGAGCGCCGAGGTCGCCTCGTCGAGCAGCAAGAGCGGCGCATCACGCAGGATCGCGCGCGCGATCGCGATGCGCTGGCGCTGGCCGCCGGACAATGTCACGCCGCGCTCGCCGAGCGGAGTCTCGAAACCGTCGGGCAGGCGGCGAATGAACTCGGCGGCGTGGGCGAGCTCGGCGGCGCGCTCGACCTCGGCATCGGTCGCATCGGGTCGCCCGAAGCGGATGTTCTCGCGGGCGCTGGCGGCAAACACAGTCGACTCCTGCGGCACCAGCGCGATGCGTGCGCGGAAATCGCGCGGGTCGGCCGCCATGACCGGCACGCCGTCGAGCGAGATCGCGCCGCCCCGCGGATCGTAGAAGCGCAGCAACAGATGAAAGATCGTGCTCTTGCCGGCGCCGGACGGGCCGACGATCGCGACCTTCTCGCCGGGGCGCACCGTGAACGAGACGGCGTCCAGCACATTGACGTCGGGCCGCGCCGGATAGGCGAAGCTGACATGATCGAAGCCGACCTCGCCGCACGCCGGCGTCGGCAGCGCCCGCGGAGAAGCGGGCGCGGTGATCTCCGGCTGCACATGCAAAATCTCGAACAGGCGCTCGGCGGCGCCCGAGGCGGCCGAGACCTCACCCCAGACCTCGCTGAGCTGGCCGAGACCGGCGGCCGCGAACGCGGCATAGAGCACGAACTGGCCGAGCCGGCCCGGCGTGATGGCGCCGGTCAGCACGTCGTGCGAGCCGATCCAGAGAATCGCGACCACGCTGGCGAACACGATGAAGATGATGATGGCGGTGAGCACCGCACGCGCCTGGGTCGAGGTGCGCGCGGCCTCGTAGGCCTGCTCGACCTCGCCGCCGAACCGCTTCTCCGCCAGCCCCTCGCTGGTATAGGCCTGCACGGTGCGGATCGCGCCGACCAGCTCGCCGGCATAGGCCGAGGCATCGGCGAGCGTATCCTGCGCGTTGCGCGACAGCCGCCGCACCCAGCGTCCGAACGCGACCAGCGGCAGCACGATCAGGGGGATCGCCAGCAGCACGAAGCCGGACAGGCGCGGACTCGTGATCACCATCATCGCCGCGGCGCCGAGGAACATCATGAGGTTGCGCAGCGCGATTGAGACGGACGCGCCGACCGCGGATTTGATCTGGGTGGTGTCGGCGGTGAGGCGCGACACCAGCTCGCCGCTGCGCGCAGAGTCGAAGAAGGCCGGCGACAGCGAGAGCAGATGGGCGAAGACGTCGCGCCGGAGGTCAGCGACGATGCGCTCGCCGATCGTCATCACGAGGTAGTAGCGCGAGGCACTTGCGAGCGCGAGCACGGCGACCACCGCGATCATCACGGCAAAGTAGCTGTTGATCAGCGCGATGCCTTCCGGCGTGAGGCCGAAATCGATCATCCGCCTTACCGCGACAGGCACCAGCAGCGTCGTCAGCGCCGCGATCGTCAGCGCGACGAAAGCGAGCGCCGCCCGGCCGCGATAGCGGCTGACATAGGGCGCGAGCGCGAGCAGCGGACGCAGTCGCGCCCGGCCCTTCGCCGGCTGCTCGATCAGCTCCGCCTCGATCGACGGGGTCTCGGCAGGCCCGGCTTCGCCCTCATGGTACCGATGGTCAAGCCGTTCCACTGCGCTCATGACATCCCGACCCGATAGACAACTCCGCTCCACATAGGCCGGTTGCCGGGGGAGTGGCAAATCCGGGATGTCCCTTAAGTGACAGCCCGGTTCTGCTTGTCCGGCAGTGGCTTGTTTTAGGGGTTTCCGTGCGGTATAGAGCCGGCCAAATCCGTCATCGATAGTCACTCAAGTGAGAGGCGCCGGGCGCCGGCGAATTGCCATGAAAGCCGAAATTCATCCGAATTATCATACGATTACGGTCGTGATGACCGACGGAACCGAGTACCAGACCCGCTCCACCTGGGGCAAGGAAGGCGACAAGCTGCACCTCGACATCGACCCGAAGTCGCATCCGGCCTGGACCGGCGGCGCCCAGCAGATCATGGATCGCGGCGGCCGCGTCTCGCGCTTCCAGAAGAAATTTTCCGGTTTTCTCAAAAAGGATTGATCCGGCCACTTCGGCCGCGAACGCAAAACGCCCCTGGGAGACCAGGGGCGTTTTTGTTTTCCGGGTTGTCATTCCGGGTTCGCGCTTCGCGCGCCCGGAATGACGGTGAATGGACTTACCGCTCGAACGCGGCCTTGAGCGCGTTCAGGTGCGGCACCAGCGGGTTGCCGATCGCGGCGTGATCGGTCGGCGGGGTGTGGATGGTGGTGTCGAGACGGCGCACACGCGCCTGCAGGCTCATCGAGCGGTGGATCAGATCCTGCAACTGCGCCGGCAGCTTCTCGATGGTATCGGCGGGACCGGGATCGGCGGCGGTGAGCTTGACCTTGGTCTTCTCGCGGTTGGCCTGGACGAGCGTCATCTCACCTTCCTTGACCGCGCGATGCAACAGCAGCCACGAGGCGAGCTGCATCAGGCGCGTGGTGAGACGCATGCTCTCGGTCGCGTAGGTGAGGCTGACGGCACGATCGAGCGCCTTGGCCTCAGTGCGGCCGGCGCCGTCGAGATAGGCGGCGGTTTCTTCGACGAGGTCCATCCCCTCACGGAACAGGGCGCCGAACGCCGCAGAATTGGTGAACCGCTCGCTGAGTTGAACGAGAGCGCCGTCGGCTTGCAAACGTTCCATGGTTAACGCCCCTTACGCAACTGTTACCGTCCGGCTTTGGCGCCGGCTTATGATGAACAAATCATTGCGCGGGCGGGAGGCGGAGTCCAGCGGCAAGCGCGGATATGGTTTCCGCGGGTCTTTCCTCGGAATACAACCGACGCGAGACAAAAAAGAGCCGCCGGAGACCGGCGGCTTTGAAAGTTGATAACAGGGAGGCGTCAAACAGAGTGGACAGGAGCCACTCGGTGTCCAAACGAGGACGGTTCCAGTCATAAACCCGAAAGCTTAATCGACCGTAAACGAGCAAATATTTTGAGAGTTCGTTAGCCATGTCGGTCATTGGCCGAGCGGGGTCCGCGCGTTTCTCTGTCCCGCCGTCATTCCGGGACGCGACGAAGTCGCGAGCCCGGAATCCATAGCCACGAGCGGACGGAATGGCCCGGCCCTATCAGCCTGCCTGTTTCAAAGGCCTGGATTCCGTGCTCGGCGCTGGCGCGCCGCCCCGGAATGACGCAGGGATGTTCGACGCCGCGCGTCGCAAAATGCGCGCGTTGCTACGACTTGAAGAAATTATTCGCCGCATCGCGCGAGGCGCGCTTCTTGGTGGCGGCTTCCTCTAACCTTGCGATTTCCGCCTTCAGCAGCGCGACGCGCTCGGTCAGCTCCTCCACCGACAATAGTGAGAGATCCTGTCCGATCTCGTGGCTGATCTTCTTGCGAGGCCGGTCGTCGTCTTCCATCGGCATCGTCGTTCCTCCTGCGTTCGCGCGGCCAAACGAGGCTGAGACGGTTGCCAGCGTGAAGCGCGCTGGCTAATCAATGGCCCACATTTCCATCTCGCACCCTTGCAAGGACAAATCATGGAAAAGCTGCCCGCGCAAATGACCGTGGTCGCCATCTCCAAGCCCGGCGGACCCGAGGTGCTGGTGCCGGAACAGCGGGCGCTGCCGCAGCCTGGCCCCGACGAGATCCTGATCAAGGTGCAGGCCGCGGGCGTCAACCGGCCCGACGTGGCGCAGCGCTCCGGGTCTTACCCGCCGCCGCCCGGCGCCAGCGACCTGCCGGGACTCGAGGTCGCCGGTGAGGTGGTGGCTGTCGGCAGCAACGCCAAGCGGCACAAGATCGGCGACAAGGTGATGTCACTCGTCGCCGGCGGTGGCTATGCGCAGTATTGCATCGCTCAGGACGGCCAGGCCATGAAGGTGCCCCCGGCGTTGTCGATCAAGGAAGCCGGCGCGCTGCCGGAGACCTTGATGACGGTCTGGCACAACGTGTTTGAACGCGGCGGGCTGAAGGCCGGCGAAACGCTGCTGATCCATGGCGGCTCCTCGGGCATCGGCACCATGGCGATCCAGCTTGCGAAAGCGTTCGGCGCGAAGGTGATCGTCACCGTCGGCTCGCAGGACAAGATCGATGCCTGCCTGAAGCTCGGCGCGGACCGCGCCATCAACTACAAGACCGAGGACTTCGTCGCTGTGGTCAAGGCGGAGACCAACAATGCCGGCGCCAACCTGATCCTCGACATGGTCGCCGGCGAGTATGTCGATCGCAACTATGATGCCGCAGCGGTCGACGGCCGCATCGTGCAAATCGCGACCCTCAACGGCCCCAAGGTCAACGTCAACATCGCCAAGGTGATGGTCAAGCGCCTGACGCATACCGGCTCGACGCTGCGCCCCCGTAGTAATGCGGACAAGGCGGCGATGGTGGCCGCGATCGAGGCGAAAGTGATGCCGCTTCTGAGCGAGGGCCGCGTCAAGCCACTGATGGACAGCAGTTTCCCGCTGGAAAAGGCCGCAGACGCGCACCGGCGGATGGAGACCAGCGCACATATTGGCAAAATTGTGTTGGAGGTCTAGGCCAACGGCCCACAGGGGATAAGCGGAAACCCTTTGATTTTCCTCGCTTTCGTGGCATCTATCGCAGAGCGCCGAACCGTCTCGTTCGTTCGGACAAACGCCTTGCACTGAAGAGTTTGCGTCGAACGCGGAGAACTGGCCTTGCGTCTGATCAGGTGCCTCGCGCCCATAGCGCTGGGCCTCATGATTCTTGTCGGCGCGTGCCCGGCGCGCGCGCTTGACGCCGTCAGCGTCCGCAGCGACGCGCCCGCGATCGACCTTACCGGCGTTCTCGAACATCAACGCAGCGACACCGACCGCATCCAGGTCTCCACCGCGCCCGGCACCGATGGCATCGTCCGCCGCATCGAGGTACGCGCCCGCGAAGGCGGCCAGAACTGGGTGGTGTTCGCGCTCGCCAACAATACCGACGACCAGCTCGACCGCCTGATCGTCGCCCCGCATTATCGCATCGTGTCATCGGGCCTGCTGTGGCCCGACCTCGGGCTGTCGCGCATCGCGACCATCACGCCCTCGGTCGGCGACCGACCGGAGCGTCAGGAAAGCGCGACCGCAGACGTGTTCCGCATCACGCTCGACCCCGGCGCCGTCGTCACCTTCGTCGCGGAATTGCGCACCGACAAGCTGCCGCAGCTCTATCTGTGGGAGCCGGAGGCCTATAAGGACAAGGTCAACTCCTTCACGCTCTACCAGGGCATCGTGATCGGCATCTCCGGCCTGCTTGCACTGGTGCTGACCATCCTGTTCGTGGTGAAGGGCAGCATCATGTTCCCGGCGGCCGCGGCGCTGGCCTGGGCGGTGCTGGTCTATATCGGCGTCGATTTCGGCTTCTGGGGCAAGGTGCTCGACATGTCGAACAACGCCGAGCGCATCTGGCGCGCGGCGGGCGAGGCGATCCTCGCGGCGACGCTGCTGGTGTTCCTGTTCGCCTATCTCAACTTGAGCCGCTGGCATGTGCGCTATTCGCACATCACCGTGGGCTGGCTCGCGTTCCTGGGCTCGCTGGTCGCGCTCGCTTTGTTCGATCCGGCCGTGGCCTCCGGCATCGCGCGCATGTCGCTGGTGCTGATTGCCTTCGCCGGCTTTGCGCTGATCGTCTATCTCTCCACCCACGGCTTCGACCGCGCCGTGCTGCTGATCCCGACCTGGTTCCTGCTGGTGGTCTGGGTGGTCGCGGCCGGTATGACGGTCGCCGGCTCGGTCACCAACGACATCGTCGGTCCGGCGCTGCTCGGCGGCCTCGTACTGATCGTGATGCTGATCGGATTCACGGTGATGCAGCACGCCTTCGCCGGCGGTGGCGCCACCACCGGCGTCGTCTCCGACATCGAGCGGCGGGCGCTGGCGCTGGCCGGCTCCGGCGACCTGATCTGGGACTGGGACGTGTCGGCCGACAAGGTTTTCACCAGCCCCGAGACAGAGGCCCTGCTCGGCCTGAAGCGCGGCACGCTGGAAGGTCCGGCCGCGTCGTGGCTCGAGGTGCTGCATCCGCTCGACCAGGATCGCTTCCGCGCCGCGCTCGACAGCGTGCTCGACCAGCGCCGCGGCCGCCTGGTGCAGGACTTCCGCCTGCGCACGCCGGACGGTCACTTCATGTGGTTCGCGCTGAAGGCGCGTCCCGTGGTCGGCTCGGACGGCGAGGTTTCGCGCGTGGTCGGCACCCTCACCGACGTCACCGAGCTGCGCAACGCGGAAGAGCGCCTGCTGCACGACTCCGTGCACGACAACCTCACCGGCCTGCCCAACCGCAAACTGTTCATGGACCGGCTCGGCGCGGTCGCGCATTTCGCCAAGACCATGCCGACGCTACGGCCGACGCTGATGGTGATCGACCTCGACCGCTTCAAGCAGGTCAACGATTCCGTCGGTATCGCGGTCGGCGATTCCATCCTCTTAACGCTCGCCCGCCGCCTCACCCGCATCCTGAAGCCGCAGGATACGCTGGCGCGGCTTGCCGGCGACCAGTTCGGCCTGATCCTGCTGTCGGAGCAGGATCCCGCCCGCATCACCGCCTTCGCCGAGACCATCCGCAAGACGATCCGCGCGCCGATCGCCTTCAACGACCGCGAGATCTTCCTGACCGCCTCGATCGGCCTCGCTTTGTCCGATCCGCAAGTGCAGCTCACCGACGAGATCATCAAGGATGCTGAGCTTGCGATGTATCATTCCAAGCGCATCGGCGGCGACCGCATCGACGTCTACAAGCCGGTGATGCGCGCCCGCAAGACCGACCGGCTGACGCTGGAAAGCGAGCTGCGCCGCGCCATCGAGCGCCAGGAGATCACGATCTTGTACCAGCCGATCGTGCGGCTGGAGGATCGTTCGATCGCCGGCTTCGAGGCGCTGTCGCGTTGGGATCATCCCAAGCTCGGGCGCATGTCGCCGTCGGAGTTCATCAGCATCGCGGAAGAAACCGGCCTGATCGTCGATCTCGGCATGTTCGTGCTCGACCAGACCGCAAAGCAGCTCGCGATCTGGCAGCGCGCGATGCGCTCGCGCGATCCGATCTTCGCCTCCGTCAACGTCTCCTCGCGGCAGTTGCTGCGCCACGATCTCATCCACGACATCCGCACCGTGCTGTCGCGCTCCTCGGTCGCGCGCGGCACGCTGAAACTGGAGCTGACGGAATCGCTGGTGATGGAGAATCCCGAGCATGCGGCGCAGATGCTGACGCGGATTCGCGAGCTCGGCACCGGGCTCTCGCTCGACGATTTCGGCACCGGCCACTCCTCGCTCGCCTATCTGCAGCGATTCCCGTTCGACACAATCAAGATCGACCAGTCCTTCGTCCGCACCACCAGCCGCGGCACGCGGCCGGTGATCCTGAAGTCGATCATCGCGCTTGCGCACGATCTCGGCATGGATGTTGTCGCCGAAGGCGCCGAGACCGATTCCGACGCGGTCGAGCTGTACCAGATGGGCTGCGAATACGCGCAAGGCTTTGCCTTCGGCGAGCCGATGGATGCCGACGCCGCGATGCGGCTGCTCACCGAAGTGCGGCTGGAAGCGGCGAGCTGATCTCGACGCAGGCGGGCTCTTCTGCCTTCTCCCCTTGTGGGAGAAGGTGGCGCGAAGCGCCGGATGAGGGGTCTGTCTCCGCAAACTCAACTCGACGAATTGACGCGCGGAGAGAGACCCCTCACCCGTCTCGCCGCTACGCGGCGAGCCACCCTCTCCCACAAGGGGAGAGGGAAAGACAGCGCGCCCTCACCTCTGCGCCGATTTCTGCTTCCTGAACCGCACGCTCTGGCCGTCCGGCATCCGCGTCGCGACGAAGCCGGCGGCAAGGCAGGCTTCGCGCTGCGGCATCCGGATGTCGGGGCTGCGCAGGCTATCCCACCATGAGGCGCGCTGCGCTGCGCGCGGCAGCGCGGCACCGATGATCTCCTCGATCTGCTCAAAGCTCAGCACGAACTCCGTCTGCTTCTGTCGCATCAGGTAATCGCGTAGCGCGTCGTAGTCGTTCACCGCCGTCCTCATCTCGCTGGTCCGAAGCTCTGCTTTGCGCAAAAGCGTGAGCTTCGGAAACCAATTCTTAACTCATTGCACCACCGCCGTCCCGACTTAAACACTACGCAATCATTCGGGCGCATCCACTAATGTCGGGAGCAAGCGATGCTGTCTGGATGGCGCGAAGCCATGGCCCGCCGGCCGTGGCGGATTTCGGCGAAGCTGCTGATCATCTCGTCGGTCGTGACGGTGATCGGCTTTTCCGCCATTTGCGTCAACGTCATGCTGGACATGCGGCGCGGCGAGGAGGCGCTCGCGCGCCAGACGCTGGAAAACCTGGCCACCACCATCGAGGCCGACATCAGCCGCAATATCGAGATCTATGACCTGTCGCTGAAGGCGGTCGCGAGCAGCATGCTGCTGCCCGAGATCGGGACCGTTTCGAAGCCGATCCGCCAGCTCATCCTGTTCGATCATGCCACTACGGCTAGGCACTTCGGCGCCATCCAGGTGTTCGATGCCGAAGGCAAGCTGACCATCGACGCCTCCACGCTCGATCCGCTGCCGGAGAGCCGCGGCGACGAGGACTATTTCAGGGTTCACCGCGACAATCCCGGCGCCGGACTGTTCATCAGCCGTCCGATGTTGTTCCGCGGCGCCTATTCGATCGTGCTGAGCCGACGCATCAGCGACACCGATGGCGGCTTCATGGGGGTCGTCGCCGGCTCGATCCGCTTCAGCTATTTCCACGAGCTGTTCGAGCGGTTGAACCTCGGGCCCGAGGACACCATCACCGTGCTCAAGCGCGACCGCACCATCATGATGCGGCGGCCGTTCGACCTCGACGTGATCGGCAAGAACCTGTCCGAGCGCCAGAACTGGAAGGCCGACAATCTGAAGGCCGGCGGCTCGTTCGCAGGACAGGGACCGATCGACGAAACGCCACGCCTCTACGTCCGCAGCAGCGGGGCCAGTCCGCTGTTCGTGGTGGCCGGCAAGCCGCTCTACGTGGTCTTTGCGCTGTGGCAGACGGAGGCCCTGCGCATCGGCGTCGTGGTGCTGGTGCTCGCACTTTTCATGCTGGGCTCGACGGTCGTGCTCGCCCGCGAGATCGGCCGGCGCGCCGAGGCCGAGCGCAAGCTCGAGGAGATGGCGACGACGGACGCGCTGACGGGCCTGCGCAACCGGCGCAAGTTCGATTCCGTCATCGACCAGGAATGGCGCCGCGCCATGCGCCAGCAGACGCCCGTCGCGCTTCTGATGATCGATGCCGATCACTTCAAGGCCTACAACGACACGTTCGGCCATCAGGCCGGAGACCAGGTGCTGATCGGCATCGCCATCTGCATTTCCGATTCGGTGCGTCGCGCCGGCGATTGCGCCGCGCGTTATGGCGGCGAGGAATTCGCCGTGCTGCTGCCGAACACCTCGGCGACCGACGCGTTCAAGATCGCCGAGATGATCCGCGCCAAGGTGCAAGGCTGGTCCGATGACCAGACGATGTCGACCGTGTCCTGCGGTGTTGCGAGCATCGTTCCCACTGCCGGCCTGGACTGGTCGATCCTGGTGAACGCCGCCGACAAGGCGCTCTACGCCGCCAAGGCCGGCGGCCGCAACCAGTCCGTGGTCGCGAGCCTGCCGAAGCTGTCGCTGGTGGCGTGAGTCTCCGGCGCAACGCAGTCATTTTGAGTGCGAAGCAATCCCCGCATCTTCGGTGTCGCCCCGGCGAAGGCCCATACCGGGGAGTCCATCGATTGCGCACGGTCGTCCTACCGAACAACGAGTCTTCGCCAAACTACTCCCTGTGGTTATGGGTCCCGACCTTCGCCGGGACGACGCCAGGAGAGATTGGCGAGTTGGATTCGAAATAACGCGTGGCGAGATACCTCCCGCTACTGCCCCAGATACTTCTTCATCTCCGCGATCAGGCCGTCGCGCAGGTCGGGGCGCTTCAGGCCGTAGGCGATGTTGGCGCGCAGGAAGCCGGCCTTGGAGCCGCAATCATGGCGCTCGCCCTCGAACTCGACGCCGTAGAACTTCTGCGACTTGGCGAGCCCGATCATGGCGTCGGTGAGCTGGATCTCGCCGCCGGCGCCGCGCTCCTGGGTCTCCAGGATCTTGAAGATCTCGGGCTGGAGAATGTAGCGGCCGGTGATCGACAGATTGGAGGGCGCAGTGCCCTTCGGCGGCTTCTCGACCATGCCGTCGACCTCGAACATCTTGCCGTTGCGCTTGCCGACGCCGCAGATGCCGTATTGATGGGTCAGATGATCCGGCACCGCCTCGACCGCGAGCAGGTTGGATTTTTCACCGAGCGTCGCTGCCGTGTCGATCATCTGCTTCAGGCAGCCGGGCGCATTGAGCACGAGTTCGTCGGGCAGCACGACCGCGAACGGCTCGTTGCCGACGATGTCGCGCGCGCACCAGACCGCATGGCCGAGGCCGAGCGGTGCCTGCTGGCGGGTGAAGCTGACGGCGCCCGCATCCGGCTGGTTCTGCGTCAGAATCTCCTGCTCGGCCTTCTTGCCGCGCGCGGCGAGCGTGGTGTCGAGCTCGAACATCCGGTCGAAATGATCTTCGATGACGTTCTTGTTGCGGCCGGTGACGAAAATGAAATGCTCGATGCCCGCTTCCTTGGCCTCGTCATAGACGTACTGGATCAGCGGCTTGTCGACGATGGTCAGCATCTCCTTGGGCATCGCCTTGGTGGCGGGCAGGACACGGGTGCCGAGGCCGGCGACCGGGAATACAGCTTTGCGGATTTTCATGGGATTGATCGAATACCTCGAGAGACGCGTGAGCAATGACGGCTTGCTAGACGGTTTGCAGCCGCTAACAAAGGCGGATGTAGGGCCCTTGCCCGGCGGATTTGATAACAAGGCCGCCTACAAAACTTCACCTTTGTTAAGATATTGGCAACCGTAACGAGGCCTCCTGAAGGCGGATTTTCGGCCGGACGGGTGGGACATGAGGCAATCAGTGGCAGGAATGGCGAAATTCGCGAGGCCTTTGACCGGCGCAACAATGCTCGGCGCCGCACTGCTGTTCCCGTTGCCCACACATGCGCAGGCCCAGAACGGCCTGTCGAATCTGTTCGGCGGCATTTTTTCCGGCTCGAACCCGGCGCCTTCGCAAGGAGCGCCCGGCGGTGCCCAGCCCTGGAGCGGCGAAGACGGTGCCTCCGGCCATCCGCTGATGACGGCGGCGGCAATCCGCGAGGCGGCGGGCAATTTCAACAATTGCGTTGCCGGGATGTGGCCCGATGCCGCACGGCGCGGCATCACGCAGGAGAATTTCCAGCGCTTCACCGCGGGCCTGTCGCCCGACCTGCGCATCATGGATCTCCTGGATTCACAGCCGGAGTTCACCAAGTCGATCTGGGATTATCTCGACATCCTCGTGAGCGACAACCGCCTGGCCAGGGGCCGCGAGATCCTCACCAAGTACAAGGCGCAGTTCGACGCCACCGAAAAGGCCTATGGCGTCGACCGCTACATCGTCGCCTCGATCTGGGGCATCGAATCCAACTACTCGACGCAGATGGGCGACCGCAGCGTGCTGCAATCGACGGCGACGCTTGCCTGCATCGGCCGCCGCCAGGCCTATTTCAAGGATGAATTCCTCTCCGCGCTGGAGATCCTCAACCGCGGCGATCTCAGTCCGGAGCAGATGCGTGGCTCCTGGGCCGGCGCGTTCGGCCCGACGCAGTTCATGCCGACCGCGTTCAAGCGCTATGCCGTCGATGCCGATGGCGACGGACGGCGCGACGTGGTCGACGATCCCTCGGACCTGATCGCCTCCACCGCCAACAATCTGAAGAAGGACGGCTGGCAGGCCGGCCAGACCTGGGGCTTCGAGGTCGTCGTGCCCAGGGACTTCAACTACATGCTGGCCGATCGCGCCAAGGCGATGACGATCGCGCAGTGGGAGAAGCTCGGGATCACCCGTCCGACCCGGCAGCCGTTCCCGCATCCGGCCGAGAAGGCCTATCTGCTGGCGCCCGCCGGCGCCGAGGGGCCGGGCTTCCTGATGCTGCAGAACTACCGGGTCATCATGAAATACAATCCGGCCGAGGCCTACGCGTTGGCGATCGGCCATTTCGCCGACCGCCTGCGCGGCGGCCAGCCCTTCACCCAGTCCTGGCCGCGGCAGGAACGGGAACTGTCCCGCGCCGAACGGCTCGAGCTGCAGCAGCTTCTCGCCCAGCGTGGCTTCTACAAGGGCACCCCGGACGGCCAGTTCGGCGGCCAGACCCGGGAGGCGCTGCGCAACTTCCAGGCCTCGATCGGGGCGCCTGCGGACGGATTTGCCTCCTCCGACATGCTGGAACGGCTGCGGGGACGCTGAAACCGAGGCGAAAGTAACCCTGAACGGGAATTTTGACGGCCGGCCTTGACGGGGACGGCCGATCCCCGTGTATGGCCCAAAGAATCTGCAAGAGAATCTGCCCGTTTGCGGCCCGATTCCGTTATTATATTCGAGCCTATTCCAACAGCCGTTGCTGCGGCCCGAGATCGCATGTCGAAGCCAAAGTCCCTGTTCAAGGCGCTGACCGAGACCGGCCCGTTGATCGCGCTGGGGACGGCGCTTGCGATCCTGGTCTCGGTTGCAGGACCCGCCTCGGCGCAGTTCTTCAACTTCCCAGGTTTCGGCGGCTTCGGCGGCGGCCCTCCGCAGCGCTCGGCCCCGCCACCGCGCCATGGCGGCGGCTGGTTCGGCGGCGACTTCTTCGCGCCGTTCCAGCAGCCACAGCAGCAACAGCAGGCACCGCGTCAGGATTTTTCGCGCGCCCCCGCGCCGGCCAAGCGCGACACGACGCCAGAGAAGAACGTGCTGGTGATCGGCGATGCCATGGCGGACTGGCTCGCCTATGGCCTCGAAGACGCCTACACCGAACAGCCCGACATGGGCGTTATCCGCAAGCACAAGACCACGTCCGGCCTGATCAAGTATCAGCCGCGCGGCGAGCCCTCCGACTGGGCAGCCGCGGCCAAAGGCATTCTCGAGACCGAAAAGCCCGACGTCATCGTCGTGATGCTCGGCCTCAACGACCGCATCCAGATCCGCGAGCCTGCATCCGACAAAACGGAGAAGGCATCGGACAAGAAGAACGACAAGGGCGCACGCGTCAAGGGAAAGCCCGGCGAGACCAAACCGAGCGGCCCCGACACCGCCGCCAAGCCGGAGGACAAGCCGGCCGACAGTGACCTGCCGCAAGACGACGCCGATAGCGCCGATGCGCCGCAAACCCCGGCACCTGAGAAGGCCGCGCGCTCGCCCAACGGCGTCTATGAATTCCGCGACGACCGCTGGGTCGAACTCTACAGCAAGAAGATCGAGGAGCTGGCCGCCGTCCTCAAAGCCAAGGGCGTGCCGGTGCTCTGGGTCGGCCTGCCAGCGATCCGCGGCCAGAAGGGAACGGCGGACATGCTGTTCCTGGATTCGCTCTATCGCGAGGGCGCGGGCAAGGCCGGCATCACCTATGTCGACGTCTGGGACGGTTTTGTCGACGAAGCCGGCCGCTTCCTGCAGAAGGGCCCCGACTTCGAAGGCCAGATCCGTCAGCTCCGCAGCTATGACGGCGTCTATTTCACCAAGGCCGGCGCACGCAAGCTCGCGCACTATGTCGAGCGCGAGATCACGCGCCTGCTCGCAGGACGTTCCGGTCCGATTGCGTTGCCGAGCGAGCCGGCGACTCCCGACACCAGCGCCGAGCCCGGCAAACCTGCGCCGCGGCCACTGGCGGGCCCGATCGTGCCGCTGGTTGCCGCCTCGATCTCGACCGATCAATTGCTGGGCGGGCCGGGCTCGCGTCCCGCCGCCGTCGATGCGCTCGCTGCGAGGACGCTGGTGAAGGGCGAACCGCTGACGGCGCCTGCGGGCCGTGCCGACGACTATTCCTGGCCGCGCCGCGAAGTTGGCCGCGAGCAGGCCAAGGGCGATACCCCGATGGCGACGACGACACCTGGGGGCAGCGGCGCCACGCCCGGTTCCTCGGGCTCGCCGGGCGCAGCCGCGGCGATCGCGCCGCCGAAGCCCGCGCCGAAGAAGCCTCCGGCACCACCGCAGCAACAGCAGCAGCCGGCGCAGGCAACGCCCTCATTCCGCGATTTCTTCGGCTTCGGGTCTCCGTCACCGCCCCGTCAGTTCACGCCCGCACCGCGCAATCCGAATCTGAACCCGGCGATCCCGCGTCCGCCGGCGAACGTGGGACGAGCGGCGGAAGTGATCCGGTGATTTTTCGCTGAGACCTGTCCCGGACGCGGCGCAGCGCCATCAGCGCGTTTGCGCGCGTCTTCAACACGCTATGGGTGATGCGCCGCAGAGCCGGACCCAGTTTCGTGCGACATCAACAAAGGAATGGGCTCGGCTCAGCAGCGCCGCGTTTCACGCCGCACTGCGTCCGGGGCACGAGACACGACGTGATGGGCTCTCAGCCGTAGTAGCGCCAGCGCGACGGCGGCGGGCGGCGCGCAGGACGCGAGATCAGCAAGGCGAGCGCAAAGCCGATGCCGCCGGCGATCAAGAGCGCGCCGAGCGGATTGTCCTGCACCCTCTTGGCGATGGCCTGCGTGCCGTCGCGGAACGTGTCGCCGCTCGCCTCATAGGCATCTTTTGCGTAGCTGGTGGCGGTGTTCGCTGCTTCGCGCGCCGTGTCCTTTGCCTGGCCGTACAGGTTCTGCACCGTGCCGGCAGCCTCGCGTGCCCGGCCTGACGCTTGCGTCTTTGCATCTCCCGCCATCTCACCCACGGTACCTTCCACGCCGCCCGCCATTTCCTTGGCCGATCCGATAATCCGATCCGGGTCCATGATATTCCTCCTCGGTGATCCGCCGAAGTAACCGATCAGGCTGAGCGCGGTTCCTTGTATTCGCCTACAGAATGAGCCCGCCATCGACGACGATGGTCTGGCCGACGACGTAGGATGACAAGGGCGATGCCAGAAACAGCGCCGCACCTGCCATATCGGCCGGCGTGCCCAATCGGCGCAGCGGAATGCGCGCCAGCGCGCCTTCGAGCCGCTTGGGATTGTCGGTCGTCACCTTCGTCATCTTGGTGTCGACCAGTCCGGGTGCGATGCCGTTGACGCGGATACCATCCTCGGCCCAGGCCTCGCCCAGCGTCCGCGTCAATCCGACCGCGCCGGTCTTCGACGCGTTGTAGGCGGGATTGCCCATGGTGGAGTGATAGGCTGCGGTCGACGAGACGATGATCAGCGATCCCTTGGCTTCCCGCAGCATGGAATGAAATCGGCTCGCGCAGGCCATCAGGCTCATCAGGTTGACCTCGACGACCTTGCGAAAGCCCGCCATCTCGAATTCGCCGCGGCGGTAGAGCACCGCGCCCTGCGCGAGCACGAGCACGTCGAGCCGCTCGAAGGACGGCTTGAAGGTCTCGATCGCACCGGCACTGCTGACATCGAGCTGCGCGTAAGCGAGACCCGTGAGGTCGGAGCCTTCCTCCGCCGAATAATCCGTGGCGTGGGTGCGGGTGCCGCAAACCGCGACATGCGCACCCCTGGCGCGAAAGGCCTGCGCGATTCCGTTGCCGATGCCGCTGGAACCGCCGACGACCAGCACCTGCTTGCCTGTAAAATCGAGCTCGTTCGTCATCGCGCCGCTCTCCCTTTGCTTTTGCTTGTTTGACCTGTCTGCGGATCGATGCAAGCCTTGTCAATCTCGCAACAAGAAGCAAGCAGGTCCGAGGAAACAGCATGTCCGACTTCAAGCAGCTCAGCCGGTCCGTGAACGGCCTGAGCGTTCTCGTCACCGGTGCCGCGAGCGGCATGGGGCGCGCGACGGCGCGCGTGTTCGCCGCCGAAGGCGCGAACGTCGCCGTCACCGACTTTGACGAGCAAGGCGCGCAGGCGGTTGCGACGGAGATCGTCGCGAGCGGCGGCGCGGCGCGGGCCTGGAAGCTCGACGTGGCCAATGCCGGTGAGATCAAGCGTGTGGTCGGCGATGTCGCGGCGCATTTCGGCGGGCTCGACATCATCGTCAACAATGCCGGCATCTCCGTGCGCGTCGCGATCGACGATGAAGTTTACGAGGACGCTTGGGCCAAGGGCATCGCCGTGATGCTGACGGCGCATCCGCGCATCATCCGCGCGGCGCTTCCACATTTGCGCAAATCGAAGAGCCCGCGCATCGTCAACATCGCCTCCACCGAGGCGCTCGGCGCCACCGCACTGCACAGCCCCTATTCGGCGGCGAAGGGCGGGGTGGCGAGCCTCACCCGCTCGCTCGCGGTGGAGCTCGGCCGCGAAGGCATCACCGTCAACTGCATCTGCCCGGGCCCGATCCGTACCGCGATCACCGATCGCATCCCGGAGGAGCACAAGACCATCTATGCCAAGCGCCGCACCGCACTCGGCCGCTACGGCGATCCCGAGGAAGTCGCGCACATGACGCTGAGCCTGTGCCTGCCGGCCGCATCGTTCCTGACCGGCGCAGTGATCCCGGTCGACGGCGGCCTGATGGCGCGCAACGCGTAAGAGCCATGCAGGCCTGGCGTTGACATCGGCGGGTGCGTGAGTAGCCTTTTTCGATAGCAGAGCGGGACCAACCGCTCGCGGTCCGCGGGAGAAACGCCATGACGATCGCCATCCGGCAGCTTCAAAAGCATTTTGTCGGCGAGGTTTCGGGCCTCGACCTGCGTCAGCCACTTAACCCGGAGCAGGCGCGCGAGATCGAGGCCGCGATGGACAAGTACGCCGTGCTCGTCTTCCACGACCAGGACATCACCGACGAGCAGCAGATGGCGTTTGCGCTGAATTTCGGCCAGCGCGAGGACGCGCGCGGCGGCACCGTGACCAAGGAAAAGGACTACCGGCTCAACTCGGGCCTGAACGACGTCAGCAATCTCGGCAAGGACGGCAAGCCGTTGGCGAAGGACAGCCGCACGCACCTGTTCAATCTCGGCAACTGCCTCTGGCACTCCGACAGCTCGTTCCGCCCGATCCCGGCAAAATTCTCGCTGCTGTCGGCGCGCGTGGTGAACCCGAAGGGCGGCAACACCGAATTCGCGGACATGCGGGCGGCCTATGACGCGCTCGACGACGAGACCAAGGCGGAGATCGAGGATCTCGTCTGCGAGCACTCGCTGATGTATTCGCGCGGCTCGCTCGGCTTCACCGAATACAGCGACGAGGAGAAGCAAATGTTCAAGCCGGTGCTGCAGCGGCTGGTGCGCACGCATCCCGTCCATCGCCGCAAGTCGCTCTATCTCTCATCGCATGCCGGCAAGGTCGCGGGCATGAGCGTGCCCGAAGGCCGGCTGCTGCTGCGCGACCTCAATGAGCACGCGACGCAAGCAGAGTTCGTCTACGTCCACAAATGGAAGCTGCATGATCTCGTGATGTGGGACAATCGCCAGACCATGCACCGCGTCCGCCGCTACGACCAGTCGCAGCCCCGCGACATGCGCCGCGCAACGGTGGCCGGCACCGAGCCGACGGTGCAACAGCAGGCGGCGGAGTAGGGTTCAGTCAGCAGACGTGGTGATCGCCCGGCTTGACCGGGCGATCCAGTATTCCAGAGACAGTCGTCGTCAAACAGCCGCGGCGTACTGGATGCCCCGGTCCCGGCTTCGCCAAGGCTACGCCGGGCCACAAGGGTGCTCGGCCGCCGAAGCTTCAGCGAAGGCGGCAAGCCGGGGCATGACAGCTCGCGCTTTTACGCGTGCCCCGCCTCGTTCGAGAGCATGCCGGGATCGATGCCGATCTTGCGCAGGGCGCGCGCATATTTGTCGTCGACGTCGTCGCCGAAGATCAGATCCGTATCGGCATCGCAGTGCAGCCAGCCGTTGCTCTGGATCTCGGTCTCGAGCTGGCCGGGCGCCCAGCCGGCATAGCCAAGCGCGAGGATGGCGTGCTTCGGCCCGGAGCCGTTGGCGATCGCTCGCAATATGTCCACGGTTGCGGTGAGGCAAACGCCGTCGTCGATCCTGAGCGTCGCGTTCTCGATAAAGAAGTCGCTGGAATGCAGCACGAAGCCGCGCCCGGTGTCGACCGGGCCGCCGCGCAGCACTTTCATGCTTTCGGCATTCTCCGGCAACTTGATCTGCTCGCCCTTCTTGATGATGCCGAGCTGCACCAGAAGTTCGGGGAAATCGATGCTGCCGGCAGGATGATTGACGATGATGCCCATCGCGCCTTCCGCCGAATGGGCGCAGAGATAGATCACCGAGCGTTCGAAGCGGGGATCGCCCATGACGGGCATCGCGATCAGAAGGCGGCCGTCGAGATAGCCGGCCGAATTATGCGGCGCGGAGCCCGCAGTCTGGGTGCTCTCGCCAGTCCTTTTGCCTTCAGGAGCCATGGGAAGCACTCCGGTTTCAATTCCTATCCTGATGTCGGGCCCGGCGGCTGTCAAATCAAGGCTTGAAGAGACCCGATTCAAGTGCATCCATCACAAGCAATTCAATGGTTTGCCCCGGGGTGACCCTGTAAAGACGTGCTATGCTCACAAGAGTTCCCATGCGTGCGGCGATTGGCGTCGCAACAACCCTGCTTGCGTCGTCGCTGGCGTTTGCGGCCCACGCCGACGACGCTTCGCCTTGGCAGCGCGACGCACATTCCGCGGTGCGGCTGCTGGCGGGATCGCGCAGCGGCTCGGTCCTGCTCGGCGGCATTGCTTTTCAGATCCAGCCGGGATGGAAGACCTACTGGCGCACGCCCGGCGATTCCGGTGTTCCGCCGCGGTTCGACTTCTCGAAGTCGGACAATGTCGAGGCGGTGACGGTCATGTGGCCGGCGCCGCAGAAATTCGACGACGGTGCCGGCGGCCATTCGATCGGCTACCACGACCAGGTCGTGCTGCCCCTGCGCATCGTGGCCAAGGCGGCCGACAAGCCGGTGACGCTGCGCGCCGAGATCAATTACGCGGTGTGCGAGAAGCTCTGCATTCCCGTCGAGGCCAGCGCCGAGCTCGGTTTCAACAGCGTCGCCTCGACCGAGGACGCCAATCTGCGTGCAGCGTTGGACACGGTACCCAAGCCCGGCAATATCGGCGATCCCAATCCGCTCACCATCCGCGACGTCAAGCGCGACGGCGCCACCAAGGTGATCGTCGACGTGGTCGCGCCGGCGGATGCGCGCAACGTCAACCTGTTCGTGGAAGGACCGACGCCCGACTGGGCGCTGCCGATTCCGGCCCTGGTCGAGCACAGCCCCTCCGGCGTCAAGCGCTTTTCTTTCGAACTCGATGGACTGCCTCCAGGCGCCAAGGCTGATGGCGCCGCGCTGAAGTTCACGCTGGTCGGGCCGGAGAAGTCGTACGAGTTCAACGTCAATCTGCAGTAAGATCGTCCTGGACAAGCGAGCGCTTGGCAACGCGCAGCGTTGTCCAATAGCGAGCGCTGATCCAGGACCCATGACCACCGGCGGCGGTTTGGCGGCGCGGCGTCTATTATCTCGTTCAAACGACATCTCCCCGGGGTAATGGTCCTGGCTTTCGCCAGGACGACGTTGGGGCTGCAGCATGCCCGCACCCAACCGAATCTTAACGAATGGTTGCTAGGTCGAAGGCTGCTGCAGCATGCGGCTCGCCCAGGGATTTTCGACGTGGCCGTGACGGACACCCAACCCGCAACGACCGGACCGGCCGGCCTGATCGCGCGGCTGCGCGGCAAACTGGTGGGCGGCTCGAGCGAAGCGTCGCTGACGCGGCGGCTTGCAGGCACCATCTTCGTCATCCGCGTGATCAGCGCGGGCCTCGCCTATTTCTCGCAGGTGCTGCTCGCGCGCTGGATGGGCACATCCGACTACGGCATCTACGTCTACGTCTGGACCTGGGTCCTGCTGCTCGGCAGCATGATGGATTTCGGCATCTCGGCCTCCGCGCAGAAGATCATTCCGGAGTATCGTACCAGCGGCGAGCATGCGCTGCTGCGCGGCTTTCTCTCCGGCGGCCGCTGGCTGACCTTCGCCGTCTCCACGCTGGCCTCGCTCGGACTTGCCGGTATCGTAAAACTGCTTTCGCCGTGGATCGATCCCGCCGAGGAGCTTCCGCTCTACATCGGCTGCATGACGCTGCCTGCCTTCGTCGTTGCCAATACCCAGGATGGCATCGCCCGCTCGCACGACTGGATGCAGCTCGGCCTGATGCCGCAATTCATCATCCGCCAGGCGCTCGTCATCGGCATCACGGCCTGCGCCTTCCTGCTCGGCTATCATCTGGGCGCCGTTGCCGCCATGGTCGCGAGCGCCGGCGCTGTGTGGATCGCGATGACAGGCCAGATGGTGGCGCTGAACCGCAAGCTCGCCGACCACGTCGAGCCCGGCCCCAAGGCCTATGACGTCACCGGCTGGCTCGCCGTCTCGCTGCCGATCCTGCTGGTCGAGAGTTTCTACCTGCTGCTCTCCTACACCGACGTGCTGGTCCTTCAGCAGTTCCGTCCCTCCAACGAAGTCGGCGTCTATTTCGCGGTGGTGAAGACGCTGGCGCTGGTCTCCTTCATTCACTATGCGATGTCGGCGACGACGGCGCATCGCTTCGCCGAATACAACGCACTCGGCGACAAGGCGCGCCTGTCGGCTTACGTCGCGCACGCCATCAATTGGACTTTCTGGCCTTCGCTGGCGGCGACCATCGTGCTGCTCGCGCTCGGCAGGCCGCTGCTCTGGCTGTTCGGCCGGCAATTCGTGGGCGGCTACGACATCATGTTCGTCGCCGCGATCGGGCTCGTGGTGCGCGCCGCGATCGGCCCGGTCGAGCGTCTGCTCAACATGCTCGGCCAGCAGAGGATCTGTGCGCTAGCCTATGCGCTGGCCTTCGTGATGAACTTGGTGCTCTGCGTGACCCTGGTGCCGCGCTTCGGCGGCCATGGCGCCGCGGCCGCGACCTCGATCTCGCTCACCTTCGAGACGGTGCTGCTGTTCTGGATCGTCAGGCAGCGGCTGGGGCTGCATGTGCTGGCGTTCGGCAAACAGGCTGTGGGGGCTGCCCTGCCCCATAGGGAACAGTGATTTCGCCGGACGCACGCGAACAGGGCAAAATGGCTGCCCATCTCCGACCCGCAGCATGATTTTTCTTATTTGATCCAAGCGGTTGCGCCGCAGGGAAAGTTTATTCTACGTCATATTGCCCAAATGACGAGATAAACCTAAGATTCCCTCGCATGATCGATCCACTCTACGTCGCGTCCGGATTCGGTGTCGGCCTGCTTGTCGGCATGACCGGCGTGGGGGGCGGCTCGCTGATGACGCCGCTCCTGATCCTGTTGTTCGGCGTCCATCCATCGACCGCGGTCGGGACCGATCTGCTCTATGCCGCCGGCACCAAGACAGGCGGCAGCGTGGTGCATGGCTGGTCGCGCAGCGTGCATTGGCCGGCGGTGCTGCGGCTCGCCAGCGGCAGCATTCCAGCGAGCGCGCTGACGCTGTTCGTGCTGTGGGAGCTCGATCTCAAGAGCGATGCCGAGCGCAATCTGGTCAATCTGGTGCTGTGCTTTGCGCTGATGCTGACCGCGATTTCACTGATCTTCCGCAAGTCGATCATGGAGCGTTATCGCCGGCGCCTGGAACGGCTCGATGACCGCGCCACGGCGATTGCGACTGTCGTCACCGGCGTCGTGCTCGGCGTGCTCGTGTCGATTTCCTCGGTCGGGGCCGGCGCGGTCGGGGTGACCGTGCTGCTGCTGCTCTACCCGCGCCTACCGATGGCGACCATCGTCGGCTCCGACATCGCGCATGCGGTGCCGCTGACGCTGGTGGCCGGCACCGGGCACTGGATCCTCGGCTCGGTCGACTGGCACCTGATGGGCGTGCTGCTGATGGGCTCGCTGCCCGGCATCATCGTCGGCAGCTACAGCGCGACCCGCATGCCGGAAACGGTGCTGCGCCTCGCACTGGCCTGCGTACTCGTCGTGGTCGCCAGCAAGATCATGTTCACGGAACTGAACCTGTCATCCGCCATCGTGACGGCTCTGGCCTGGAGCCATTAAACGAACGGCGCGCCTCACTCTCACTGTCATCGCCCGCGCAGGCGGGCGATGACAGTATTCCAGAGACAGCACGAGGACACGGAGAAGCCGCGGCGTACTGGATGCATCGGTCCCGGCTCCGCCAAGGCTACGCCGGGCCACGAGGGTGCTCGGCCGCCGAAGCTTTGGCGAAGGCGGCGAGCCGGGGCATGACGAGGAGCCAGTCCGTTACTCCGCCGTCCAGCCGCCGTCGATCGAGAGGTTGGTGCCGGTAATCTGCGCGGCATCGTCGCTGCACAGGAACAGCGCCAGCGCCGCGACCTGCTCGGAGGTGACGAATTCCTTGGTCGGCTGCGCGTCGAGCAGCACATCGTTGATGACCTGCTCGCGCGTGAGATTGCGCGCCTTCATCGTGTCGGGGATCTGCTTCTCCACCAGCGGTGTCCAGACATAGCCCGGGCTGATGCAGTTGCAGGTGATCTTGTTCGTCGCAACCTCCAGCGCCACTGTCTTGGTCAGGCCGGCGATGCCGTGCTTGGCCGACACGTAAGCCGACTTGAAGGGCGAGGCGACCAGCGAGTGCGCCGACGCCGTGTTGATGATGCGGCCCCAGCCGCGCTTCTTCATGCCTGGCACCGCGGCGCGGATGGCATGGAAGGCCGAAGACAGGTTGATCGCGATGATCTGGTCCCACTTCTCGATCGGGAATTCCTCGATCGGCGAGACGAACTGGATGCCGGCATTGTTGACGAGGATGTCGACCGAGCCGAATGTCTTTTCGCCGAGCGCTATCATCTCCGCGATCTCTGCCGGCTTGCTCATATCGGCGGGCGAATAGATCGCCTTCACCTTGAAGTCGGACTCGATCTTCGCGCGCTCTTTCTCGATGTCTTCGGGCGAGCCGAAGCCGTTGATGACGACGTTGGCGCCGGCGCTGGCGAAGGCGCGTGCATAAGCGAGCCCGATGCCGCTGGTTGATCCGGTCACGACGGCGTTCTTGCCTGACAGACTACCCATTTTGTTCGCTCCTTTTGGCCGGGGGCGCGGAGACGTCCCCTGTGAGATCGTAGGTCACCATGGTCTCGCCGGACTGCGGCCGCTCGAGCCAATCCTTGTGGCGCATCGACAGATGGACGTCGCGCACCCCGGCTTCCCAATGCTCGACCATGGCGACGTGCGAGAAGTCGTAATCCTTGGATGAGGATTCGTAGTTCTTGCTGCGATAGATCAGGTGCACGACGGTCACGGTGCTTTCGCACGCCGCCTTGGAAAGGAATTCGACGGACGGATCGTTCTTCAGATAGTCCGGCAGCTTGCCGATCAGGTCGCGCACGGCCCGGCGGGCATTGTGGAGCTGCTTGTTCTTGTCGGTGTTCATCCGCGTCCGGCTGGAATAGCGGATGTCCTTCTCGCGCTCGGCTGCCTCGAGCAGCGAGGTCGGCAAATCCCCGCGCGCGCTGAACAGGTCGACCTGGAAGATCAGCATGTCGCGCTGGGATTCGGCATCGAGCACGTAGTCGAGCGGCGTGTTGGAGGCGATGCCGCCGTCCCAATAATGCTCGCCATCGATCATGACGGAGGGAAAGCCCGGTGGCAGCGCGCCGGAGGCCATGATGTGCTCGGGGCCGATCTTCTTGCCGAGCTTCTTGAACTCGTAATTGTCGAAATATTTGAAGTTGCCCGAGGTGACGCCGACCGCGCCGACCGACAGGCGCGTCTTCAGGTCGTTGATGCGGTCGAAATCGACCAGCCGTTCCAGCGTCTTCTTCAGCGGCGCGGTGTCGTAATAGCTCTCCGCTTCGGGATGGCCCGGCGGCCAGAGCGGCGCGGGCGGGACGCGCGGGACGAAGAAGCCGGGCACGCCGAAGGTCGCGATCAGTGCGGCGCTGGTGGAGTTGAACAGTTCGCGGCTGTGATCGCTCTTGCCGATCGGCTTCCAGGGCACCGGCGCCGAGACCATCTCCCAGAATTCCTTCAGCCGCTTGACGCGGGTGAGGCCCTCATTGCCGGCGATGATGGCCGCGTTGATGGCGCCGATCGAGATGCCGGCAACCCATTCCGGCTCGAAGCCGTAGCCGCACAGCGCCTGATAGGAACCGGCCTGATAGGAGCCGAGCGCGCCACCGCCCTGCAAGACCAGGACACGTTGCGCATTTGCGGGGACACTGGCGACTTCCGGGCTATGATCGGTCATGCGGGAACAATAGCAAAAGGCGAGCCACCGTGGCGACAGTCCGCCGCGGCGTCAATGCATCCCGGGATCAAGTCTGGCTTATCGGGGGTCGGTCGAGGCCAGGATCATGGTCCAGAACACCTTGTATTTGGTGCCCGGAGCGTAGCTCGCCGCTATGCCCAATTTTGTGACACCGCTCTTGAGCATGTTGGCCCGGTGCGGAGGCGAGTCGCGCCAGCCGGAAAACGCTTCTGCCAGCGTATGATAGCCGGCCGAGATGTTCTCGACCGCGACGGTGGCCGGATAGCCGCCTGCATTGAGGCGCTTGCCCAGGGGTGCGCGGACGTCATGGTCCATCTTGTTCGCCGCCGCCATGGCGTTGGACTGGGATTCGGCGAGCATCGTCAGGTCGGGGTCGATGATGACGGTGCCGAGCCCGTTGTTCTGCCGGTACTGCGAGATCATCACTGCGGCCGCCTGCGCATCGAGCTTCGCGCCCGGGACCGCCATGTCCGCATACATGGACGGTTGCTGGATCGGCGCTTCGTTGCCCGCACAGCCGGAGAGCAGCAAAAGAATGAGAATTGCGGCCGCGGCGCGCATGAGTAAGGCCCCCAAATGAGGGGGCCGTTGTTGCATACCAACCGTGGCTGAAAGGTGAATTTTGAAGAAAATTGCACCCGACGTCATTCCAGGCTGCGCGACGCGCAGACCGGGAATCTCGCGCCACAAACTCGGGATTCCGGGTTCGATGCAGAGCCTGTCATCGGACCGGCCGAACGCCGGACCCGGCGGCATCGCCCCGGAATGACCGGAGGTTAGCCCGCAAATATCCGGTAACGACGGGGCTCGAGGCCGATCGTGTCGCCGGCGCGAAGTTCCTTGTCGCGGGGGGCGTCGATCTCGATGGTTTCGCCACCGAACAGCGCCACTTCGGCTCGCTGCACCGGGCCGAAATTCCGGACCTGCTGCACGGCGCCCTCAAAGGCTCCGCTGCCGGCCGGGCCGACCAGCATGTCATGTCGCCTCACGAACAGTCGTGACGCGCCAGGCGTGATGCCCTCGGCTATCAGATTGAGCGGGCGATCGCCGAGCCGGACTGCTCCACCCGCCACCTCGACCGGCAGCACGATGGATTCGCCGATGAAGCCGTGCACGAAGGCGGTGGCGGGATTGTCGTAGACCTCGTCGGGCGAGCCGATCTGCTCGATCTTGCCCCTGTCCATCACCACGACGCGGTCGGCGACTTCGAGCGCCTCCTCCTGGTCGTGGGTGACGAAGATCGAGGTGACGTTGATCTCGTGGTGCAGCGAGCGCAGCCATTTGCGCAGTTCTTTTCGTACCTTCGCATCGAGCGCGCCGAACGGCTCGTCGAGCAGCAGAAAGCGCGGCTCGATCGCGAGCGCACGGGCAAGCGCGATGCGCTGGCGCTGGCCGCCGGAGAGCTGGCTCGGATAGCGGTCGGCGAGCCAGTCGAGCTGCACGAGGTCGAGCAGCTCTTTGACGCGCGCACGAATGGTCGATTCATTCTTGCGGATGGCGCGCCGCTGCACGCGCAGGCCGAAGGCGACGTTCTCGAACACCGTCATATGGCGGAACAGCGCGTAGTGCTGGAATACGAAGCCGACGTGGCGCTCGCGCGCGCCCTGCGCCAGCGCGTCCTCGCCATTGAAGGAGACTTCGCCGGCATCAGGCCAGTCGAGTCCGGCGATGATCCGAAGCAACGTCGTCTTGCCGGAGCCGGATGGGCCGAGCAGTGCCAGCAATTCGCCATTGTCGACCTTGAGGTCGACGCCATCGAGCGCCGCGAAGCTGCCGAACTTCTTGACGAGATTCCTGACTTCAATGGTCACGGTCGTCGTGTCCTTCGCGCAGATGACGTTCGAGAACGGTCTTGGCGATCAGCGTGATCAGCGCCAGCATCGCGAGCAGCGAGGCGATCGCAAAGGCGGCAACGAACTGGTACTCGTTGTAGAGAATCTCGACCAGCAGCGGCATGGTGTTGGTCTCGCCGCGGATGTGGCCGGAGACGACCGACACCGCGCCGAACTCGCCCATGGCGCGCGCGTTGCAGAGCAGGACGCCGTAGAGCACGCCCCATTTGATGTTGGGCAGCGTGACGCGGAAGAAGGTCTGCAGGCCCGAGGCGCCGAGCGAGATCGCGGCCTCCTCCTCCTGCGTGCCCTGCTCCTGCATCAGCGGGATCAGCGCGCGCGCGACGAACGGGAAGGTCACGAAGGTGGTCGCCAGCGCAATGCCGGGCACCGCGAACAGGATCTGGATATTGTGCTCGCGCAAGGCACCGCCGAAGTAGCCTTGCGCGCCGAACAACAGCACGAAGACGAGGCCCGAGATCACCGGGCTCACCGAGAACGGCAGGTCGATCAGCGTGATCAGGAAGGTCTTGCCCTTGAAGTCGAATTTGGCGATCGCCCAGGCCGCGACCAGGCCGAATACGAGATTGAGGCCGACCGAGATCAAGGCAACCAGCAGCGTCAGCTTGATCGCAGCCAGCGCCTCGGGCTCGGAGAGCGCAGCAAGATAGGCCAGGATGCCCTTCGAGAACGCCTGCGTGAATACCACCACCAGCGGCAGCACGACGAAGACGGTAAGGAAGAGGACTGCAAGCGTGATGATGGCGATGCGCACCGCCTTCGGTTCGGTGCGGAGGTTGTCCTGCGCGGCCGCCGCGTGCGCACGCGCCTTCGCTTGCGACGACGAGAGCGAGACGATATCTGCGATCTGCATGGTCATCGCATCCGCCTCAACGTGCCGGAATCCGGGTATGCGCCCAGCGTTGCAACCGGTTCACCGCGAAGATGACCACGAATGACACGACGAGCATGACGGCCGCGATCGCGGTCGCATCGGCATAGCGGAATTCGGAGAGCCGGATCACGATCAGGAGCGGCGCGATCTCGGAGACGTTGGGCAGATTGCCGGCAATGAAGATCACCGAGCCATATTCGCCAACGGCGCGCGCAAAGGCGAGCGCAAGTCCAGTCAGCAGCGCGGGCGCGAGCGAGGGCAGGATCACGCGGACGATGGTCTGCCAGCGGCTCGCCCCTAAACTACCTGCGGCCTCCTCGATCTCGGGATCGAGATCCTGGAGCACCGGCTGCACGGTGCGGACCACAAAGGGAATGCCGATGAAGATCATGGCAACGAAGATGCCGAGCGGCGTGAACGCCACCTTGATGCCGAGGGCAGCGAGCGGTGCGCCCAGCCAACCCTTCTCGGCGAACAGCGAGGTCAGCGCGACACCGGCAACCGCCGTCGGCAGCGCGAACGGCACGTCGACAATGGCATCGAACAGCCGCCGGCCGGGGAAGCGGTAGCGCACCAGCGCCCAGACGATGATGCTGCCCATGACCAGATTGACGCAGGCCGCCGCGAAGGCGAGTCCGAACGAGACCCGTAATGCGTTCAGGGTGCGGCGGCTGGAGAGAATGTTCCAGAACTGCTCGGGGCTAAGCTCGAGCGACTTCAGGAACAGCCCGGCGAGCGGAATCAGGACGATGATCGACAGCCAGGACAGCGTCAGTCCCATCGTGAGACCGAAGCCCGGCAACGTCCGGCGTCGTGTTGCGATTGCGCTCACCAGAACCCCTGTGACAGCCGTCGTTGCGCAATGCCCGATCAGTTCTTGTATATCTGATCGAAGACGCCGCCATCGGCGAAATGTTCCCGCTGCGCCTTGGTCCAGCCGCCGAACACGTCATCGATCGTGAATAGCTCGACCTTGGCGAACGAGCTTTCGTACTTCTTGGCGATCTCCGGATCGCGCGGACGGTAGAAATTGCGCGCGGCGATCTCCTGGCCTTCCCTCGTGTACCAGTACTGGAGATAGGCATCGGCGGCGTTGCGGGTGCCCTTCTTGTCGGCAACCTTGTCGACGATCGCGACCGGCGGTTCGGCGAGGATCGACTGCGGCGGCGCCACGATCTCGAACTTCTCCGCGCCGAACTCCTTCAGGGCGAGGAACGCCTCGTTCTCCCAGGCGAGCAAGACGTCGCCGACGCCGCGCTCGACGAAGGTCACGGTCGCGCCGCGCGCACCGGTATCGAGCACCGGAACCTGCTGGTAGAGTTTTCCGATGAAGTCCTTGGCTTTGTCGGCCGAACCATACTTCTTCTGCGCAAAACCCCAGGCCGCCAGATAATTCCAGCGCGCGCCGCCCGAGGTCTTCGGGTTCGGCGTGATCACGGCAACGCCGGGCTTGAGCAGATCGTCCCAGTCCTTGATGCCCTTGGGATTGCCCTTGCGCACCAGGAAGACGATGGTCGAGGTGTAGGGTGATGAATTCTGCGGCAACCGCTTCTGCCAGTCGGCGGCAGTGAGCCCCTTGGCGGCAATGGCGTCGATGTCGTAGGCGAGCGCGAGCGTCACGACATCGGCCTGCAATCCGTCGATCACCGCGCGCGCCTGTGAACCGCTGCCGCCGTGCGACTGTTTGATCTCGACGCTCTTGCCGGTCTCCTTCTGATAGACGCGTGAAAACGCCTTGTTGAATTCGACGTAGAGCTCGCGCGTCGGATCGTACGACACGTTCAACAGATTGATGTCAGCGGCGAGAGCCGAGCTTGCCCAGAGCAGTCCTGCAGCGAGCGGAACGATACGACGCATCATATCCATCTCCATTCACTTCGGTGACGTCAGTGTCAGCGAAGGCGTGCAGACATAACTCGGGGCGAAATGCGCTTAAGTCAACGGAACCGGATTTCCTTGTTCGCAGCGTGGCAGCCCGACTGTGCTACGAAATCTTCATCGTGTGAATGCCGCATTCTGTCTTGGTCCGGCCGCGCCACCGGCCGGCGCGGGAATCCTCGCCTTCGGCCGTCCGGCTGGTGCAAGGCATGCAGCCAACGGACAGGAATCCTGACGCGACCAAAGGGTGCCGCGGCAATTTGGCGCGGATGAAAATCGCTTCCAACTCCTCGCGCGAGACATTCGCGAAGGGATTGAACTTCAACCGCGCGCCATCGTCCTCGACCACTGGAATGTCGGCGCGCGCGTTGCCCTGGAAGCGCTTGCGGCCATTGATCCAGGCCGAGAACGGCTTTAGCGCACGCGCCAGCGGCTCGACCTTGCGGATGCGGCAGCAGGCGTCCGGATCGGAGAACCAGAGCTCGCGGTCCGGATCCTCGCGCGACAGTGTCTCCTCCGCCGGCTTGATCGAACGGACGTCCTGCAGCCCGAGCGTCGCAATCAGCGTGTCGCGGTAGGCCAGCGTCTCCTCGAACAACCAGCCGGTATCGAGGAAGATCACGGGGATGGCGGCATCGACGTCCGCCATCACCTTGAGCAGCGTTGCCGATTCCGTGCCGAAGGACGAGACGAGTGCGAGCTTGTCGCGGCCAACCGCCTTCAGCGCCGCGGCGATGATCTCCGCGGGTGACGCATCGCGCAGGCTGCGGGCGAGTTCTTCCGCCGAGGGCAATGCGGATACCGGCGTGGACGAAACCTGAGGCGCGATCGCGTTCACGTGCCAACACCCTCGGAATGGCGGAGCTGCATGCGCCGGTGCAGCGCCGTGATGCGGCCATCTCCGGTCGGCTGATAGAACACCGAATAGCGCTTGGCGGTCTGCATGAAGGCTTCCGCGTCGGCCTGCTTCTTGACGTCGAAGGCATCGAAGCCCGCGCGCAGCATGAACACGAACTGGTCGCGCAGCACCTGTCCGGTTGCGCGCAGCTCGCCGCGATAGTCGAAGCGCTCGCGCAAGAGCCGCGCCTGGCTGTAGGCGCGTCCATCACGGAAGGTCGGAAACACCAGCGCCACCGCCGCAAGCCTGCCGAGATAGGGCACGAGCTCGTCGACGTCGCGGTTGTTCGGCCAGATCACGCCGACCTTGCCGGCGCGCGCGAGGAAGGCCTCCGCATCGCTGAGGAAGCGCTCAGCCGGCACCAGGATGTCGCCGCTTTCGGGCAGCGGCGTGTCGACGGCGAGCTTGGTGAAGCTGTCGTCGACGATCTTTCCGCCGTTAACGAGTGGCATAGACACGCTCCTTGAAGGGCTCGACGCCGAGACGTTTCACCGTGTCGATGAACAGCTCTTCCGGACGTTCGCGCAACGCGAGATAGGCTTCCACGACGTCCTCGACGACGTCGGCGACCTCGTCGAATTTCACGCCGGGGCCGATCAGATTGCCGAGCGCGGCATTCTCGTCGGCGCGGCCACCGATGGTGATCTGATAGACCTCCTCGCCGTTCTTCTCGACGCCGAGAATGCCGATATGGCCGACATGGTGATGGCCGCAGGCATTGATGCAGCCCGAGATGTTGATGTGCAGCCGCCCGATCAGGTTGGCGAGCTCGTGATTGGCGAACCGCCGCGTCAACTCCTGCGCGATCGGGATCGAGCGCGCATTCGCCAGCGAGCAATAGTCGAGCCCGGGGCAGGCGATGATGTCGGTGATCAGGTTGACGTTCGGCGTAGCCAGCCCGAGCTTGTCGAGCGCCTTCCACAGCGCCGGCAGGTCGCGCTTGGCGACGTGCGGCAACGCCAGGTTCTGCTCGTGGCCGACGCGGATTTCGCCGAAGGAATATTTGTCGGCGAGATCGGCGAGTGCATCCATCTGCTCGGCAGTGGCATCGCCCGGAGGCTTGCCGGTCGGCTTCAGCGAGATCGTGACGATGGAATAGCCCTGGACCTTGTGCGCGGCGACCGAGTTCTTGCGCCACGCCTCGAAGTCCGGATCGGCCGCGGCCTGGCGCAGCTCGTCCGGCATGTGCGGGAGCTTCTCATAGGCCGGATAGGTGAAGCGCGAGCGGATGTCCTCGATCACCTCATCGTCGATCTGGAGCGAGGAGTTGCGAATGTGCTGCCACTCGTCCTCGACCTCGCGGGAGAATTTCTCGATGCCGAGCTCGTGCACCAGGATCTTGATGCGCGCCTTGTAGATGTTGTCGCGGCGGCCGTACTGGTTGTAGACGCGTAAGATCGCCTCGATATAGCTCAGGATATCGCGGCCATGCACGAAATGCTTGATGGTCTTGGCGATGAACGGCGTGCGGCCGAGACCGCCGCCAACCAGCACTTCGAAACCGGTCTCGCCCTTCTCGTTCCTGACCAGCCTGAGGCCGATGTCGTGAATCTTGATCGCGGCGCGGTCATGGTCCGACGCGGTGATCGCGATCTTGAACTTTCGCGGCAGGAACGAGAACTCGGGATGCAGCGTGGTGTGCTGGCGGATCAGCTCCGACCAGATGCGGGGATCCTCGATCTCGCCCGGGGCGACGCCGGCCCATTGGTCCGAGGTGACATTGCGCATGTTGTTGCCGGAAGTCTGCATCGCATGGATGCCGACCTCGGCGAGATCGGCCAGCGCATCCGGCAGCTCGGCGAGCTTGATCCAGTTGAACTGGATGTTCTGCCGCGTGGTGAAATGGCCGTAGCCGCGATCGTAGGTCCGCGCGACATGCGCCAGTCGTCGCAACTGCTTCGACGCCAACGTGCCATAGGGAATCGCGACGCGGAACATATAGGCGTGCAGTTGCAGATAGACGCCGTTCTGAAGCCGCAGGAGCTTGAATTCGTCCTCGGTGAGCTCGCCGGAAAGGCGCCGCTTCACCTGGTCGCGAAATTCCGAGACACGCTCGTTGACCAGCGTGCGGTCGATTTCATCGTAAGCGTACATAAAAAGTGCCTTAAGCCTGGACCGGCTGCCCGATGGTCACACCGGTGCGGCGGATCTGTTCGCGCAGATTGCCGGGTTCGATCTTGCCGTCGTCGCCGACCTGCACCGGGGCGATATAGGCGCCCACGGCGCCGACGTCATCAGCAACGGACTCCGCGAGCAACGCTTTCGCGTCATCGGAGTTGCACACGATCGCGGCCTGCGAGAGGTCGGCGGACCAGTCCTTGGCGGCGGTGCGATAGACCACCGCACCATCCCAGGTGCGGTTGGCAGTGACGACCGAGGGGCCGGCGATGCGGATCTTCTTCTGTTCAAGTGGGGAGGTCATTCGGCTGCATCCAACAGGTCTGAGATGATTTGCTTGGGGGTTTCACGGCGAAGGGAACCGGCATGCCGGACCACCTCGCCGATGATGAGAATGGCAGGACCGCCATTGGTCCGCCTGACGAGCTCGGGCAGGTCACGCAGCGTGCCGATCGCGGCTTGTGCATCGGGCCGGGTGACGCGGGCAAACACGCCGACCGGCGTCTCTGGTGAACGTCCCGCGGCGAACAAGCCTGCGCGCACGGCGGGCGCTGCAGTCATGCCCATGTAGACGACGACGGTCATCCTGGTGTCGGTCAGCGTCGACCAGTCGACGGTCTCGGCGTCGCGCGCCTTGTGCGCGGTAAGGAAGGTGACGCGGGTCGCTTCATGGCGGTAGGTGAGCGGCACCTCGAAATCGGCGGCGCCGCCGATGCCAGCGGTGATGCCGGGAATGATCGAATAGGCAACGCCAGCCGCTCGCAGCGCTTCGATCTCTTCACCCCCGCGGCCGAACACGAAGGGATCGCCGCCCTTCAGCCGCACCACGCGCTGTCCGGCCTGTGCGGCCTCGATCATCCGCCTGTTGATGGCGTCCTGTCCGATGCCGGGCTTGCCGACACGGCGGCCGACGGCAACGCGGGTGGTGTCGCGGCGGATGCGGTCGAGAATTTCCACCGAGACCAGCTCGTCATGAAAGACGATATCGGCATCCTGCAACGCGCGCAGCGCCTTGATGGTGAGCAGATCAGGATCGCCGGGGCCGGCGCCAACCAGCGTCACGGAGCCCTCCGGCTTGCCAGCGCGTGCGAAGGCGGACGGATCGGAAATTTGCGCAAGCGCAGCTTCCGCCTCGCCCTTGCGGCCGGCGAGCACGGAGGCGCCGATCGGACCATCGATCACGCGCTCCCAGAAGCGGCGGCGCAGCGGAAACTCGGCGATGCGCTCGTTGATGGATTTGCGGAAGCCGCCGATGAACTCGGCGAGCTCGCCGATGCGGGCCGGCAGCAGTGCCTCGATCTTCTCGCGGACGCGCCGCGCGACCACCGGCGAGGTGCCGCCGGTGCCGACTGCGACCACGACATCGCCGCGATCGACGATTGCCGGGAAGATGAAGCTGGAATGCTCGAGGTCGTCCATCACGTTGACGGGCAGGCCGAGCGCCTTGGCGCGAACCGACATCGCCACCCCAATGTCGCCCGCCCCGGCGCAGACGATGGCGATGACGCCAGCAAGGTCGGCAGTCAACGGATCGCCGACAGCGAATTCGATGCGCGCCACGTCGTCGGGAGCAAGCCCGCCGAGGTCATGATTGCCGTCGATCGCATGCACGCGGATGCGCGCACCGGCTGCGGCGAGCACGCGCAGCTTGGCGCGCAAAAGCTCGCCCGCGCCGATGAGAACCACCGGACCGGCCTTGAGATCGAGGAACACCGGCAAGAACCGCATGCGATACTCGCTTCCCCCAATTCGGGGTTGACTGGAATTATTTTCTATATATGTGTCGTTTCTAGCGCGCAAAGAGAAAATTTTTTCTTCTCTTCTGCACTGCAACTATAGAATTTTCGCCTCCAAACGCAAAGTGACAGAGATGCATCTTCTCAAGGACGATTCCGCAGCCGACGGACTGAGCAGCCCAGCGCTCGCCGAGCGCGTGCGCGCGCAAGAATTTTCTGCCGACCTTGCCCCGAGCATGGACCACCTCGATCAGCTCGAGGCGCAGAGCATCTACATCTTCCGGGAAGCCTTCGCCCGGCTGAAGAAGATCGCCCTGCTGTGGTCGCTCGGCAAGGATTCCAACGTCATGATCTGGCTGGCGCGCAAGGCGTTCTTCGGCCGCATGCCGTTCCCGGCCCTTCACGTCGATACCGGCAAGAAGTTTCCGGAGATGTATCGCTTCCGCGATCACTACGGGAAAGAGTGGGAGCTCGACCTCCGCGTCGATCCCTGCCCGCCGATCGATGCCGTCGATCCGACCTTGCCGCCGGCGGCGCGGTCGGCCGCGCGCAAGACCGAAGGTCTGAAGATGGCGCTCGCCAAATACGGCTTCGACGGCCTGATCGCCGGCATCCGTCGCGACGAGGAGGCGACGCGCGCCAAGGAGCGCGTGTTCTCGCCGCGCGGGCTCGAAGGCAATTGGGACGTGCGCGACCAGCCGCCGGAATTCTGGGACCAGTTCAACGCCTCGCCGCCCCCGGGCGCGCATCTGCGCATCCATCCGATCCTGCATTGGACCGAGGCCGACATCTGGGCCTACACCAAGCGCGAGAACATTCCGATCATCCCGCTCTATCTGTCGCAGAACGGCAAGCGCTACCGCTCATTGGGCGATGCCGACATCACCTTCCCGGTGAATTCGACGGCGGCGAACATCGACGAGATCCTGATCGAGCTCGAACAGACCAAGGTGCCGGAGCGCGCCGGCCGCGCGCTCGACCACGAGACCGAGGACGCCTTCGAGCGCCTGCGCGTCGCCGGCTATCTCTGACCTCAGGACGTAACGCGGCTATGAACATGATCGTCACCACGGCTTCGCCCGCCACTCCGAACGGCACCACGTCGATGCCAAATGGCACGACGCGACCGCAAGTCCGCATCGTCATCGTCGGCCATGTCGACCATGGCAAGTCGACGTTGGTCGGCCGTCTCCTGCACGAGACCGGCAGCCTGCCCGAAGGCAAGCTCGAGATGCTCAAAGCCGTCAGCGCGCGGCGCGGCATGCCGTTCGAATGGTCGTTCCTGCTCGATGCGCTGCAGACCGAGCGCGACCAGGGCATCACCATCGACACCACGCAGATCCGATTCCGCACCAATTCGCGCGACATCGTGCTGATCGACGCGCCCGGCCACGCCGAATTCCTGCGCAACATGATCACCGGTGCCTCGCAGGCCGACGGCGCGGTGCTGATCATCGACGCGCTCGAAGGCGTGCGCGACCAGACCCGGCGGCACGGCTATCTCTTGCATCTGCTTGGCGTGAAGCAGGTCGCGATCGTCGTCAACAAGATGGATCGCGTCGACTTCGCCGCCGACCGCTTCAAGGCGATCAGCGACGAGATCTCCACACATCTCGAGGGCCTCGGCGTGACGCCGACCGCGATCATCCCGATCTCCGCCCGTGACGGCGACGGCGTCGCCGAACGTACCGACCGCATCGGCTGGTACAAAGGTCCGACCGTGGTCGAGGCGCTCGACCGGCTCGAGCCTGCGCGCCCGCTCGAAACGCTGGCACTGCGCCTGCCCGTTCAGGCGATCTACAAGTTCGACGACCGCCGCATCGTCGCGGGCCGCATCGAATCCGGCAGCCTCAAAGCGGGCGACGAGATCGTGATCATGCCCGCCGGCAAGATCGCGAAGATCAAGACGGTCGAGAGCTGGCCGGTGACGCCGGTCGCGACGCGGCAGGGCGCGGGACGATCGGTCGGCATCACGCTCGACCGCGAACTGTTCGTCGAACGCGGCGACATCGTCGCGCATGCTGGCACCGCGCCGCGCGACACGCGACGGCTGCGCGCGCGTATCTTCTGGCTGCACGACAAGCCGCTTGCCAAGGGCGACCAGCTCCTGGTGCGCTGTGGACCGAAGGAGAGCCGCGCCACGGTTGTCGCGATCGAGAAGGCGGTCGATCCCGGCGAATTGTCGAGCACCGAGAACAAGGCGATCGGCCGCAACCATGTCGGCGAGATCGACATCTCTCTTTCCAATCCGATCGCAACCGATCCCTACACCGAGAATCCGCGCACCGGGCGCCTCGTGATCGAGGTGTCGGGACGCATCGCCGGCGGCGGCCTGGTGCTGTCCGTCGATGCCGGCCAGCGCGCCGTGCCCGTCGACATCGTGCCGGTGGAATCGGCGCTGCGGCCCGACGAGCGCTCCGCGCGCTACCGTCACAACGGCGCGGTGATCTGGCTCACCGGCCTGCCCGCATCCGGCAAGTCGACGCTGGCGAAGGCGCTGGAGCGGCGGCTGTTTACGAATGGCGGCTCTCCCATCCTGCTCGACGGCGACACGCTGCGCGCCGGACTCAACGGCGATCTCGGCTTCTCCACCGCCGATCGCAGCGAGAATATCCGCCGCCTCGCCGAAGTCGCCACGCATCTGGCGCGCAACGGCCATATCGCGATCGTCGCCGCCGTCTCGCCGGCCCGCGAGGACCGCGCCGCCGCGCGCCGCATCGCCGACACCGCGTTTCGCGAGATCCATGTCGCAACGCCGGCAGCCGTGTGCGAGGAGCGTGACCCCAAAGGCCACTACAAGAAGGCTAGAGCCGGCGCGCTTGCCGCCTTCACCGGCATCGGCAACGACTACGAGACGCCCAAGGCCGCCGAGCTCGTGATCGACACCTCGGCGCGGACGGTCGCGGATGCGACGGATGAGATCGAGCGCATGCTCAAGGCGACCGGCGTGCTGTTCGACGAGATGGTCGACCTCGCGGCGAATATTTGAGGCGGCTCTTTCGCGAGAGGCGTCGCGCTTGATCCGCACAAGCGACCGCGTCCCCTCCCCCCTTGCGGGGGAGGGCTAGGGAGGGGTGCCACACGGCATACTCTCTCAATCATTAAGCGAAGCGCTCGCTCCGTCGATTTCGGACACACCTTTTCTTGGGCTACCCCCTCCCCCGCCCTCCCCTGCAAGGGGGAGGGAGCGCACTGTGCCTGCTTCGCGATCGAGGCTCCCTTCTGAGCAAGAGCTCAGCACGCTAAGCCGCACCACTTCTTGACATTTTGACAAGCGTTTAGGGGCCTTCTCACGGCCCCGGTTTTGGGGCTAATAGGGCCCCGAAGCCGTCCTTTGCGGGCGCATTTTGCTGCTGTCGGGTCAAAAGCAGCCCAAAACAGCCAATTCCAACAAGAAAGCCCATCATGAAACGCGTCGACGCCCATGGATTGAAGATCGCCCCGGTCCTGTTTGATTTCATCGCCAAGGAAGCGGCCCCGAAGACAGGCATCGCGCCGGACGCGTTCTGGGCCGGGCTGGCCGCCATCCTTGGGGATCTTGGGCCGAAAAACCGGTCGCTGCTTGCGGTTCGCGACACGCTCCAGGCCAAGATCGACGACTGGCACCGCGCCAACAAGGGCAAGCCGTTCGACATCGATGCCTACACCGCGTTCCTGAAGGAGATCGGTTATCTCCTGCCCGAGCCGGCGACGCAGAAGGTCGAGACAGCCAATGTCGACGAGGAGATCGGCAATATCTGCGGCCCTCAGCTCGTCGTGCCCCTCACCAATGCGCGCTACGCGCTGAACGCGGCGAACGCGCGTTGGGGCTCGCTCTATGACGCCTTCTACGGCACCGACGCGATCCCGCATGATCCTTCCAATACGGCTAAGGGTTACAACAAGGCGCGCGGCGACAAGGTGATCGCCAAGGCCAAGGCGTTCCTCGATGCTGCCGTGCCGCTGGCGACCGGCAGCCACACCGACGTCACCGCCTACAGCGTCGTCGCCGGCCAGCTCGCGGTGAAGCTGAAGAGCGGCAATGCCACCGCGCTGAAGAACGCAGGCCAGTTCGCGGGCTTCCAGGGCGATACGGCGGCACCTTCCGCGGTGCTGCTCGTCAACAACGGCCTGCACGTCGAGGTCAAGATCGACCGCAATAACCCGATCGGCAAGGACGATCCGGCCGGCGTCGCCGACATGATCATGGAGGCCGCGGTCTCCACCATCCTCGACATGGAGGACTCGGTCGCCGCGGTCGATGCCGAGGACAAGGTGCTGGTCTATCGCAACACGCTCGGCCTGATGGACGGCACGCTGTCGGCAGATTTCGAAAAGGGCGGCAAGACGCTGACGCGTGCGCTCAACGCCGACCGCAGCTACAAGACGCCGGACGGCAAGGGCGAAGTCAAGCTGCATGGCCGCAGCCTGCTCCTGATCCGCAACTGCGGTCACCACATGTTCACCGACGCGGTACTGGACGAGACGGGCGAGGAGATTCCGGAAGGCATCCTCGATGCCGCCGTCACCGGCCTTCTCGCTATCCACGACCTCAAGGGCCTGTCCAAGGTCAAGAACAGTCGCACCGGCTCGGTCTATATCGTCAAGCCGAAGATGCACGGCCCCGACGAGGTGGCGCTGACCTGCGAGATCTTCGGGCGCGTCGAGAAGATGCTGTCGCTGCCGGAGAACACGCTCAAGGTCGGCATCATGGACGAGGAGCGGCGCACCACCGTCAACCTCAAGGCCTGCATCCAGCAGGCCTTGAAGCGCATCGTCTTCATCAACACCGGCTTCCTCGACCGCACCGGCGACGAGATCCACACCTCGATGGAAGCGGGTCCGATGATCCGCAAGAACGAGATGAAGGCGCAAGCGTGGATCAAGGCCTATGAGGACTGGAACGTCGACATGGGCCTGATCGACGGGCTGCCCGGCCATGCCCAGATCGGCAAGGGCATGTGGGCCGCGCCCGACAAGATGGCGGACATGCTGGCCCAGAAGCTCGCACATCCGCAGGCCGGCGCCACCACCGCCTGGGTGCCCTCGCCGACCGCAGCCACGCTGCATGCGCTGCACTATCACCAGGTCAACGTGATCGCGCGCCAGCAGGAGCTCGCCAAGGGCGGTCCGCGCGCGAAACTTTCCGACATCCTCACCATTCCGGTGTCGAAGTCGAACTGGGCGCCCGACGACGTCAAGCAGGAGATCGACAACAACTGCCAGGGCATTCTGGGCTATGTCGTGCGCTGGATCGACCAGGGCGTCGGATGCTCCAAGGTGCCCGACATTCACGACGTCGGCCTGATGGAAGACCGTGCGACCTTGCGCATCTCCAGCCAGCATCTCGCCAACTGGCTGCATCAGGGCGTCATCACCGAGCCACAGGTGATGGAATCGCTGAAGCGCATGGCCGTCGTCGTCGACAAGCAGAACGCAGGCGACGCGCTCTACAAGCCGATGGCGCCGTCCTTCGACGGCGTCGCCTTCAAGGCCGCGTGCGACCTCGTCTTCAAGGGCCGTACGCAGCCGAACGGCTACACCGAATACATCCTCACCGCCCGCCGCCGCGAGGCCAAGGCCCTGGGCTGATCAGGCGAAACGTCGCGGCGCGCAGCGGAACGGCGGCGCGCCGGTCGCGTTGTCCGGCCATCAACCGATTGGAGATGGTCATGGACTGGAATCGGATCGAAGGAAACTGGAAGCAGTTCAAGGGCTCGGCCAAGGAGAAGTGGGGCAAGCTCACTGACGATGACCTCAGGCTGATCGAGGGCCGTCGCGAACAACTCGAAGGCCGGCTCCAGGAACGCTACGGCAGAGCCAAGGACCAGGTTCGTCAGGACGTCGACGACTGGCTCAAGTCGCTGCACTAGAGCGGCATGCAACCAGCCCCGGCGCACGCCGGGGCTTTTTTGTTGGAAGGCTCGTAGCTGCGCCGATGAATCCATCATCGTCGTCCTGGGCAAGCGAGCGCTTGGCAACGCGCAGCGTTGTCCAATAGCGAGCGCCGATCCAGGACCCATTACCACCGCTCTGCGTGCTAGCACACTTGCTGCTCGCAGTGCCGCGCCGCAACTGAATCCTGGGGTAATGGGTCCTGGCTTTCGCCAGGACGACATCGAACAAATTGAGCTTGGATTCGCTGCTCCGCTAGAACACCGTGAGATATTTCAGCAGCGACACGACACCGATAATGATGACGATGATGCGCGCAATCTGCTTGGCGCGGCCATCCATCGGCAGCATGTTGATGAGATAAAGAACGAGAATAACGACGAGAAAGGTGACAAGTACGCCGATCAGCATTGCAAAGCCCCCTTCAGGCGATTCCTAACGATGTCCTAACGCGAGCCACGCATTCCCGGTTCCACGTCGGCAAGTCACTGCAATTTCCGGTTGCCAAGCCGGCGTCGGGCGGAGCGCTCGCAGAATTCACCGGTAACGATCTGTTAAGCCCGCGACTTGTCCGCTCTCCGCGCACAAGTCGCAGGCTTCGTCGAGCACGTAACGTGCGCGTTACAGGTCTATTTATCCCTTTTTGCGAAAAAATGCGGGGTTCGGGGGGATTCCATCATGCTTCGACGTCTGACTGTTTCGGCGCTGCTCCAGTCCGTCATCGCACTTCTCGCCGCTTGCGTGGTGGCGCTGCTGGTAACGACCGCCTGGCAATCCTGGGAGCGGCTGCGCGCGACCGGCCACATCGCGGCCGTCGCCGAGGCCTCCGCAAATGCCTTCAAGGCGATGCACAATCTGCGCACCGACCGCTCGTCGACGCCCCGGGTGCTGAACGGCGAGGCGCCGGTGTCACCCGAGATCGAAAAATTCCTCCGTGGCATTCACGACGCCGAGGTGCCGGCGATCCGCGCCACCGCTGCGCTGCTGCCGTCGATCCCGTTCGCCGAGGAGGCGACGCTGCTGGATCAGTTGAACCGGCAACTCGACAAGCTGGGGGCGCTCCAGACCGAAGCCTGGGACGAGATGCGTAAGCCGAAGAAGGCGCGGCGGGCGGCGCTGTCGAAGGAGTACACGGACCAGACCGGCGCACTGCTCGGAACGCTCGAGACGATCTCGGCGCGACTGACCGCAGTCGTCAATCACAACGATCCGCTGATCGACCAGCTCCTGTCGATCAAGCAGGCCGCCTGGCTCTTGCGCAATACCGCTGGCGAGGCCTCGGACCTCGTCGCCAGCGGGTTGGTCGCGACCGGGAGCCTGCCGCTGGAAGCGCAGCAGACCTACACCAAATCCGTCGGCGCGATCGAGAACGCATGGAGCGGGCTGGAATCCTCGACCTTGGGCATGAAGCTGTCTCCGGAGCTCGCCAGCGCGATGGGCGCGGCCAAGGCCGCCTATTTCAATCCGGACTATCTCGCGCTACGCGACCGGCTGATCGACCAGATCATGGTCGGCTCGAAAACCGACATGAGCGCCGATCAGTGGACGCCGCTGACCTCGCAGCGCATGGGCACCGCGGTCGCGGTGGCCGAGCGCGCGCTCGACGAGGCCCGCGACGATTCTGCCGTCCAGTACGCGGCGGCGGGTCGTGCGCTCGCGGTGCAGCTCGCGATGCTGCTGTTCGCAATACTGCTGACGGCCGGCGCGATGATCACGGTCACCCGCCGCGTCATCCGCCCCCTGCACAATATCCGTGACGCCGTGCTCAAGGTCGCTGGCGGCGACCTGACGGTCGACAGCGGCTATCTCGACCGCCAGGACGAGATCGGCGCGCTCGCCGGCGCGCTGGAGACATTCAAGCAGCAGGCGGCCGACAAGCTGAGAATCGAGGCGCAGGAGCGCGAGCACAATTCGGTCGCGGCAGCGCGTCAACGGGCAATCGAGCTTCATGTCGGCGAGTTCGAGGGCATGGTGCGCAACACCCTCGACCGGCTAAACCAGGCCTCGGGCGAGATGCGCAAGACCTCTTCAGAACTCTCCGCGGTCTCGCGTCAGACCAACGAACGGGTACAGATGGCCGGCAAGGCCTCAGGCGACGCCTCCATGAGCGTCGACAGCGTCGCTTCGGCGGCCGAGGAGCTCAGCGCCTCGATCAACGATATCAGCCAGCAGGCCGCGCATGCCGCAGGGATCGCCGGCCGCGCCGTCAGCCAGGCGCGCGAGACCGACGGCACCGTGCAGGGCCTGGCGAAGTCTGCCGGGCGTATCGGCGAGGTCGTCGGCCTGATCAACACCATCGCGGCCCAAACCAACCTGCTGGCGCTCAACGCCACGATCGAGGCGGCGCGCGCCGGCGAGGCAGGCCGCGGCTTTGCGGTGGTTGCATCCGAGGTGAAGTCGCTGGCGAGCCAGACGGCGAAAGCGACCGAGGAGATCTCCGAGCAGATCGCCGACATCCAGAGGGTCGCGGGCGACGCCATCAACGCGATCCAGGCAATCGGCGGTATCATCGGCGAGGTCAACGAGGTTGCCACCGCCATCGCCGCCGCCGTGCAGGAACAAGGTGCGGCAACGCAGGAGATCACCCGCAGCACGCAATATGCGGCGCAGGGCACCAAGAACGTCTCGGACAACATCACCGGCGTCAAAGCCGACGCCGACACCGCGGCCGGCGCGGCGGAGAACGTGAGACAGGCTTCGGAGATGCTGGAAACCCAGAGCCATCAGCTCGACCAGCAGGTCAGCGACTTCCTCGGCAAGATCCGGGCGGCGTAGGGCGCGGCGGCGTCACACCCTCAGTGTCGTCCCGGCGAAGGCGGAGATTGAGGCGGGAGTGTCGCAACTCACGCGACGTCGTCCTGGCGAAAGCCAGGACGACGGTGGAGCGATGACCCGACCGCCCTACCCCACCGTCCCTACTCCTTCGCGACCACCGGCAGATGGCGGAATTTGGCGCGGACCTTCGCCGGCAGCGGGGAGAAGTTCATCGCGCCGCCACCGCGATCGTCGGCGTTGCGATTGGCGACGACCAGGCCGTTCCGGCCGGCGACGATGTCGCCCTTGCGCAACGTCGGGTCGTCCTCGACCTTGACCGGCGCGAGTCCGACCGTGTCCTTGCCGTTACAGGTGCAGCCCGTCACGATCTCGTTGCGATAGCGGAATGCGTTCGGCAGGTCGGAATAGGATTGTCCGCTGTCGGTCGTGGCGTCGTCGATGTTGCTGCCATAGACCAGCGAAGTTTCCGCGGCCGGGCAAAAGCTCTTGCAGGATTGCGCCTTGCTCTCGGCGTCATTCCCTTGCGCCGGGAAGTAGCGTCCGTCGCAACCGCGCACGCAATAGGCCGCGCCGCCGCCGTAGACCGCCCGCGAGCGTGGTGTGTCGTAACGCGGCATGTCGTCGGTCGGGAACGGCAACTGGATCTGTGGCGGCGGCCGCAGGCGGAAACCGCCGAACAGCGCCGAGAAGAAATCCTCCGCATACGCTGGCGGCGTCGTCAGCGCGAGGCTGAGGGAGGCGGCGGCAAATAGCGCCGCCGCGGTCAGGGCCGGTTTGCTGATCGAACGTCTCGTCATGCGACCTCATGTACTCTTCAGTTCACGACGACGCCGAGATGTTCAGGGCCTGGCGGCCGGAAGGCTGCGTCGTCACCGCCGGGCGCTTGCGCACGGGATCGCCGCTCCTGTCGCCCCCGCTTCCCTTGGCCATCAGCGGCGCGTTCTTCGGCAGCACCACGACCCTGGCGCCGAGATTGACGCGGCCGAACAGGTCGATGACGTCCTCGTTGGTCATGCGGATGCAGCCGGAGGAGACGAACTTGCCGATCGTGGTGGGATCGTTGGTGCCGTGGATCCGGTATTCGCTCGAGCCGAGATATATCGCGCGTGCGCCGAGCGGATTGCCCGGGCCACCGGCGACGAAACGCGGCAGATAGGGCTGGCGCGCGATCATCTGGGCCGGCGGATGCCAGTCCGGCCATTCCGCCTTGCGCGCGACGTTCTGCACGCCCGACCAGGTGAAGCCCTCGCGGCCGACACCGACGCCATAGCGAATGGCGCGGCCGTTGCCGAGCACATAATAGAGATAGGTGTTGCCGGTATCGATGACGATGGTACCGGCCGGCTCGCTGCGGTCGAAGCTGACGATCTGCCGGCGAAGGCGCTCGGGCAGCGCGGTATCGTCGGAGGTTTGCGGCTCCTCGCTCAGGGTGGCCTGCGGAGCAGCCTGGCCGTGCGAATACGCCAGCGGCTGCATCGGCGCATAACCGAACATCTGGGCGTGCGCGGCGCCGAACGGCGCGGTCAACAATGCGGTCGCGAAGGCAAGCGCGGTGGCGGCGCGCGGCGAGAAGCGGCGGCGGACTGCAGATAACTTTGTCATGTGCTGCCCCATGGGATGTGTGCATCTGGGTGATGACGCACTGCCCCAACAAACGCCGCGGGACCGACTCAGGTTCCGAGGCCCTTTGCGGCAGCGACGTCACAGTCAAGCGAGTGCTTCTTCGCGAAGGCGCGACGGAACCCACATACGCCTGGCGCGTTGTGGCTTCATCAATGGGCGCGCGGAGCAGATTTTCCGTGCGGGAGAGGTATTGTGCGCGTCCTTCCCAGTGAACGTCTCATTCCCGGCAACGGCGAGGGCGCACCACTTTCCGACAGCCACCGCGAGCTGCCGCCCATCATCCGTCGTACCGAGTTCGTCGCGTTTGCGCTGGCGGGGCTGCTGGTGATTGCGATCGCCGCCGTGCTGTATGTCGGCAAGGCGTTCTTCCTGCCCGTCGTGATGGCCTTCGTCACCGGCACGATGCTGTCGCCGGCGGCGAGCTTCCTGGAGCGGCGGAAGGTACCGCGCGCGCTCGGCGCGGTGCTGATCGTGATCGCGGTGACCACCGTCGTCGCCTTCGTCGTCGCGCTGATCGCCTCGCCGGCGATGGAGTGGCGCTCGCGCCTGCCGGAATTGGGTGCGGAGCTGAAGGAGAAGCTGCACGTCTTCGATCGGCCGCTCGCGTTCTGGCAGGAGCTGCAGACGATGGTCGGCGGCAGCCCGGATGGGCTGCCGAGCTTCCAGATGCCGAAATTTGAATGGGTGCAGCCGACGCTGGAATTCCTGTCACCGACCTTCACCGAATTCCTGTTGTTCTTCGCCACCCTGATCCTGTTCATCGCGAGCTGGCGCGACCTGCGGCGGGCGCTGATCATGACTTTCAGCGACCACGACGCGCGACTGCGCACGCTTCGGATCCTCAACGAGATCGAGATTCATCTCGGCAATTACCTCTTGACCGTGACCGTCATCAATATCGGCGTCGGCATCGCCACCGGGATCGTCTGCGCGCTCACCGGCATGCCCAATCCCGCCGGGCTCGGCGCACTCGCCGCGACGCTGAACTTCATCCCGATCATCGGGCCGATCGCGATGTTCGCGGTGCTGGTGGTGGTGGGGCTTGTCGCCTTCCCGACCATCGGCGGCGGCCTCGCCGCCGCGCTCGCCTTCGGCGGCATCACCTTCATGGAAGGGCACTTCGTCACGCCGACGATCATCGGCCGGCACCTGGCGCTGAACGCACTGGCCGTCCTGCTCGCGCTGGCGTTCTGGACTTGGATGTGGGGACCGGTTGGCGCCTTCCTGTCGTCGCCGCTGCTGATCGTCGCCCTGATCGTGAAGGAGCATCTTTTGCCGGCGGATTCGCCGCAGCTTCCGCAGGACTGACCGGTTTCCGGTAACGGAACTTACGCGATGGCGAAACGTTTCCCGGTCATCTCAGCCGCCAACAATTCGGAGCTCGTGATGTCGACGACCAATGGCGAAACCGGGATGAGCGACTGGACCGACAAAGCCACCAGAGAACGCCTCGAGAAGGATGTAGCAGCCGTGAAAAGCGATATCGCAACCCTCACAGAACAGATCACCGATGCGCTCAACACCTTCGCCAATTCCGCCGGCAAGCAGGCGCGGCGCGGCTATCGCCAGGCGCGCCAGAACATGGATTCGACGATGGAGGACATGTCGGACCGCGGCAGCGCGATGATGGACGCTGCACAGGACGCCTACGGCTCGATCGAGGAGACGCTGGAGGACGCGATCACGCAGCGCCCGCTCGCGACCGTCGGGCTCGCACTCGGCATCGGCTTCCTGATCGGCATCGCCTGGCGTCGCTGACGATGCGGAACGACCGTTCATTGAATTGATGGCGGCGCTCCGCGCCGCCGCCGGCGTGTGGGGGTTGAGGAGCAAGGCCATGTTTCAGCGCATCATCGACAGCATCAGCGCCTCGACCGGCACGACGCTGCGGCTGACCTCGCTTGCTGCAGGCGCCGCCCTCGCGCTCTTCATCACGACAAGCTTCCTGTGCGCGGCAGCGTTCATCGCGGTCCTGGAGAAATATGGTCCGGTGCAGGCGTGCCTCACCGGCGCCGGGGTCTTCTTCCTGCTCACGCTCGCAGCGGCCGGCACGTATTTGGGCTACAAGCGGGCCGTGGAGAATCGCGCCCGCATCGCCGCCGAGCGCGCAGCGAAGTCGGCGGCGCACAGCATGCTGGCCGATCCCATGCTGCTCGCAACCGGGCTTCAGATCGTCCGTGCCATCGGCGTCAAGCGCCTGCTGCCGATCCTGGCCATCGGCGGCGTCGCGCTCGGAATCTTGGCGAGCCGCGCTGGCGCGCCTGAAGACGCCTCGGCCGAGCCGGCCGAATGAACGCCAGAGCAAATTGAATACGACCTATTGCTCAGGTACCTCTCCCGAGCGGGAAAAGGTGAACCGCGTTCTTGGCTCGCAACGAGCGGTATCAGGTCACGCAGCGACCAGGCTGAAGCAGCTTTGCGACCTCGGTGAGCGAACTCACCATCGGCTCGCAGGCGACCGTCGGCTTGCTGCGACCCTGCTTCTGCAGCAGAAGCGAAGGCTTGGCGTTGCCGGTCTCGATTACCGCAGGAACCCGCAGCAGGATCGACGTGTCGGCGAGATCGTTGAGCCGCATCGAGACGGTCCGGGTGGAAACCGCCGCCGGCTTCGGCTCGGCGAGCCGATCCGCCTTGCCGGCACGATTGACGAGGTGGCCTGGCTTGTCGGAAATCGCCTGCCAGCGGTCGGCGAGATCATGGCCGGAGGCCAACTGCACTGCACCAAGCGTCGCGGCAATTGCGACGGCGCTCAAAAATACCTTTTGAATCTGTGACATGAGTGTTCGTCCCTCGCCCCATGGCGATCGACGGAACAACGCTGCCGGAATGTCCGAAGTTCTTGGCTGTTACGATCACTTAACCGTGTGCGAAAAAATCGCGGGGTGCAAAAAATCTTGGAATGGCTTGGAACGACTTTCGCGCCTGGGAGTCGTCTCAGCAGCCGGTTATTCCCCCCTGCCCCATAAACCGGCGACGTAGGGCGCGACTGTGGTGATGCCAGTCGCGCCTTACTTTTATCTGCGGCTGACTTTCATGTGCGGCCTACGTGGCCTTCCTTGGCCTTCGCGACAAGCCACTCGCGTCCCTCGGCATAAAGCTTCTCGACCTCGGCGCCGGTCAGGCCCGGCATGTCGCGCTTGACCTTGTAGCCGATCAGCTCCTGCATGTAGGCGAGGTGGCGGTAGCCCTCGGGCAGTGCCGCCAGAGCGTGCGCATCGAGGCGGAGCGTCGCCGACGGATCGACCGGATCGATCCGGTCTTTCTCGTAGATCGGCTGGCGGCGGACGATGCCCCATTTGCCTTGCCGCTTCTCCAGGAAATCATAGAAGCGCCCGGTGCAGACGACGTCGCAGAGCACGTCATGCACGGCCGCGCGCTGCGAGATGGTCATCTTGGTCTGCGCGACGGCGCGCTCACCGGAGAGATCGATGCTGGTGCCGCCGAGGAAATGCAGGATGCGTACGCCCTTCGCAAAGCCTTCCTGGCTGACGCGGATGAAATCCCTCGCCGGCCCCTGAAACCAGGTGGCGGACATCCAGCCTTCCTCATGCCAGACGGTGGCAAAGCGCTCCCAGTCGCCGGCATCGCGCCACACCGCCCAGTTCTCGACGAGGTCGCGGATGGCGAGGCGATCGAGCTGCGGCTGGTCCATGAACACGTCTCCGGTTGCCTAGCGGCCGCAACGCGGCTGCTCCACGAGGTATGAGCGATGCATTCGGTGGCCGTCAAGCGCGGTAAGCCGGCAACAAAAATCCGGCGCACCTTCGGCACGCCGGATCTGATCGTCATCAAGCGCCGAGGCGCCTTCCTTACGCTGCAGGCGCCTTCTCTACGCCGCCGGCGCCTTGGGCGTGCGGTTGCGCGAGTTGCGCTGGAAGAACAGCGCCTGGCTCGCCACTGCCGACACCATCGCTGGCTGGAACGGCTTTGAGATCAGGAACGCCGGCTCGGGGCGCTCGCCGGTGAGGAAGCGCTCCGGATAGGCGGTGATGAACACCACCGGCACTTCGAAAGTGCGCAGGAGCTCGTTGACCGCATCGAGGCCCGAGGAGCCATCGGCGAGCTGGATGTCGGCGAGGATCAGGCCGGGCCGCTTGTTCTTGGCGAGCGCCACCGCATCCGAATGGGTGCGGGCGACACCGACGACGTTGTGGCCGAGATTCTTCACCAGACTCTCGAGGTCCATGGCGATGAAGGTCTCGTCCTCGATGATCAGCACATCCGTAGCGATCTCGGCCGCCATCTCGCGTCCCGCGGCGTCGGCGAGCCGGCGTGTCTCCGCAACATCGGTATTGAGGATGTAGGCGACCTCCTCTTCGGAGAATCCTTCGAGCGACAGCAGCAGGAATGCCTGCCGCGGCAGCGGCGTGATGTTCGACAGCCGCCGCTCGGGCGGCATCGGCAAGGGCGTGACCTCGGCGTCGTCGTTGACGGAGACCGAATTCCATATCTGGGTGAACAGCCGGAACAGGCCGGCCCGTGGTCCGTGGCTCTCGTCGAGCACCGACGGATCCCCGAGCATGGCTTCCAACATGGCTGCGACGTAGGCGTCACCGGACGGCTGGCTGCCCGTCAGGGCACGTGCATACCGCCGCAATAACGGCAAGTGCTCAGCAACAAGCTGTGAACGGGACATCCCCACTCCATTCATCTTCGGGCCAATCCGCACGAGACCCACACAAGGGCGGCCCGGACCTCCCCTGCTCGCCCAGTCTACGCCCGAACTCAAGAAAAGTTCCGGGACGGCTGGAACTTTTCCTCCGCCCTTGCATTAGGCCTATCCAGGGAACGGCTCCCGGTTGAGAAAAAGCCTCTGTTTTGCAGTCACTTAACTCGGGGAAACGTGGAACAGGTCATGAAAGATCTCAGGTCATGAAAGATCTAAAGTCTCAAGCAAGCAAGAACACGACCCCCGGCAAGGGTGGCCTCACGCCGGAGATTCAATCTCGGATTGGGCACCAGTTGCGCGCCATGTACGACGATGTCGTGCGGCAGGGCGTTCCCGACCGGTTCGCGGAGCTTATCAAAAAGCTTGATGCGCCGGGAGCGACACCCCAGGTGGAAAACGATGGGGGAACCAATGACAACAATGGGAGGGACTAATGCCCCTCACGGAATCCCTGCGCGACGACATCCTGGCGGCCGTGCCGAGCCTGCGCGCCTTCGCCATCTCACTCAGCGGCAACGCTGATCGCGCCGACGACCTGGTGCAGGAAACGCTGCTGCGGGCGCTCGCCAACATCGACTCGTTCCAACCCGGCTCCAACCTGCCGGCGTGGCTGTTTACGATCCTGCGCAACCTGTTCCGCTCCGACTATCGCAAGCGGCGGCGGGAGGTGGAGGATGCGGAAGGCAACTACGCCAAGACACTGAAGACGCAGCCGTCGCAGAACGCGCATCTCGAGTTCGAGGAGTTTCGCGCGGCGCTCGACAAGCTTCCGCAGGACCAGCGCGAAGCACTGATCCTGGTCGGCGCCTCCGGCTTCTCCTATGAGGACGCGGCCTCGATCTGCGGCTGCGCGGTCGGCACGATCAAGAGCCGTGTCAACCGCGCCCGCTCGAAGCTCGCGGCCCTGCTCTATGTCGACGGCGCCGAGGATTTCGGCCCGGACGAGACCGTGCGCGCCGTGATCGGCGGCAGCGGCGGCTAGAGGCCGGCAGTCAGAACAAGCGCACGAAGGTAGAGGCGGCCGCTTGAGCGGCCGCCTCTACGCGCGTGTCTTCCCTTCTCGCCTTCTTGTGGGAGAAGGTGTCGCGCTAAGCGCGACGGATGAGGGGTCTCGCTCCGCGCATCAATCTCTCGATTTGAACTCGCGGATAAAGCCCCTCATCCGGCGCTTCGCGCCACCTTTTTTCGGAAAACCGCTCCACGCTTTTCCGGATCATGCTCTAGCGCACCGGCCGCACCGGTGCCGAAAATTTCTCGGTGCGATCGCGCTCCGTCATGTCGACGACCGTCTCCATCGGCGCGGTCAGCTCGTAGATGTAGGAGGCGTCGGTGAAGTAGCGCTTGGCGGTGCCGCCGAGTGCTTCAGGGGCGACTCGATCGAGCAGGATCAAACCGAAATCGGAATCGGGGCGGCGCGTCGCTTCGCTGGTGTTGAGCTCCTCCCAGCGGAAATGGAACATCTCCTCGCCCTCTTCGCCCGTCACCGTCCAGTTCGCCGTGATGTGCGGATGCTTGCCGACCAGCGACAGCCCCTCGTCGGAATGCGAAGCGAGCTCGAAGAACAGCAGCGAGAGGCTTTGCGCTGCGCGCGCACTCACCGCGATGTCGGGCCCGCTGACGGCAATGCGATCGGCATGCGGGATGGCGCGCGCCTCGAACAGGCCCTTCAGCTTGACACCCTGCCACTGGCTCTCGCTCAGCAGCGAGACGACGTTGGACATGGCGTGAATGCGGCCGATCAGCAGCTCGCGCGCGACGTCGATATCGGAGCCGTGGCGCAGCGTGCGCGTCACGATCGACTGGATCACAGCCAGGATGTTCTTGACGCGATGGTTCAGCTCGTCGATCACCGCCGTCAGCCGACGCTCGAAGCCGATCCGCACCTGGATTTCCCGGCTGAGCCGCAAATTGTTGTAGGCGACATATCCGAACAGGCCGCACACCATCGCCGTGATGGCGAAACCGATCGCCGCGACGATGATGGCTGTCTGCTCGGCGCGCCGTGCCGAATTGGTCTTCGCGTAATAGCTGAGCTGCCAATCGCGGCCGCCGAAGCTCAGCGTGCGCGTTGCCGACCGCGCCGGTCCGTCGGCTGAGGCCATGCGTGTGGAGACCACGCCCTGGTCATTGGCCACGAGCTCGCCGCCATCCTTGCGCGGATCCTTCAGCGCGACGGAGAACAACGACATGTCGTCGTTGGTCAGCATCAGCGAGGCGAGCTCGTAGGAAAACGTGATGAAGCCCGCCGGCTCGGTCGCGCCTTCGGGAATCACGGGCGCGGCCACGATGACTCCGACTGGCCCGTTGCCGCGCAGCAGCGGGACCGGGTCGGAGGCAACCGACCTCTTCTCGACCCTGGCACGTGCCAGCATGGCGCTGAGAACCGGATCCTGGTCGTAGCTGCGGCCAGGCAGCGCCTTGGTCTCGTCGCTCCGCGGCTCGAGGTCCAACAGCACGTCAATCGGCTGGGTGACGGTGGCCGGATCGATCGGCTTGTCATCGTAGGTGCGGATCTTCGCATTTGGAAAGCCCGCGCCCGCGATCGCCGCCTGCGCCGCGGCCAGCTCGTTCGGCTTGAGGCGGGCGATCCAGCCGGCCACCACGAAATCGGTCTTGAAGGCGTAAATGGCCGAGCGCAGCGGCTCCAGCATGTTGGGCTTGATCACGGACGGCGCGCGGAACAGGCCCGAGGCGACACGCGCAAGCAGCTCACGCTCGGTCAGCCGGTCCTGGACCAGGCTCGCGTGAACGTCGATTGCGCGCGCCAGCGCGATGCGGTCGAGCGCCAGCTCCTGGTCGTGAACGCGATAGGCCGCGAGCCCGGAGAGCAGGACTCCGAGCAGAGCGATGAAGCCGATGATGAAACCCAGCCGGACCACGCGACTACTCAGGAGAAGGTGGGAAGTCGGCAATAAACACGAAGCATATGAACGCCGCTCGAACGGCCAAGTGCCGAAACAGAGTGGACCTCAGTAGGGGAGATAATGAAGGAGGAGGCATCAGTACGCAACTTGGGTCGCCCGAAAAGCTTAATTCGCCCGGCCGATCGTCCGGCCAAAGAGGTTTGCTCCGGACACCAAGTGCGTTAATCGCTGTGCCGCAAATTTGTTCCGCGGATACAGTTTGGCCGCAGGTGTTAACGGCCATAAAGACTGCGCTATGTCGTCGCGCTCCGCAAGCCGTCCTTCAAGCCGCGCTCCAAGCCGCCCTTGGCCTCGATGAAGCCGACGATGCGGTCGAGCCCCTCGCTCTTCTTCAGGTTGGTCATCACAAACGGACGCTCGCCGCGCATCCGCTTGGCGTCCGTCTGCATCTTCTCGAGGGAGGCGCCGACATGGGGGGCAAGGTCGATCTTGTTGATGACCAGGAGGTCGGACCGGGTGATGCCGGGACCGCCCTTGGACGGAATCTTGTCGCCAGCGGCCACGTCGATGACGTAGATCGTAATGTCGGCGAGCTCCGGGGAAAAAGTGGCAGCGAGGTTGTCACCGCCGGACTCGATCAGCACCAAGTCGAGATCGGGAAACTTCGCACGCATGTCCGCAACCGCCGCAAGGTTCATCGAGGCGTCCTCGCGGATCGCGGTGTGTGGACAGCCGCCGGTCTCGACGCCGGCGATACGATCCGGCGTCAGCGAGCCCGAGCGCACCAGGAATTCCGCATCCCACTTGGTGTAGATGTCGTTGGTGATCGCAGCGATGTCGTAGCGCTCGCGCATGGTCTTGCAGAGCAGGTCCATCAGCGCTGTCTTGCCCGATCCGACGGGGCCGCCGACACCGACACGCAGGGGGCCATGAGATTTAGCCATTGTAGCTTGCTCTTTCCTATCGTCGTCCCGGCGAAAGCCAGGACCCATTACCACCGAACTTTGTTGTCGCGGCAGGCTGAGGCCATACGGACGCATAACCACGGGCATTTGTGGCTATGGGTCCTGGCTTTCGCCTGGACGACGGCGGAGTGCGCGGCGCAGCCCTCACGACCTGAACAGCCGCGTATATTGCGTCTCGTGTCGCATGCTGGCGAGATCGGCGCGAAACGTCGCGCTGCCGAGATCGTCCAGTAGCGCATGCAGCGCACGATTGGCAGTCGCGGCGACCGCAGCTTCCAGCATCACCAGCACGCGCTGGCAGTCGGTCTGGCCGAGCGGAATGAGCCGGCTTGCCGCGGAGATCCAGTTCGAGACCAGCGCGTGCAGGAAGGCGTGCAGCGTCGGCGGCAGCGGCACGCCATGGGCGGCCGCAACGACACCGACCGCGACGGGATAGACCAATGGCGTACGGCATGCCGCGACCATGGCATCCAACCCGTCGGCATCCCACGCCGCTCGCGCGATGTCGATGAAGGCGCGCCCCTGCGAGGTCGTCTCGAGCTGCCGCTCGCGCGAAGGCACGAAGGCCGCAGCGAGCTCCGCGATCTCGCATAGCGAGGCGCCCTCGACCGCCTCGGCGGCGCGGTAAGCATGGACCAGAAAGATCGCGTCGCAAATGCCCGCGCCGTCGCCGAGCATCGCACCGAGCCAGTCGGCGAGCGTCACGGTGTCGGTGATGTCGCCCGCCTCGACTGCCCATTCAATGCCGCTGGAATAGGAGAAGCCGCCGACTGGAAACGCCGGCGACAGCCAGGTCATCAACCGGTACAGCGCCGCCGCCTCCCGCTCGGTCAAGCAGCCGGACTCGACCGGCTCATTTGTGGTCATGAGCATGGCTATGGCCATGGTGATGATCGGGGTGGTCGCAATGCTCGTCGTGGCGATGGTGATGATCGTGGCCATCATGATCGTGGTGATGGTCGCCGTGATCGTGATGGTGATGTCCGTGATCGTGATGCGCATGGGCGTCATGTCCATGCGCGTGGTCATGTGCATGAGCTGCATCGGCATAGGCGCCGCCCTCGGGATCGAATGGCGCCTCGATCTCGATCACGCGCGCGCCTAACCCCTTCACCATCGTCTCGATGACATGGTCGCGGCGGATGCGCAGGCTCTTGGCCATGATCTGCGTCGGCAAATGGCGATTGCCGAGATGCCAGGCGACGCGGATGAGATGGTGCGGATCGCGGCCGCGGATTTCCAGCAGCGGCTCGGGCTCCGCGACCACCTCGATCAGCCGGCCGTCCTCCAGTTCCAGGGCATCGCCGCCGCGAAGCGCGACGGCGTTTTCGAGGTCGAGCAGGAATTCGAGCCCGCGCGTGCCCGTCATCGCCATGCGGCGCCGGTGCCGGTCGTCGAAATCGAGCACGACCGTATCCGCCGGCGCCTCCGTGAAGCGGTGCTGTCCCCGTACCTGCGTCGCCCGGATCATGCGCTTTACCCTATTACCTGGTCTCGACCTTTTCCGGCGTGATCACCTCGATCTTCGGCGGTGCCGTGAAGCACTTCACCGCCACGCGGCCGAACGTCTTCATATGCTCCATGGCACGATGCGGAACCAGCGCCTCGGCATTCTCCCACTGCTCGACGAACACCATCTTGGTGGGATCGGTGACGCTCTCGTGCAGATCATAGGCGATGTTGCCGGGCTCCTTCCGCGTCTCCTTGATGCAGGCGGTGGCGGCTGCGATGAATTCGGCGCGCGTTTCGGGCTTGATGGTCAAGGTGGCAACAACGTAGATCACGAGAAATCCTCCCGGCTTTTCTTTCTAAGGTAAGATACCGGGCGCGACATTAGACCAGGCGGGATCGAACGCAAAACCGGAAAAACTGCCCCCGGACATCGCTCGGGACCTATTCTTGGGACATGTGTCGAGGCGCTATTTCAGTACATGAAATATCGCTGTGCCATCGGCAGTACCTCGGCCGGCGCGCAGGTCAAAAGTTCGCCGTCGGCGCGGACCTCGTAGGTCTCCGGATCGACCTCGATATTGGGCGTCGCGTCGTTGTGGATCATGCTCTTCTTGGAGATCTTTCCGCGGGTGTTCTGAACCGCATAGAGCTTCTTGTCGATGCCGAGTTTTCGCGCGAGGCCGGCGGTGACGGCAGCCTTCGAGGTGAACACGACGGATGATGCCGTGCGCGCCTTGCCGAAGGCACCGAACATCGGCTGGTAATGTACCGGCTGCGGCGTCGGGATCGAGGCGTTGGGGTCGCCCATGGGAGCTGCCACGATCGAGCCGCCCTTGATGATGCAGTCCGGCTTGACGCCGAAGAAGGCGGGCGACCACAGCACGAGGTCGGCGAGCTTGCCCTTTTCCACCGAGCCGATCAGCTTTGAGACGCCATGGGCGATCGCGGGATTGATCGTGTACTTGGCTATGTAACGCTTCACGCGGAAATTGTCGTTGTCCTTGCCCTGGTCCTGCGGCAGCGATCCGCGCTGCTTCTTCATCTTGTCGGCGGTCTGCCAGGTGCGGATGATGACCTCCCCTAACCGGCCCATCGCCTGCGAGTCCGAGGACATCATCGAGAGCGCGCCGAGGTCGTGCAGGATGTCTTCGGCGGCGATGGTTTCCTTGCGGATGCGGCTCTCGGCAAACGCAAGGTCTTCCGCGATCGACGGATCGAGGTGATGGCACACCATCAGCATGTCGAGATGCTCGTCGATGGTGTTGCGGGTGAACGGCCGCGTCGGATTGGTCGAGGACGGCAGCACGTTCTTCAGTCCTGCGACCTTGATGATATCAGGCGCGTGACCGCCGCCGGCGCCTTCGGTGTGGAAGGCGTGGATGGTGCGGCCCTTGAAAGCCTTGATGGTGTCCTCGACGAAGCCGGATTCGTTCAGCGTGTCGGTGTGGATCATGACCTGGATGTCATGATCGTCGGCGACCGACAGGCAGTTGTCGATCGCGGCCGGCGTCGTGCCCCAGTCCTCGTGCAGCTTCAGCGCACAGGCGCCGGCCTTGATCATCTCGACCAGGGCCGCCGGCCGCGAGGCGTTGCCCTTGCCGGAAATGCCGAGATTGACCGGGAAGGCATCGAACGACTGGATCATCCGCGCGATGTGCCAGGGGCCGGGCGTACACGTCGTGGCGAAGGTGCCGTGCGACGGACCGGTGCCGCCCCCGAGCATCGAGGTGACACCGCTCATCAAGGCGTGCTCAATCTGCTGCGGGCAGATGAAGTGGATGTGGCTGTCGAAGCCGCCGGCGGTGAGGATCTTGCCTTCTCCCGCGATGACGTCGGTGCCGGGGCCGATGATGATGGTGACACCCGGCTGGATGTCGGGATTGCCGGCCTTGCCGATCGCGGAGATCATGCCGTCCTTGATGGCGACGTCGGCCTTCACGATGCCCCAGTGGTCGACGATCAGCGCATTGGTGATGACGGTATCGGCCGCGCCCTGGCGGCTCGTGACCTGCGATTGCCCCATGCCGTCGCGGATCACCTTGCCGCCGCCGAACTTCACCTCCTCGCCATAGGTGGTGAAATCCTTCTCCACCTCGATGATGAGATCGGTGTCGGCCAGCCGCACCTTGTCGCCGGTGGTGGGGCCGAACATGTCGGCATAGACGGATCGCTTCATCTTCACGGACATCACAAGCCCCGTTCGCGTTTCAATGTTGTGTGAGTGCTCACAGCGAGGCCCTCGCTCGTTGCACTGCATCGTCAAACTTCGTCTCGAGGTAGGAATTGCTTCCGCGGCAGCCAGCGACCACCTGCTCGGCCCAATCGGTATAGTCAATCAGGTCGGCGCGCTCCTCAGTAGTGGGGTTGGAACGAATCCGTGCCTCGATGTTGCTGATCTTGTCGGCGATTTTGATCAGCTTGGCGCCGGCCGACTTTTTCGGCGCATCGACGACTTGTCGTCGTCGCCGCTCGGCTTTCGGCAGGTTCATATCGTCGGTGCATTCGACCACGATGGAAGCGACGCGCTCGGAGAATTTTTTCGCCAGCTCCTCGCGCGTGGTGTCGGTATCCTCGATCGAATCATGCAGCCAGCCGGCCGCGACCAGCTCGGCATCGGCACCATCGGTCGCAGCCGCAAGCAGGTTCGCGACCTCGGCAAGGTGGTTGATATAAGGCTCGTTGCCGCGCGCCTTGCGCGCCATGCCGTTATGGCGCCGCGCAGCAAGCTCGGCAGCTTCAGAGATGAGGCGAATGGCGGGCAGCATGATCTAGGCCTCCTCGACATCGTTTGACGTATCGCGCGATGCGTTCCCTCCCCCCTTGCGGGGGAGGATCAGGGAGGGGGGTGCACCTTGCTCGGCTGCACGACGTATCGTGAGGACCGTACTCTCGACGTCATCGATGACGTTGCCAATTTCGGTTACCCGAGCGTGCGATACCACTGCTGCCGGAGCCCGGGGCTTACCCCCCTCCCCGGCCCTCCCCCGCAAGGGGGGAGGGAGCGATCCAGTTTCGCTCACCTCACAGTGAATCACTGCGCCCGCCTTAGCCTGCCTCACAGCTTCCCCATGACGTCGCCGCGGAAGCCGTAGATGGTCTTCTTGCCGGCGAGCGCGACGAGCTGGACGTCCCGGGTCTGGCCGGGTTCGAAGCGGACGGCGGTGCCGGCGGCGATATCGAGGCGCATGCCGCGCGCCTTCTTGCGGTCGAACTTCAGCGCCGGGTTGGTCTCGAAGAAATGGTAGTGCGAGCCGACCTGGATCGGGCGGTCGCCGGTGTTGGCGACCGTCAGCGTCACGGTCTTGCGACCGGCATTGAGCTCGATCTCGCCGTCCTGGATGAAGAGTTCACCGGGGATCATGTTGCGCTCCTACCTGATCGGCTCATGCACGGTGACGAGCTTTGTCCCATCCGGAAAGGTCGCCTCGACCTGGATGTCGTGAATCATTTCGGGAATGCCCGGCATCACCTGGTCGCGGGTCAGCACTTGCGCACCCGTCTGCATCAGCTCGGCGACGGTGCGGCCGTCGCGCGCGCCTTCGAGAATGAAATCGGAGATGATCGCCACCGCCTCGGGATGGTTGAGCTTGACGCCGCGCTCGAGCCTGCGCCGCGCCACGATGGCCGCCATCGAAATCAGAAGCTTGTCCTTTTCGCGGGGAGACAGGTTCATGCGACTTCTCTTCCGTTCACATCATCAATTCAGCCACAACCGCGGCAAGGCCGCATCCGTGCGCGCCAGCACCGCCATCATGTCCGCGCGCAAACGGGCCGCATCTTGGGCACAGAAGCGCGCCATTGCAAAGCCGTTCCAGGCGGATATCCCGACCTCGCCGGCAAACGAGTCGGCCGCCTCGCGGAGACACTCGACCAAGGCCTCATCACCCGGCACGATCAATGCGGTGCCGATGGCGGCGCCCCCCTTGGCGAATGCGGGCCGCGCGAGCTTCTTGCCGATATCGCCGTCGAGCCTGACGGTCTCGGCGAAGACCAGCTTGCCGCCGCGGCGCAGCCGCCAGCGATCGACGAACTCGCCCTGCTCCATCCGCTCGCCCATGGCGGTGCGGCCGAACACGACGATCTCGCCAAGCAAAAGCGACGCGGCCTCATCGAGCTCGATGTCGAAGCGGCGCTGCACGCGCGCACGATCGAACAGGATGGTCTCCTGCGGCAGCCAGGAAAGATGCGCACCGGTCCCGACCGTCAAGGCGATGTTGAGCTGCGCCGCCGGTCCCGGGGTACGGTAGACCTTCTCGGCTGCCGCCGTGGTCAGCGTCAGCCGAGCGGCATCAGTGGCTGCGATCTCGATGTCAAAGCGATCGCCGCCGGCAACCCCGCCGGCCGTGTTGACGAACACGCCCGATAATCCCTCGTCCTCGGGCGAGGGAAAGCGCACGCGCAGGGAGCCGGACTCATGCAGGGTGCCGCGGCGCGTGACGCCGTCCCTGGCATGGACGTCGAACCGCACCGCGCCGCGGGCACGGTTGGCCTCGAAGACCGACGACTCCAACTCCGACAAATTGCCTGATAGCTCGCTGCGCATCCGCCTCCCCCAGCCGGTGGCCGCAGAATTTCCTGGCCTACAGCGCCATCTGGCGGCTGATTTCGCTCGCGTCGAGATTGCTGCGATCGCAGGTGTACTTCACCGCGCCGCGATCCATCACCGCAAAACTGTCGCCGAGTTCGCAGGCAAAGTCGAGATATTGTTCGACCAGCACGATGGCGATATTGCCGAGATTGCGCAGGTAGGAGATGGCACGGCCGATGTCCTTGATGATCGAGGGCTGGATGCCCTCGGTCGGCTCGTCGAGCAGGAGCAGTTTTGGCCGCATCACCAGCGCACGCCCGATCGCGAGCTGCTGCTGCTGACCGCCCGAGAGATCGCCGCCGCGCCGGCCCAGCATGGATTGCAGCACCGGAAACAGCGAGAATACATCGTCCGGGATGTGCTTGTCCTCGCGCTTCAGCGGACCGAAGCCGGTCTTGAGGTTCTCCTCGACCGTCAGCAGCGGAAAGATCTCGCGGCCCTGCGGCACGAAGCCGATCCCCTTGCGCGCCCGCTCGTAGGGCTTGAGCGAGCTGATGTCGCTGCCGTCGAACACGATCGATCCCGATGCGATCGGGTACTGGCCGACCATGGCGCGCAGCAGCGACGTCTTGCCGACGCCGTTGCGGCCAAGCACGCAGGTCACCTTGCCCGGCTCGGCCGAGATCGAGACGCCGCGCAGCGCTTGGGCAGCACCATAGAAGAGATTGATGTCCTTGACCTCGAGCATGCGTCAGCGTCCCAGATATACTTCGATGACCCGCTCGTTGGACGAGACCTGGTCGATGGTGCCTTCCGCGAGCACGGAGCCTTCGTGCAGGCAGGTGACCTTGACGCCGAGCTCGCGCACAAAAGTCATGTCATGCTCGACCACCATGACGGTGTGGGTCTTGTTGATCTCCTTGAGCAGCTCGGCCGTGAGATGCGTCTCGACGTCGGTCATCCCGGCGACCGGCTCGTCGACCAGCAGCAGTTTTGGATCCTGCGCAAGCAGCATGCCGATTTCGAGCCACTGTTTCTGGCCATGGCTGAGGCTGCCGGCGAGGCGGTTGCGCGCGTCGGTGAGGCGGATCGTCTCCAGCACCTTGTCGATGCGCTCGGACTCCGCCCTGCTGCCGCGCCAGAACAGGGTGCCGCGCACGGAGTGATCGACGTTGAGCGCGAGCAGCAGGTTGTCCTGCACGGTCTGGCTCTCGAACACGGTCGGCTTCTGGAATTTTCGGCCGATGCCGAGTTCGGCGATCCGGGTCTCATCCAGCCGCGTCAGGTCGGTGACGCCGTCGAACAGCACCGTACCCTCGTCGGGCTTGGTCTTGCCGGTGATGATGTCCATCATCGTGGTCTTGCCGGCACCGTTCGGGCCGATGATGGCGCGCATCTCGCCCGGCTCGAGCGTCAGCGACAGGTTGTTGATGGCATGGAAGCCGTCGAACGAGACGTGCACGCCGTCGAGATAGAGCATTGCGGAAGTCGCGCGGGAATCCATCACGTTCATGACCGCTCCTTCGCCATGTTCGGTTCCGCGATGCCATCTTCGGCCGCAGCGCTCGCAGCGGTCTCGGCCGGGCGTTTTTCCTTCGCCGCCTCCCACCAGGAATTGAAGGTGCCGACGATGCCTTTCGGCAGGAGCAGCGTCACCAAGATGAACAGCGCACCCAGCATGAACAGCCAGTACGGTGCCAGCACGCCGGAGGTGAAGAACGTCTTGGCGTAGTTGACGACGACCGCGCCGAGCGCGGCACCGACCAGGGTGCCGCGGCCGCCGACCGCGACCCAGATCACCGCCTCGATCGAGTTGCCCGGCGCGAATTCGGACGGGTTGATGATGCCGACCTGGGGCACGTAGAGCGCACCGGCGACGCCGGCCATGCAGGCCGACACCGTGAACACGAACAGCTTGTAGGATTCGACGCGGTAGCCGAGGAAGCGCGTCCGCGATTCCGCATCGCGCACCGCGATCAGAACCTTGCCGAGCTTGGACGAGACGATGGCGCGGCAGACCAGGAAGCCGACGATCAGCGCCAGGCAGCTCAGCGCGAACAGCGCGGCGCGCGTGCCTTCGGCCTGGACGTTGAAGCCGAGGATGTCCTTGAAGTCGGTCAGGCCGTTGTTACCGCCGAAGCCGAAATCATTGCGGAAGAAGGCGAGCAGCAGCGCATAGGTCATCGCCTGCGTGATGATCGACAGGTACACGCCGGTGACGCGGGAGCGGAAGGCGAGCCAGCCGAAGCAGAAGGCGAGCAGTCCCGGCACCACCAGCACCATCAGCGCCGCAAACCAGAACATGTCGAAGCCGTACCAGTACCACGGCAGCTTCTGCCAGTTCAGGAACACCATGAAGTCGGGCAGGATCGGGTTGCCGTAGACGCCGCGGGTGCCGATCTGCCGCATCAGATACATGCCCATGGCGTAGCCGCCGAGCGCGAAGAAGGCGCCGTGGCCGAGCGAGAGGATGCCGCAATAGCCCCAGATCAGGTCGATCGACAGCGCCAGGATGGCGTAGCAGACATATTTGCCCCAGAGCGCAACCAGATAGGTCGGCACCTGCAGGAACGAGCCCGCCGGCAGCAGCATGTTGGACAGCGGGATGAGGATCCCGCAAGCCGCGACGATGGCGAGGAAGATCGCCGCGCCGCGGTCCAGCGATCGGGTGAGCATGTGAGGGGTCATGCTTCCACCGCACGGCCCTTGAGCGCGAACAGGCCGCGCGGGCGCTTTTGAATGAACAGGATGATCAGAACCAGGATCGCGATCTTGCCGAGCACGGCGCCCGCAACCGGCTCCAGGAACTTGTTGGCGATACCGAGTGTGAAGGCGCCGACGAGGGTGCCCCAGAGATTGCCGACGCCGCCGAACACCACGACCATGAAACTGTCGATGATGTAGCTCTGGCCGAGATTGGGGCTGACATTGTCGATCTGCGACAGCGCCACCCCGGCGATACCGGCAATGCCGGAACCGAGGCCGAAGGTCAGCGCATCGACGCGTGAGGTGGCGATGCCCATCGAGGCCGCCATGCGGCGGTTCTGCGTCACCGCGCGCATCTCAAGGCCAAGCGCGGTGTAGCGCAGCATGGCGAGCAGGATTGCGAACACGGCGAGCGTGAAGATGAGGATCCAGAGCCGGTTATAAGTAATGGTGATCTGACCGAGCTCGAAGGCGCCGCTCATCCAGGAGGGGTTGCCGACCTCGCGGTTGGTTGGGCCGAACACGGTGCGCACGGCCTGCTGCAGCACCAGCGACAGGCCCCAGGTCGCAAGCAGCGTCTCCAGCGGACGACCATAGAGGAAGCGGATGATGCTGCGCTCGATCAGGACACCGATCGCACCGGCGACCAGGAAGGCGAGCGGCACGGCGATCAGCAGCGAATAGTCGAACAGGCCGGGGTAGCGGGTGCGGATCACCTCCTGCACCACGAAGGTGGTGTAGGCCCCGATCATCACCATCTCGCCATGGGCCATGTTGATGACGCCCATCACGCCGAAGGTGATGGCAAGTCCGATCGCCGCCAGCAGCAGCACCGATCCGAGCGAGAGGCCGTACCAGGCGTTCTGCACCGTCGACCAGACCGCGAGCGTGTTCTGGATCGAGCCGATCCCGCTCGCCGCCGCCTTGGTCACCGAGGGCGGCTGGTCGCTGCCGATACCGGTGAGCAGGGCCAGCGCTTCCTGGTCCCCGCGCGCCTTGATGGTGGCGACCGCCTCGAGCTTCTGCAACTCGGTGGCGTCGGACTTGTAGAGCAGAATCGCGGCGCGGGCTTCGCCCAGCGCTGACTTGACCGACTTGTTCGTTTCCTTGGCGAGTGCGCTCTCGACGGCGTCGAGCGCCGTCTCCTCGTGCGACTTGAACACGGATTGCGCGGCCTGCAGGCGCGTCGCGACATCCGGCGACTGCAGCGTCAGGCTGCCAAGCGCGGCGTCGACGCTGCGGCGCAGCCGGTTGTTGAGGCGGACCGCGCTGGCGCTGTCGGGAACGCTGGCGACCGGCTGCCCGGTCGCGGCGTCGATCGACTTGCCGTCGGTGCCGGTGACGTAGACCTTCTTGCTGTCGGAATCGGCCATCAGCCGGCCGTCCTGGAGCGCGCTGATGATCGGAAAGGCCAGCGGGTTGCCGCTGCTCGCGACCACTCCGATCGCCTCCTCCGTGTCGGAGAATTCGTCGTTGGCAAATTTGGCGACCGCATCCTCGAACGGACCGGCGAAAGCCGGCAGCGCGAACGCGATCAGAAACAGCGAGAGCGCAAGCGAGCAGAGACGAGCGGACAGTTTGGCTGGCACTGTGAAAATCCCGGCAGAAATGGATGGAGAAGGCGGCGGGATCGCCGCCCTCTCCAAGTGTGCAATGGGCCGTCAGGCCTTGGTCGAGTGCTCTTGGATCAGGATCCCGAGCCGAGGCACTTGTTGGTCTTGACGTTGAAGTTGCCGCACTTCTTCTCGACCCAGTCGCCGATCAGGTCCTTGGAGCCGTCGAGCTCCTTCGACCAGGCGTCGCCCGGAACGAGGCCCGGGGTCTTCCAGACCACGTCGAACTGGCCGTTGCCCTTGATCTCGCCGATGAACACCGGCTTGGTGATGTGGTGGTTGGGCAGCATCTTCGACACGCCACCGGTCAGGTTCGGCGCCTCGATGCCGGGCAGCGCGTCGATCACCTTGTCCGGATCGGTCGACTTCACCTTCTCGACCGCCTTCACCCACATGTTGAAGCCGATCACGTGCGCTTCCATCGGATCGTTGGTCACGCGCTTCGGATTCTTGGTGTAGGCCTGCCAGTCCTTGATGAACTTCTCGTTCGCCGGAGTCTTGATCGACTCGAAGTAGTTCCAGGCGGCGAGATGGCCGACCAGCGGCTTGGTGTCGATGCCGGCGAGCTCTTCCTCGCCCACCGAGAACGCGACCACCGGGATGTCCTTCGCCTTGATGCCCTGGTTGCCGAGCTCCTTGTAGAAGGGAACGTTGGCGTCGCCGTTGATGGTCGAGACCACCGCGGTCTTCTTGCCGGCCGAGCCGAACTTCTTGATGTCGGCCACGATCGTCTGCCAGTCGGAATGACCGAACGGCGTGTAGTTGATCATGATGTCTTCCTGGGCGACCCCCTTCGACTTCAGATAGGCTTCCAGGATCTTGTTGGTGGTGCGCGGATAGACGTAGTCGGTGCCCGCGAGCACCCAGCGCTTCACCTTCTCTTCCTTCATCAGGTAGTCGACGGCGGGGATAGCCTGCTGGTTGGGCGCCGCACCCGTGTAGAACACGTTGCGCTCGCTCTCCTCACCCTCGTACTGCACGGGGTAGAACAGAATGTTGTTCAGCTCCTTGAAGACCGGGAGCACGGACTTGCGGGACACCGAGGTCCAGCAGCCGAACACGACCGAGACCTTGTCCTTGGTGATCAGCTCGCGCGCCTTCTCGGCGAACAGCGGCCAGTTGGAAGCGGGATCGACGACGACGGCCTCGAGCTTCTTGCCGAGCACGCCGCCCTTCTTGTTCTGCTCGTCGATCAGGAAGAGGATGGTGTCCTTCAGCGTGGTTTCGCTGATGGCCATGGTGCCGGACAGGGAATGAAGCACGCCGACCTTGATGGTGTCGTCCGCGGCCTTCGCGCCGGTCAATGAGGCCAGACCGAGCATCAGTCCGGCGGTCGCGGCGAGCACGCCGCGGCGGCTAAATGACGCCGCTATATCGTGAGTGGATTTGGTAAGCATGATTGTATCATCTCCCTGACGCAGACGTGGAAAGAACGCTGCGAAACGGCCCCACGGCCGCCTGCGATTAATGGAATCGCAAGAACCGTGCCATGGGTTGAGCACCCGGCAAGCCACTGGTTCTATTCAGGAATTTTGCAAAAATCGAAGTTTCATGGCGACGCGCCTGCTTAAAACTTGGGCGAATGAAATGTATGCCAATGCGGCAGTCAGTCTAATTTTTGAGCAAAAAGGTATTTCTGTCTAAATTTCCGGCATAACAATTTTTGCGCCGCAATCGATCTCCGCAACGTCCGCGCCTTGAAAGCGCCCCCTCGATGTTCCATATGGGGGCAGAGATCCCTTGCGAATCAAGGGATCGTAGCGAGCCGCGTGTTCTTAAGCCCTTTCGGGCCTCTGGCTTGCCCATATCTCCCAAGCCATCCGACACCCCAAACACGCAGGTGTCTTCTCGACACCTTGTTGCGCGCGCCCCGCCGACTGCGCCGGGCGTTCGCTTTTGACATGGAAAGAACCCATCTTTTGACTTCGTTTCAGGACTTCGGCCTCGCCGAACCCATCGCCCGCGCGCTTCGTGAAGAAAATTACGTTACACCCACGCCCGTCCAGGCCCAGACCATCCCGCTGGCACTGACCGGCCGCGACGTCGTCGGCATTGCCCAGACCGGCACCGGCAAGACCGCGTCCTTCGCGCTGCCGATCCTGCACCGCCTGCTCGAACACCGCATCAGACCGCAAGCCAAGACCTGCCGCGTCCTCGTGCTGTCGCCGACCCGCGAGTTGTCCGGCCAGATCCTCGACAGCTTCAACGCCTACGGCCGCCACGTCCGCCTCACCTCGGCGCTCGCCATCGGCGGCGTGCCGATGGGCCGTCAGGTCCGCGCGCTGATGCAGGGCGTCGAGGTCCTGGTCGCGACCCCCGGCCGCCTGCTCGACCTCGTGCAGAGCAACGGGTTGAAGCTTTCGAGCGTCGAATTCCTCGTGCTGGACGAGGCCGACCGCATGCTCGACATGGGATTCATCAACGACATCCGCAAAATCGTCGCCAAGCTGCCGATCAAGCGGCAGACGCTGTTCTTCTCGGCCACCATGCCGAAGGACATCGCCGAGCTGGCGGACTCGATGCTGCGTGACCCTGCCCGCGTCGCGGTGACCCCGGTCTCCTCGACCGCCGAGCGGATCAACCAACGCATCCTCCAGGTCGATTTCTCGGCCAAGCCCGCCTTCCTGACCAAGCTCCTGAAGGAGGAGCCGATCAACCGCGCGCTGGTCTTCACCCGCACCAAGCACGGCGCAGACAAGGTCGTGAAGACGCTGGCCAAGGCCGGCATCGCCGCGAACGCCATCCATGGCAACAAATCGCAGAACCATCGCGAGCGCACGCTGGCCCAGTTCCGCTCCGGCGAGATCCGCACGCTGGTGGCCACCGACATCGCCGCTCGCGGCATCGATGTCGACGGCATCAGCCATGTCATCAATTTCGACCTGCCCAATGTGCCCGAGACCTATGTGCACCGTATCGGCCGCACCGCGCGCGCCGGCGCCGACGGCACCGCGATCTCGCTGGTCGCGGGCGGAGAGGAACTTAGTTATCTCCGCGACATTGAGCGATTGATCCGAGTGGCGCTGCCGCGAGAGGATCACCGTACCGACGCCGGCCGCGAGGCCGCCCATGCTCCGTCCGCCGCGGCTGCGCAGCACCACCGGCCGGGCCGGTCCGGTCGCTCCGGCCAGCGGCCGCAGGGCGCAAGGTACGGTGACGGACGGCCTGGCGAGGGGCGTCATGTCGAGGGCAGACCTGTTGATGGCAGGGCCGCCGACGGCCACAAGGCATCGAAGGGGTCTCGCCGCGGCCGCCGTTCCGGTGGTAAGGTGAATTCCCCACCAAACGATCGGTCGGAACAGCGTCCCGCGCATAGCGCAGGCAAGCCTGATGGAATACAAGGCGTTGCCTTTTTGCGTCGCGAGAGTCGCCCCAACGGCCGACCGAACCGCAATCCGCATTCGCACTAGTCGTCCCACGACCTGGAGACAACCACATGGCTAAGGAAGAGCTGATCCAGTTCGAAGGACTGGTGACCGAAATCCTCCCCGATGCGCGCTACCGCGTCCAGCTCGACACTGGGCACGAGATCGTGGCCTACACCGCCGGCAAGATGAAGAAGAACCGCATCAAGACCCTCGCGGGCGACCGCGTCACGGTCGAGATGTCGCCTTATGATCTGGAGAAGGGCCGGCTGATTTTCCGCCACAAGGACGAACGTCCCTCGACGCCCGGCGGCCCGCCGCGGGGCGGCGCGCAGCGTGGAGGCCAGTTCCGCCGCCGCTAGCGAGCCCTCTGGCGCGGAAGGCGCGGAACTAAAATGCTGACCTGTATGCTGATCTGCCGCGTAAATCGCGGCGGATCAAAAAATCGTGCGCGTCAGGATTGTTTTGAGGCCCTATTTCCAATAAAATGAATTAATCGATTTTCGGCCGGACGACATTAGCATCCACCGGTACAGCCGGTTCAGACACGCTGACGACCCTTCCAAAAATTCGATCTAACCTGCCTGCGCGAGCGGGCTCAGACATTGTGTACTTGAGAAGGGACTACCCCCGTGAGCATGGGAACCGTGAAGTGGTTTAACGCGACCAAGGGCTATGGCTTCATTCAGCCCGATGATGGCGGCAAGGACGTGTTCGTTCACATCAGCGCCGTCGAGCGCGCCGGCCTCGGCACGCTGCGCGAAGGCCAGAAGGTCTCGTACGAGATCGTGGCCGACCGCCGTTCCGGCAAGTCGGCGGCGGACAACCTCCGCACCGCAGGCTGAGCTTTAAGGGCTTACCGCCCTGACCGGTTCAAGCGAACGAACCAAGGAAAAGGCCGTGCGCGATGCACGGCCTTTTTTGATTCCAGTATCCGCTCGCAGATTTCAGCACGACGACGGTACGCCGTTGTAGGGAACACAAGTGACCTGGCGCGGCCGCGTGTAGGAGAGATCGCTCAGCGGTATGCTCGACTTCAACACGTAGCCCACCGAAGGCGTGTACGTGTAGCTCGCCTCGCTGAGTATGAGGTAGCTCGACGGAATCAAGAGCGCCGACGGAATCATCGTGGTGACCTTTGTCGCCGGCCTTCCGAGCCGAGGTCGCCAGCGTCGCTTGCATCGCGCCGCTCGTGATGGTGCCGGTCTTGCTCCACTGGATCGTGGCAATGCTGTTGGCATCGATATAGATCTCGGAGATCGTGCCTTTCACGAAGGTAGCGTCGTAAGGCATGATAGCCGAGATGCTAGCCGTGAACGCGTTCTGCATGTCGGTATCGGCCAGCGTCGTTGACTGCGACGTCAAATCGGACAGAGTCCGTGCAATCAACGTGACTTTGCGATCGATCGCTATGGCCGACGAAAACTCGACCGTGCCGAAGAACATCACCAGCATCAGCGGCACGATGACCGCGAATTCAGTCGCAGCGAGTGCGCGCCGGTCGGCGACGAAATCGCGCACTGAGGGAAAACCGCAGGCGGACTTCCCGTCCCGCCAGCTCCGATCGTGCTAGTTCGCCTTGGCAGCAGCCGCCGCGCCGGCGCTGCCGCTGGCGGTGCTGCTCAGCGAGCCGGCCTGGCTCATCGCGGTGCTGAAGTATTTGTCGCTGTCGCCGAGCGTGACGCGGCGCTGGCAGATCGGCATGCAGCTATAGGACTCGCGCTCGATCCCGCGGTAGACGGTGACGAGCCGGTCGCTCGGGCCTTCGACCTGGATCTGACGATCGACCAGGATCTCGCCAGCCCTGTCGAGCGCAATGAAATTGGTGGCGCCGTAGCCCTTGCCGGTCACGACGATCATGCCGCCGGGCTGGAGCGTGACGTCGGCGATCAGGGGATTGCCGACCACGATGGTGGCCACCTTGCCGGGGAGCCTCACGAGCTTGGCCTGATCGACATTGACGGCAATGGTGTCGGCACTGGATTCGGCAAGGCCGGCAGCGGGTGACGCCAGCATGGCGGCCGCAACCAGAAGACCGATGCGCGCATGACGGCGCAGGAACTCTTTACGCATACTCTACTCCCGGGACGTCACATACCGGCAGAAGCGATACCGAAGCGGAGCCGGCGCCCGACCCCGCTAACCTGCACTTAATTCGTGAACGTTCCGCAAACTTGCCGACTATTGTTTGAATGGCCTTGCGCTGTTACGGCGCCTCGGCCGGACCATTGCTATTGACGGAACGGATAGGCGAGCTGGCCGGCGATCTCCTTCGGCATGGTCGCTTCGTCCTTGCCGTATCCCTGCGGCAGTTCACCCTCCGGCATCCGGAAGGTACCGAACAGCACGTCCCAGATCGGGAAAGTCCCGGCAAAATTGGTATCGCCCCCCTGCTCGAGCGAGGTGTGGTGCCAGCGGTGAAACACCGGCGTCGCCAGCACGTATCTGAACGGCCCGAAGGTCCAGTTCAGGTTGGCGTGCACGAACGCCGAGTGGAAGGTGGTGAACGGGCCAACCCAGATCATGACGTTCGGGGAAATGCCGGCCATCAGCAGCACGACATCCACGCCGATCGTGCCGAGCACGAGATTGACGGGATGGAAGCGAGCAGCGGAAATCCAGCCCAGCTCCTCCGAGGAGTGGTGGATCGCATGGTATTTCCAGAACCCGCCGCCGTGGAACAGCCGGTGCAGCCAGTACAGCATGAAGTCGGAGAGGATCAGGAACAGTGCGCCCTGCACCCAGAGCGGAAGCTGCGATAGCGGGCCGTGGCCGTTGTCGTAGAAGGCGATGAGCTCGTCGGCATCGTGGATGTTGAAGACGACGCCGGCGCCGACGATCAATAGCCCGATCCGCATGGTGCGGGCGAACACCGGGACGAAGAACCAGTAGCAGATGTCGGTCACGATCTCCCGCTTGCGCCACCACGGCGCGCCGGGATTGCACGCCCAGAAATGCTCGAGCACCGTGAAGACGAGCGCGAGCATGAGCGTGATGGGAACGACCTTCTCGATGGTTTCGCCGAGCATCAAGGCGACTTGCATGGGTAGGCTCGACATTCGTCGCCTTTCCTTCCAATTCGAGGCGCCTCCAGGCGTACTCCCCGAAATTTAAGGGAGGGTGAAGCCGCCCGCCGGCTCCGGCATCCATTCGGTGCACCGCGAATGGAGGCGGATTGCGAGCGACGTCTTAAGGTCAAATTCACCGTCGCGAAAAGCATCGCCCGGCATTCGAGTTTCCCCGATCGGATTAACTCTACCGAAAGAGCTCGGCTCTCATGTTCGAGCGCGTAGAGGACAGCGCCCGACCGCGGCCGCCCCACCCGAGATGGAGTTTTGCTCATGAAGAACTTGATTGCGCGTTTCGTGAAAGATGAATCCGGTGCCACCGCAATCGAATACGGTCTGATTGCTGCCGGCATCGCGCTCGCAATCATCACCGTGGTCAACAGCCTCGGCACGACGCTGAACGCGAAGTTCAGTGCGATCAGCTCCTCGCTGAAGTAAGCGGCCGGACAGACCGCAGCAAAAGCCCCGGATTGCCGGGGCCTTTGTTTTTCTGGACACATCGAGTTCCCGTCGTGTTGCGTAAGTACAGGACCGATGCCGCGTTCACGGCAAACCAGGCGGAGACGGTGCGGACCGACGCGCCGGCCTACTGGGTTTGTCTTGCGTTGCTGCTCGCGGTGGTCGCGCTCGCGGCGCGAATTGCCAGCATCTGGTGAAGCCGCCCGCCCCGGGTTTTCCCGGCGCCGAGGTCGCCATCGCCGTTGTCGGTTTGTTTAGCACTGGCCGGCTAGCGTGCGGCGACGCCCCGATCCCGCGACAGATGCGCTGATCCCAGGAAACAGCCCATGATTCTCGACCTCGCGCGCCTTCTGCTGTTCCCGGCCCTGATGGCGTTCGCGGCGGCGAGCGATCTCTTCACCATGACCATCTCGAACCGCGTGTCGCTGGCGCTGGTCGCCGGCTTCTTCGTGCTCGCCATTGCCGGTGGCATGGCACCTTACGACATGCTGGCTCATGTCGGCGCCGGCGCGCTCATGCTGGTCGTGGCCTTCACCTGCTTCGCGATGGGCTGGGTCGGCGGCGGCGACGCGAAGGTCGCGGCCTCGGTCGCGCTCTGGTTCGGCTTCGCACAGTTGATGAATTTCCTGCTCTACGCCTCGCTGTTCGGCGGGGCGCTCACGCTGCTGTTGCTGCAATTCCGGCAATGGCCGTTGCCTTACGGGCTTGCCGGCCAAGCCTGGCTCGCGCGGCTGCATGCCAAGGAGAGCGGCATCCCCTACGGCATTGCGCTCGCGACGAGCGCATTGATGGTCTACCCGGAGACCGAGTGGGTGAAGGCGATCGACCTCGCCCACCTCGCACTGCGCTGAACGCACGGGATACACCGGGCGTTAAGGCGATTTAGATACGCCTCATTAACCATGCTTTGACGAATAGCTGGTCAACTGCCGATCACGGCGGCGGCAGCGTCGCGGCGTTTTGTTGGAAAGTGAAGCGTATGAATAGGGCACGCATTGTCGTCCTGACGGTTGCGATCTGCGCCGGCGGTGTCGCCGCGTACCTCGCGAGCGGCTCGGACAATTCTGCGCCGCCTCCCGCTCCGGTCGCGCAGCTTCCGACCGTCGACGTGCTGGTGGCCAAGAACGACATCGGCCTCGGCCAGACCGTGAAGCCCGAAGACGTGCAGTGGCAGACCTGGCCGTCAGCGACCGCCAGCGCCACCTTCATCCGCCGCAATGAGCGTCCCGATGGCGCGACCCAGGTCACTGGTTCGATCGCCCGGGCGCCCTTCATCCAGGGCGAGCCGATCCGCGACCAGAAGCTGGTCAAGGCCGAGGGCTCGGGTTTCATGGCCGCAATCCTGCCGAGCGGCATGCGCGCCGTCTCCACCGAGATCTCGCCGGAGACGGGTGCCGGCGGCTTCATCCTGCCTAACGATCGCGTCGACGTGCTTCTCACTCGGCGCCTCAAGAATCCGGACGAGAGCGGCAGCGCGCCGGACATCGTCACCTCCGAAATCATCCTGGCCAATGTCCGCGTGCTCGCCATCGACCAGGCACCGAAGGAAAAGGACGGCCAGAACGCGGTGGTCGGCAAGACCGTCACCCTCGAGCTCAATCCCGCGCAGACCTCGACGCTTTCCGCCGCCCGCCAGAGCGGCACGCTGTCGCTGGCGCTACGCAGCATTGCCGACGTCAAGATGAGCGACAACACGCTCCTCGACGAGTCCGCGCAAAAGCGCGACGGCATTTCGATCATTCGCTACGGCGTACCCAGCCAGACGGCAAAGATACGATGAGGACTTGCGAGATGACATGCAGGGTCAACACGGCGAAGCTGCGGACCGCGGTGGTCCGCGCCCTGTCGTTTTCCGCCGTGGCCGCGCTGACGCTCAACCCGATGCTTACTCCCGTGCTCGCCGCCGACTACCGCCCCGTGACGCCGATCGCGGCCGACGGCCAGATGAACGCGCGCTTCCTCTCGCTCGGCGTCGGCAAGTCGGTCGTGATCGACCTGCCGCGCGACATCAAGGACGTGCTTGTCGCCGACCCGAAGATCGCCAATGCGGTGGTGCGCTCGGCGCAGCGCGCCTACATCATCGGCGCCACCGTCGGTCAGACCAACATCGTGTTCTTCGATTCCGCCGGCCAGCAGATCGCGGCCTATGACATCGCGGTCAAGCGCGATCTCAACGGCGCTCGCGCCGCGCTGAAGCAGATCCTGCCCAATTCCGACATCCAGATCGACGGCCTCGGCGACGGCGTCATCCTGACCGGTACGGCTGCCAACCCGATCGAGGCGCAGCAGGCCAACGATCTCGCCGCCCGGCTCGCCGGTGGCCCGGACAAGGTGGTGAACTCGATCGTGGTCCGCGGCCGCGATCAGGTCATGCTGAAGGTCACGGTCGCTGAAGTCGCGCGGAGCATCGTCAAGCAGCTCGGCATCGATCTCTCCGCGAATCTCAACTACGGCACGTCGGTGGTGACTTTCACCAACTCCAACCCGTTCACGGCCCTCGGCCGCAATCTCGTGGACGGCAACAATCTGACCGCGAAGTTCGGCGGAGGCCCGTCGGTGCAGGCCACTCTGCGCGCGATGGAGACCGCCGGCGTGATCCGCACGCTGGCCGAGCCGAACCTGACCGCGATCTCGGGTGAATCGGCGACTTTCGTCGCCGGCGGTGAATTTCCGGTGCCGGCCGGCTATGCGTGCGATCCCACCACCCATGTCTGTACTACCCAGATCAGCTTCAAGAAGTTCGGCGTCTCGCTCAACTTCACCCCGGTGGTGCTTACCGAGGGCAAGATCAGCCTGCGGGTGATGAGCGAGGTGTCGGAACTGTCCAACGAAAATGCGATCACGCTGTCGCAGGCCGTGACCTCGACCTCGGTGAACTCGCTGACGGTGCCCTCGATCAAAACCCGGCGCGCGGAGACCTCGCTCGAAATTCCGTCCGGCGGCGCAATGGCGATGGCCGGCCTGATCCAGGATCAGACCAAGCAGGCGGTCAGCGGATTGCCGGGCCTGATGCAGCTTCCGGTTCTTGGAACGCTGTTCCGCAGCCGCGACTTCGTCAACAATCAGACCGAGCTCGTCGTGATCGTGACGCCCTATATCGTGCGCGCGGTGGCGCAGAAGGACCTGTCGCGTCCGGATGACGGCTTTGCCGCACCCGCCGATCCGCAGGCCGAGCTGATCGGCAACATCAATCGCATCTACGGCGTGCCTGGCCGGACCGATCCGGCGCGGAATTATCGCGGCACCTACGGCTTCATCACCGACTGAGGCGGAAACGGGGACTTCGCTATGATCACAAGACCACCCCAGATTCGCAAAGGCGCCATCCGCCTCGGTGGCGCACTCGTCGGTATGGCGCTGGCGCTCGGCGGCTGCCAGCACGACGAGGCGGTCACCGCTTCCATTCCCGACGACTACAAGCAGCGCCATCCGATCGCGATCGAAGAGCAGAACCGCTCGATCGTCGTCTTCGTCGGCCATGCCCGCGGCGGCTTGACGCCGGCTCAGCGCGCCGACGTCATGGGTCTGGCGTCGGCTTGGCTGCGCGAGGGTACCGGCGCGATCCATATCGACGTGCCGGCCGGCACGCCGAATGCGCGTCCGGCGGCCGAAACGCTGCGCGAGATCCAGGCGATGATGGCGGCCGCCGGCGTGCCGCCACGCGCCGTCATGGCGCGCCCTTATCAGCCCGAGGACAGGCGCTTCCTGCCACCGATCCGGCTGACCTATTCGAAGATCGCGGCGGTCGCCGGCCCTTGCGGCGTGTGGCCCGAGGACATCGGCCCCTCGATGAAGAACAGGGGCTGGTTCGAGAACAAGCAGTATTACAACTTCGGCTGCGCCTATCAGCGCAACCTCGCCGCCATGGTCGACAATCCGTCGGACCTGGAGCAGCCGCGGCCCGAAACGCCGTCCTACACGGCACGGCGCACGACGCTTCTCGAGAAGTACCGTAAGGGCACTCCGACGGCGATCACCTATCCTGAAGCCGACAAGGCCAAACTCAGCGACACCGGCAGATGATCAGCTACGCTCGCCAGACTCAACAAGAGCAGCCGGAGGCCCCTCCTCCGCCGGTCGAGGAGCATATTGCGCCCGCGCCGCGCGTCTCGGTCCAGGCCTTCTGCGAGACGGTGGAGACCGCCGCCGCCGTCCAATCGGCCGGCGAGGATCGCCGTCTCGGCAAAGCCCATCTCAAGATCCAGATGGGCGGCATGGCGGCCGCCATCGAAGCCTACCGCTCCGCGCCAACGCCGAACGTCATCGTGCTGGAGAGCGACGGCCGCAGCGACCTCCTGACCGGCCTCGACCAACTCGCCACGGTCTGCGATGCCGGCACCCGCGTCATCGTGATCGGCCGCATCAACGACGTCATGCTCTATCGCGAACTGGTTCGTCGCGGCGTCAGCGACTACGTGCTCGCGCCGGTCGGCGCCATCGACGTCGTGCGATCGATCTGCAACCTGTTCTCGGCACCGGAAGCCAAGGCGGTCGGCCGCATCATCGCCGTGGTCGGGGCCAAGGGCGGCGTCGGCGCCTCCACCATCTCCCACAATGTCGCATGGGCGATCGCGCGCGACCTCGCCATGGACGCGGTCGTCGCCGATCTCGACCTCGCCTTCGGCACCGCCGGGCTCGACTACAACCAGGATCCGCCGCAGGGCATCGCAGACGCGGTGTTCTCGCCCGATCGCATCGACACCGCATTCGTCGACCGCCTGCTGTCGAAATGCACCGATCACCTCAGCCTGCTGGCGGCGCCGGCGACGCTCGATCGGGTCTATGACTTCGGCAGCGAGGCCTTTGATGCCGTGTTCGACACGCTGCGCTCCACCATGCCTTGCATCGTGCTCGACGTCCCGCATCAATGGTCGGGCTGGACCAAGCGCTCGCTGATCGGAGCGGACGACATCCTGATCGTGGCGGCGCCGGACCTCGCCAACCTGCGCAACACCAAAAACCTGTTCGATCTGCTCAAGGCCGCGCGTCCCAACGACCGGCCGCCGCTCTACTGCCTGAACCAGGTCGGTATTCCGAAACGGCCGGAGATCGCCGCCGCCGAGTTCGCCAAGGCGATCGAGAGCCAGCCGGTCGTCTCGATTCCGTTCGAGCCGCAGATCTTCGGATCCGCCGCCAACAACGGCCAGATGATCGCGGAGATCTCCGCCAACCACAAGTCGATCGAGATGTTCCTGCAGATCGCCCAGCGCCTGACCGGCCGCAGCGAGGCCAAGAAGCAAAAGTCGTCCCTGCTTTCACCCCTGATTGACAAGTTGCGGGGAAAATAGGCCGCCGCATGGAGTTGTTAAGTGTTCGGTAAGCGTAGCGGAACAGACACCGACTTTCGGGCCCCCAAGCCCGGTGCCGTGTCGCCAGAGCCTGTCCAGGCTTCGGCGCCCACGGTGTCGCGCGCGCCGCCCCCGCCGGCCGTCGTCTCGCCGCCGCTTGCTCCTGCCAAGCCCGCGCCGACCATCGAGACCCGCCGCTCGGACAACTATTACGAGGTCAAGGCGACCATCTTCGGCGCGCTGATCGAGGCCATCGATCTCGCTCAGCTCGCCAAGCTCGATTCCGAATCGGCACGCGAGGAGATCCGCGATATCGTCAATGAGATCATCGCGATCAAGAACATCGTGATGTCGATCGCCGAGCAGGAAGAGCTGCTCGACGACATCTGCAACGACGTGCTCGGTTATGGCCCGCTCGAGCCGTTGCTCGCGCGGGACGACATCGCCGACATCATGGTGAACGGCGCGGGCACGGTCTATATCGAAGTCGCTGGCAAGATCCAGCGCACTGGCATCCGCTTTCGCGACAACCAGCAGCTCCTCAACATCTGCCAGCGCATCGTCAGCCAGGTCGGCCGGCGCGTCGACGAATCCTCGCCGATCTGCGACGCCCGCCTCGCCGACGGCTCCCGCGTCAACGCCATCGTGCCGCCGCTGTCGATCGACGGTCCCGCGCTTACCATCCGCAAATTCAAGAAGGACAAGCTGACGCTCGATCAGCTCGTCAAGTTCGGCGCGATCTCGCCGGAGGGCGCGGAGATCCTCCAGATCATCGGCCGCGTTCGCTGCAACGTGCTGATCTCCGGCGGTACCGGCTCGGGCAAGACGACTCTGCTCAACTGTCTCACCAACTACATCGAGCACGACGAGCGCGTCATCACCTGCGAGGACGCGGCCGAGCTCCAGCTCCAGCAGCCCCATGTGGTCCGGCTGGAAACCCGCCCGCCCAACATCGAGGGCGAGGGCCAGGTCACCATGCGCGAACTGGTGCGCAATTGCCTGCGTATGCGTCCCGAACGCATCATCGTCGGCGAAGTCCGCGGACCCGAGGCTTTCGACCTGCTCCAGGCCATGAACACGGGCCATGACGGCTCGATGGGCACGCTGCACGCCAACAATCCGCGCGAGGCGCTCTCACGCTGCGAATCCATGATCACGATGGGCGGCTTTTCCCTTCCCTCGCGTACCATCCGCGAGATGATCTGCGCCTCGATCGACGTCATCGTTCAGGCCGCGCGACTGCGCGACGGCTCGCGCCGCATCACCCACATCACCGAGGTGATGGGCATGGAAGGCGACACCATCATCACCCAGGACATCTTCGTCTACGACCTCATGGGCGAGGACGCCAACGGCAAGATCATCGGCCGGCACCGCTCGACCGGCATCGGCCGTCCGCGGTTCTGGGAACGCGCCCGCTACTATGGCGAGGAGAATCGCCTGGCCGCAGCGCTCGACGCGGCCGAAGCGGCGGCGAAGGCGTGAGCAGGGTGCCACCATGAACATGCAGGTCCTCGCCTTCACCTTCCTTGCGACCGCCGCCGCCGGCGGCATCGCGTGGGTCTTCCTTTATCCGCTGTTGTCCGGCGAGCGGCAGGCGGAGAGCCGCCGTGCCTCGATCGCCCGCGCCGAGGCCCCCACGGCCCGCGCGGCCGAGAAGACCCAACGTTCGCGCCGCGAGCAGGTCGAGACCACGCTCAAGGATCTCGAGGCGCGGCGCCAGCAGGAGAAGAGCGTTCCGCTCAGCGTCCGCCTGTCGCAGGCGGGGCTCGACTGGACGCCGCAGAAATTCTGGATCGTCTCCGCCGTGTTGGGCGGCGTGCTGGGTGCAGTCGCACTGTTCGTCGGCGGAGGCCTGATCGGCGCCGCCGGTCTCGCCTTTGCCGGCGGCTTCGGCCTACCGCGCTGGGCGCTGAGCTTTTTGAAGAAACGCCGCGAAGACAAATTCCTGGCCGCCCTGCCCGACGCCGTCGACGTGATCGTGCGCGGCATCAAGGCCGGCCTGCCGCTGTTCGAATCGATCAAGGTCGTCGCCGCCGATTCGCCGGAGCCGCTGCGCAGCGAATTCCTGGCGATCATCGAGACGCAGGCGATCGGAATGCCGCTCGGCGAGGCCTGCGCGCGGCTCTACGACCGCATGCCGCTGCCGGAAGCCAACTTCTTCGGCATCGTCGTGTCGATCCAGCAGAAATCGGGCGGCAACCTCTCCGAAGCGCTCGGCAACCTCTCCAAGGTGCTGCGCGATCGCAAGAAAATGAAAGAGAAGATCCAGGCGATGTCGATGGAGGCCAAGGCCTCGGCCGGCATCATCGGCTCGCTGCCGCCGATCGTCATGTTCCTGGTCTATCTCACCACCCCGCAATACATCTCGCTTCTGTGGACCCATCCCACCGGCCAGCTCATGCTGGTCGGCTGCGTCGTCTGGATGTCGATCGGCATCATGGTGATGAAGAAGATGATCAACTTCGATTTCTGACGGTGCCGCATGGTCGAATTTCTCGTCGCGAAACTGCATGACGTCCGCTTCATGACCATGCTGCTGGCGGCCATCGCCGCCAGCGCCACCGTCTATACGCTGGTGATGCCGCTGTTCGCCGGCGAAGGCCTCGCCAAGCGCATGAAGGCGGTGGCGAGCGAGCGCGAGCGCATCCGGCAGCGCGAGCGCGAGCGCCTTTCCAAGGGCGAGAAGGTCTCGCTGCGCCAGACCCCCAAGCAGCTCGTCTCCAAGGTGGTCGAGGATTTCAACCTCACCAAATGGCTGGCGCAGGAAGCCGCGCGCGAGAAGCTGGTGATGGCGGGCTATCGCGGCCACGCGCCCTACATCACCTTCCTGTTCGCCCGCATGGTCGCCCCGCTGGTGCTGTTCATCGGCGCTATCCTCTACGTGTTCCTGATCGCCCATATGGAGAAGCCGATGCCGATCAAGATCGGCATCTGCATCGGCGCGGCCTATCTCGGCCTGCAGGCGCCGATGCTGTTTCTCAAGAACGCCATCTCCAAGCGCCAGCTCTCGATCAAGCGCGCCTTTCCGGACGCGCTCGACCTGCTGCTGATCTGCATCGAATCCGGCATGTCGGTCGAAATGGCGTTCCGGAAAGTGGCCACCGAGATCGTGGGCCAGTCGATCGCGCTGTCGGAGGAATTCACGCTGACCACGGCCGAGCTGTCCTACTTGCAGGACCGCAAGGTCGCCTATGAGAACCTGTCGCGGCGCACCGGTCTCGAGGGCGTCAAGTCGGTCTGTCTGGCGCTTCAGCAGGCGGAGCGTTACGGCACGCCGCTCGGCCATTCCTTGCGCGTCATGGCGCAGGAAAACCGCGACATGCGCATGAACGAGGCCGAGAAGAAGGCGGCCGCGCTGCCGCCGAAGCTGACGGTGCCGATGATCCTGTTCTTCCTGCCGGTGCTGTTCGTCGTCATTCTCGGACCGACCGGCATCAAGGTCGCTGAGCTGCACTAGGGCGCGATGAGGTCAGGCCCGGCCTGACTACGTGCGGCCGATCGCAAAATATCGAAAAACAACCCCATGCAAAGTAGCCGGCAACCGCCGGCTCAAGGCCTTGCGGATCCAGCGAACTAACTGATCCCCAGGGCAAAATCGCTGCGGCCGCGCACGCGGTCCGTGCCGTCTCGAGAAACGGCCGATCAGTCGGACTGGCTGAGGGAGGCGACCGGCGTGCGCTTGGCCGCGCCGCGCGGCGCCTCGTTGCGGTTCAGCATGTCCTTCAGGTAGGCGACGTTGGCCGCCGCCTGGTCCGGCGGCAGGTCCGCCTTCACGATGGTCTCGGCTTCCGCAAAGCGCCCCTGCAGGCCGACCACCAGAGCGAGGTTCTGCCGCACCCGGCCGCTCGCACGTGGCGAGGCATAGGCCTGCCGCAGCGCTTCCTCGGCCTTCGGCAGGTCCTTCGACAGCATGTAGGACAGACCGAGATTGGAGAGCACGCCGGGATCGCCCGGCATGATCTTCAGCGCGCTCGCATAATAGCTGCGCGCCTCCTCATGCCGGCCCATCTGATCGAGCGCGGTGCCCTGCACGGAGAGCAGGCGCCAATCCGGATTGTCGGGCGAGTGCGCCTTCGACAGCACGTCGAAGGCCTGCTGGAAATTGCCGTTGTCGGCGAGCGCGCGGCCGTATTGGGCCAGCAGCGCCTTGTTGCCGGGGTGGGCGATGGTCGCCTGCTCGAGCACGGCGGCGGCCTGCGCACGCTGGCCATTGGCACGCAAGGCCTGGCCATAAGCGAGCGCGACGTCGGCGTCCTTGGGATTTGCACGGTAGCGCTCGCCATAGGCTTCGACGGCGCGCGCGGGATCGGCGGGAGCGGCTTCCGCTCGCGATCCGACCGAGCCGGTGACGTCGGAGAGCTTCGACATGGCGGTGCAGCCGCCGAGGCTGACCGTCACCATCGCAACCAGCGACGTGGACGCAAGAAGCCGGGCTGGACTGAACCGTTGACGCATGACGCCTTGACTCTTGAGCCGATTGATCGAGCCGAACGCGTCAGCAATAGACTGTTAACCCTAACGGCCAGTTAACGACAGGCCGCCGCATCCTCAGTGCGGCGTTCCCGCTGGCGCCTCGTTGCCGAGACCCGGATCGAGGCCGAGCGCCTTCACCTGATCGTTCAGGTCCAGCAGCAGCCGCAGCCTCTGCCGGATCTGCTGCTGCACGTCGATGCCCTCGCGCGGCATCTTCGGAAGTCGGCGCAGCAGGTCGGCACGATTGATTAGCGGGTTCGCACGGAGCTCGTCGAGCTCGGCGCGATCGACGCCGAGCACATCCGCCGATTGCTCGACCAACGCGTTCAACAGCGCCCTCGCCGCACCCAGCGGCTTGCCCCCCGGCTTTGCGGACTTGCTGTCGAGATCATTCCACGCCTTTGACGTGACGAGATAGGTGTAGAGCGCGTCCGCCCAGCTCAGTTCGCGATCGTCGTAGAAGGCGCGCCGCGCCAGCAACCGGCGGGCCAGCGCCACGAGCAGATCCCGGTTCAACGTCGCGCATGAGGCGATCTCGATCGCCGACTGGAAGGCGGGATCGCGGGAGAAATCGCGCCCCGCCGGAAGCCTGATGATGCCGTCCGGCAGGTTGCTATCGAGCGGCTTGAAGGCACCATCATTGCGCAGTCGCGAATACCGGGTGATGGCGAACCGGTAATGCGGGCTGCCCGCATCGGGCGACGGCCCGAAATGGATGATGTTGAAGCCGGCCTCGTCGCCGCCCTGCCCAGTCGAGGATGGACAGGAGAGCACGTAGATCGTGCGCCAGAAATCCTCGCCGCCCTCGCTCGCTGTGGCGCGCGGATCGGGGACCGAATAGCGGGCGAGACCCTCAACATGCCGGTGACCGTGCAGGATCAGATTCACGTTGAGCGAGGTAGCCGCTTCGAGAAACGTCGCGGGCGCGGCCAGATACATCAGCGGTTCGTCAGGGACGCCGAGGAAGCGCTTTCCCTCGCCGGTCGCCTGCGGCAGCGGATGATGATGCAGCGCCAGCACGCGCACCAGGTTTTCTGCGGGCTCGGCATAGTCGGCGCGTCCGGCCGAGCCTAGATTCCCTGCGAGTTCGACGCTCAGCCGCGCGGAGCGGGACACCATCGCGTTGTAGGCGCTCGCATCGATCGTGCTGCTCTCGAGCGTGGAGAGGCTGGCGCTGTTGGAATCCAGCAGCACGAGGTCCAGGCCGGACTGGCGGTAGTAGATGCTCTTCGACGTCCGCGGCAGATGCAGGTAGTCGTAGGCGTCGTGCCGGCCGCCGCGCTGGCTCGGACGCTTGACGTCGTGATTGCCGGCGACCGCCTGAATGTCGGTGAATAAGCCGCTTTGCCGGAAGGACGCGATGACCGCGAGCGCCTCGTCGAGCGCGCGCGGCCTCGGATCATTCACGAGATCGCCGGTCATCAGCAGGATGCGATCTGGAACTGTCGAAAACTCCGGCATCCTCTCGCCCAGCGCAGCGGCGAGAGCATCGATCGCGGGAAGCAGCCGGCCCGATCCGTCCAGATGCAGGTCGGAAATATGCGCAATGACGAACGACCTATCCATTTGCGCCGCCTCATGGGAATGCTACGCGGCCAAAGCGATGAGAAAAATGCCTGCGACGAACCGGTCCAAGTCGGCATCGATCGGTATACCGTTGCGTTCTTAAGCTCCATCGTGCAGAACGCGCCATAATCACAATCTAAAATATTCTACGATAATGCCACAACCGCAGCGCTAGTAAACTACGACTGTCCATGCGCCGTCCTGTCGTGAGCGACCGTTCTCACGGCAAGATACGAGGTGGGTCCGCGAATGGTCCTGCCATCGTTATGGGGAATCTGTCTTTGCTCAAGAGCTTCGATCAATGGTAGGATAACCAAACAATTGCCGTGGGTGGAATTAAGGGTCGGCCCGAGTAGTTGCTTTGCCGCTGGGCTCGAACCAACATAAGTTGCGAGCGTGGCATGCGTTGTACAAAGTGCGGTGCGGCCAGTCAGCAAGCCAAGCGGTTTTGCGCCGATTGCGGTGCCCCTTTATCAATTCCCGCTTTGTCCGGATTGGGCCCGCACAGCATCGCCGGGTTCTCAACCGAACGCGTTCAGCGCGAGAGGCGCCATTTGACCGTGCTCTTTGGAGATCTGGTCAACTCGACCCGCCTTGCGTCCGAACGCGATCCCGAAGAGTGGCGCGACATCGTAACCGAGTGTCTTGAGGCAGCCGGGAGCGCTATCACGGGTTTGGGGGGCTATGTTGCCCGATACATGGGAGATGGCGTGCTTGCCTATTTCGGATGGCCAACTGCGAGCGAAGATGATGCAGAACGTGCGGTCCGTGCCGGCCTTGCGATCATCGAGACGCTCGAGCCGCTAAACAGGCAGCTTGCAGGAAAGATAAGCTCCGAACTCGCGGTGCGCGTTGGAATCCACAGTGGGTGGGTGGTCATTGACCAGTTGGGCACCAACAAGGTCGAAGTCTTCGGCGATACCCCCAACATCGCGGCGCGCGTTCAGGCCAAGTGCGCTCCCAACTCAGTCTTGATGACGAGTGCCGTGCACGATCTTGTATCGAGCCAGTTCATCGTGGAGGACTATGGCACCTCCGCACTGGCAGGCATTGCGCGTCCAGTCCACCTTTACCGGGCAGTCGCTCCGAGCGGCGTCGGTCGAAGCTGGCGGCAGGATGGTGTTCGCGGGGCAACCTTGTTTGTCAACCGCAAGCGCGAGTTCGATGCGCTGTCGTCGAGTTGGCTCTCTGCGCAGAAGGGCGCAGGACAGTACGTTCTTCTGAGCGGCGAGCCGGGGATTGGAAAGTCGCGTTTGGTCGGAGAATTCCGCGCCGGTATCAGAGATGCGCATATTTGGATGGACTGTGCCGGTGAGCGCTTCGCCGAGAGTACCCCATTCCATTCGGTTACCGGACTGCTGGCGCAAGCTTTGGACCGTACGAAAGACGAAAGGGCCGAAGGCCAGATGCGCCAGCTTGAGCGCGCGATCAGCTTCAATGGGCTCGATCCCACGGCGATGATGCCTCTCATTGCAGACATGCTGAATCTTCCGCCGGCGCAAGATCATCAGCCGGAACAGGTCCCGCCGGAAGAAGCAAGGGGACGACTATTGGCGGGCTTGGCCGAGTGGGTGCTGCAACTGGCGAAGCGCCAGCCGCTGATCCTTGCCATCGAAGATCTTCATTGGGTTGATCCCTCCAGCATCGAGCTGATTGGGATGTTGATCGAGCGGAGTGCCGACGTTCCACTGATGGTGCTGGCCACGGCGAGGAAAGGGTACAACCCGCCCTGGCAATTGCGCAAGACGGACAAGTCGATCGTCCTGGGAAGATTGAGCGACGACGAGATCGGCGAGATGATCGCTGGATCCTCGGATATCGATTTGACCGAGGATGTCATGGCTCGGGTCGTCAAACGCTCCGATGGCGTTCCAATTTTTGCGGAAGAATTGCTGTCATTCCTGTTGGAGGGCGATCAAGATCCGGCACCACACGATATTCCCGCGACTCTGCTTGATTCGCTAACCGCACGCTTGGATCGGCTTGGACCGGCGCGGAGGGTGGCGCAGGTCGCGGCCGTGATTGGACGCGAATTTGACTACCCGCTGCTTCGAGCGGTCATGCCGGGTTCGGACCACTTCGTACAGTCAGGACTCGATGCACTCGTTCGGGCGGATTTGATCTACATGCAAGGCAAACCTCCTAGAGCGACCTACCAATTCAGGCATGCATTGATTCGCGACGCGGCCTACGAAGGGTTACTCAAGAGCGAGCGGCGCGATCTGCATGCAGGCGTCGCGCGGACGATCGGTGAACAATTTCCCGCCTTGGCCGCGGCGCACCCGGCGCTACTTGCCCGGCATTGGTCAGAAGCGGCGGAAGCCGAGCCGGCAATTGCCGCTTGGAAAAATGCAGGACAGGCGGCTCTCGCGCGATGCGCGTTCAAGGAAGCGGAAGAGGGCTTCCGTCAGGCAAGTGCGCTGCTGGAGCGGCTGCCGCCATCCGAAGAGCGCGACAGGACTGAACTGGACCTCTGCAGCTCGCTTGTGCGCGTGCTGCAGGTGACCAAAGGTTATTCCGCCCCGGAGACTATGCAGCTTGGCGCGCACGCTCGGGCACTCGCGGAACGTCTCGGCGACGTCGCGCAACTCGTACGTCAGGGCGCGCGAACCTGGGCCTCGATATTCTTCACGGGCGACTACGCGACCGCCGCCTCGCTTGCGAAGGAGATCCTCGATATCGCCTTGACTGAAGGCCCGAACTCCAGCCACTTGTTTTTCGCCCACTATGCGCAGGTACAGGCGCGGTTCTACGCCGGAGACATTTCCGGAGTAGAGGAGTACTTCGCCAAGCTCTCTCCGATGCTTGATACCAAGTCGATTTCCGCCGCATCCTATCTCATCATCCCGATAGGCGTGGCGAGCCGCGCCGCCTGGCAGGCTGGTCGTCTTGATCTCGCGCGCGAGCGGATGTCCCGTGCGATGGATCTCGCCAAGAAAAGCGGTGATCCCTATGCAATGGCGATGGCGCTGCATTTCAAAGGCAATCTCCATTGGTGTCTCAGGGCCCCGCGACAGGTGGAGATTGTTGCCGAACGGCTTTTTGCCCTTTCACAGCAGCACGGGCTCAATTACGCCTCGGATCTGGCGCGTGTACTGCTCGGTTGGTCCAAATCGCAGCTTGGACGCGGCCTTGAAGGCGTGGAACTGATCAACCAGGCCCTGGCTGGCTTCGCCAGCTCAGGAGCGAAAGTCGCCATTACCTACTTCCTCACGCTGCTCTCGGAGGCGCACGCGCGAGCTGGCGATGTTGGAGCGGCGGTGCAAACCGTGGAGGACGCTCTGGTCGCGAACCCTCAGGAATTGATATGGCGAGCGCACACCTTGACTTGGCGCGGCGAGCTCAGGCTTGAACTAGGGCAGCCCGCGATGGCTGAGGCGGATTTTCGCAATGCTATAGAGCTGGCGCGATCGCTCGGGCACAAGGCCTGGGAGCTTCGTGCTGCCACGAGCCTGGCGCGGTTACTGTCGCGCGGCGGCGATCATGTCGCCGCACTGGAAATTCTAACGCCTATTTATTCCTGCCTCCGTCGAAGTTTCCAAACCGCCGACCTGCGGGAAGCCAAATCGCTCATGGCGGAGATTTCACGTCTTGCGCCCGTGGCTTCAGGCTAAAAGCTTGATGAGATCAGGCTCGGTCTGCCGTCCGGGGTTTACCTCTCCCTACGGCAGAGGTGTTTTGAGCTCTCGGCTCGCATCGATTCAACCAAAGCCCATCAGGCCTTAACGGCGCGACAGCGATCGTGTCCCTAGGCGTGGTGTAACTGGCGGTGGGACACCGCGTTCGCCGGCGAGGGCCGGACAGGTCAGCTGGCGATTGCCGGGAAGCTGACGGCGGGATCATCGCTCAACGGCGCGATGGTTTCCAGCGTCATGTAGCGGGCGCGCTGGACGGCCCATTCATCATTCTGCTCGAGCAGGATCGCACCGACGAGGCGAACGATGGCGTCCTCATTGGGGAAGATGCCGACCACCTCGGTGCGGCGCTTGATCTCGCCGTTGAGGCGCTCGATCGGGTTGGTCGAGTGCAGCTTGGTCCGATGCTGGGGCGGGAAGGTCATGTAGGCGAGCACATCGGTCTCGGCCTCGTCGAGGAAGCCGGCGAGCTTGGGGAGCTTGGGGCGGAGCTGGTCGGCGACCTTTCGCCATTGGGTCTTTGCGGCCTCGGCATCGTCCTGGGCAAACGCGGTGGCGATGAAGGCGGAGACGACACGCCGGCCGCTCTTGCCGGCATGCGCGAGCGCGTTGCGCATGAAGTGGACGCGGGGGTCGTTGAAGAAGTGGCCAATAGATTTCGCGCGATGCAGCGACCGGCCCCGTCGTGGCCCTCGCATCAAAACCCGCTACGGGGCGATCTGAAGCCGCAAACGCACTATGAGGACAATCCAAGGCAGAATAAGCGCAAGCAGAGCGGCTGCCAGCCGCTTCAGATTGATGGCGGCGGCCGTCAGGTAGGCTTGGATCTTCATGTTCGGTAGACCGCGCCGTATGGCGCGCGCTAGTCCGTGCCAGGTTTTGGCTTCGCCGTGGAAGCCCTCTGAGCGCCAGCGATGGCGTTGATAGAGCCGTCGATCCTGCTTACTCCATCGCTCGCGACGGCGGCGGGCGCGGAGCAGTGCCGGATAATCGTCACCGACAACGACCGCTTTGTTAACTCGCCCTTTGGATAGGCAATCGCCCTTGAGCGGACACCGGGCGCAATCCTTCGCCTTCGAGTAAAAGAAACGGCCGTGCTTGATGGGCCGCGCGGGGCGCAAGATACGTCCTCGCGGGCACTTCAAGATGTCGTTCTTGGCGTCGTACCGGAAGCGTCTGAGCGGTACGCGACTCTTGATTGGTTCGGCTTTAGCTGGGATCAGGGCATCGATGCCGCGCCGCTCGAGCGCACCGTAGACTTTAGCGTAGGCATATCCCGCGTCGGCGGTGACCACCTTGATGTCGATGCCCGCAATCGCTTCAACCTCATCGACTTGCGGCTCGATCATCTCCCCTTCGTTCGTTTGTCCAGTCGTGACCGCGACGTCCAGAATAACGCCGACCTTGTCATCGACGGCAGTGTGCTGCTTGTAAGCGGGCTCCAGCCGCCGGTTTCGGGCATTGGTGGCCATTGTCGCATCCGGATCGGTGGTGCAGATCTTCTTGTACTTGCCGCTTTGCCGGCCCTTCCTCTCAGCCTCGCTTTCATCTTCGCTTTGATTCTCGCTCAGCACATCCACCACATGCTGCTCGGTGAGGCTGTCCCAACTCACGTTGGCGCGGATCAGCGACGCATCGATGTGAACCACTTCGGCTGTTGCGATCTTGGCCTTCAGGCAGGCCTCGACCGTGCGTTTAAAGATCCTACGGAATCGCTCTTCGCCCCAGCGCTGGCGGATGCGCGTCAGGCTGGAATGGTGCGGTAGCTGCTCGTGCAGGCCATAACCAGCAAACCAGCGAATGGCGATGTTGACCTGAGCCTCACGCATCAGCTTGCGATCGTGTACGATGCCGGTGAGCAGACCCGCGAGCATCAGGCGTACCGCGGCTTCTGGATCGATGCCTGGCCGACCGTCGTTCGCGCAATAGCAGTCGGAGACCTCTTCCCTTAGCCAAGATAGGTCGAGCACACGATCGACCCGCGCCAGCACGTGCTCATCTGGGACGAGCTGTTTGAGCGAGCCAGTGATGAAGAGCTCCAACTGATCCCGCTCCTTGCGCCCCAGCATCTCGTTTGCTCCGCCGATCGCGAATCGCCGACGAAAACGAAATCAGCCAATTGCAGCTTTTTCAACGACCCCACGCGGCAACGCTGCCAGGAGGCGTTGAGCACCTTGGCGACGGTGGCCTTGATGCCCTCATGGGCATCAGACACGACCAGCTTGACGCCGCGTAGGCCGCGGCGCGCGAGCTTGCGCAGGAACGCGGTCCAGAACGTCTCGGCCTCGGACGGGCCAATATCCATGCCGAGAACTTCGCGCCGGCCGTCACTGTTGACGCCGACCGCGACAATCACCGCGACCGAGACGATGCGGCCCTGCTGGCGCACCTTCACGTAGGTGGCGTCGATCCACAAATACGGCCAGTCGCCCTCGATCGGACGGGCGAGGAACGCCTTCACCTTATCGTCGATCTCGGCGCAGAGCCGGCTCACCTGGCTCTTGGAGATGCCGCTCATGCCCATGGCCTGCACGAGATCGTCGACCGAGCGGGTCGAGACGCCCTGCACGTAGGCTTCCTGCACCACCGCGGTAAGCGCCTTCTCGGCCATGCGACGGGGCTCCAGGAAGCCGGGGAAGTAGGAGCCCTTGCGCAGCTTGGGGATGCGCAGTTCGACCGCGCCGGCGCGGGTCTCCCAAATGCGGTCGCGGTAGCCGTTGCGCTGGGCCAGGCGCTCGGGGCTCTTCTCGCCATAGGCGGCTCCGGTCTGGCTTTCCACTTCCAGCTCCATCAGGCGCTGGGCGGCAAAGCCGATCATCTCGCGCAGCAGATCCGCATCAGGGGTCTTCTCCACGAGCGTCCGCAGGTTCATCATCTCGTCGGTCATCGGTGGTTCCTCGAATCAGGTTGGTGTCAGCAACCCGACCCTACCGGCGAATCGCCGGTGACCACCGCAAAGCCGTCCGCCCGCTACGGCGCTATTGTAGGGCGCGCGTGCGGACGGCTTTGCTCTACCGAGCTACACCATCACTGGGGACACGACCGCGACAGCTCTCGAGTATGGTCGACAAGCGCGTACAAAGTTGCCGGGTTGGCGCTATGCAGATGTGCCTCCCATTTGGCCTCCGCCGCCAATTGGTCGAGTTGCTCCTCGGCGGCCGGTACGGCGGCCTTGATCGCCCGCGCGATTTGCTCCAGCTCGTCAGCAGATCGCTCTGGCTTGCAGAACAATTCTGCGATCACCTCGTCTTGGATGGCGATCGAGGCGGGAAGCGTAAGAATTCCATCCCTCAGGTCCTCTTCTCCGCCGCCGCCCAGTGACTCCAGCCCTTTGACATCGCCCACGTCGTCGCATCCGTGGTAAAGGACGCCGAGCAGCCCGCCAAATTTGCGAAGCCGATCGTCTCTGGTGGCGACGCATGCGCATGTCTCAAACATTGAGCCTGTATCTTCGCCGGCGATAACCAGCCAATCCTTGACCCCGAGCGGTTGTCGTCGGAGATTCCACTGCAGGCATTCGGCAGCCCCCAGACGCTTGATCAAGTCGGAAATCAGACGGATATCGATTCGGTCTCCCGCCGTCATCCGAAAGCCGTCGGCTACGATATAGCCGGAAGCCATAAGGGCCTGCAGGAGCCCGAACTGGCAATGCAGGGTCGGCCTGCCTCGGCGCGCTTCTGATCCGTCGACGATGTCGTCGATGATGAGCGTCATATTATGCATCATTTCGACCACGGCCGCGGAATAGATCAAACGGTTCGGAATCGGCTCGTCCGTGATGGCTCGATAAACGCTGAAGATAGTGAGAGGCCTGAAATATTTCGAGCTGGTTATGAATTGCCATTCCAGCAGCGGCTTGATCTGGCCGTCGGCGCCGCGAATCCAGGTGTCAAGAATTTCCCGAAGCTGCTGCATCTCCTCCCTGAAGCCAAGCTGAGCTATTATGTTTTCTGTCGTTGCCTTCGACATCGCGACATCTTCCCCCTTCGGTCGCCCGCGCTTCAACGATGCTGATCAAGCACCTCTTTGTTCAAGGCTTCACGCGATGCCTTCGAGCATAGTCAAAATTTGGCCGGTAGCGCCCTGAGCCGCGTAGGAGCCCACTGGTTTCCATGCGCGTCGTTCGCGGGCTGACCCTCTCGGCAGGCGCGACACGAGGTTCACTGATCCGAGTCCCCATCGCCCTGAGAACATCCGTCATCAGGGCGAAAGTGCGCTGCGTGTCGGCCGATCCCTCAGGGGCGGCATCGCGGAGGCGATCGCTTGCCGCGAGCAGGCGCCGGGCCACTGCTCCCGAAGCCTGCTGGAGCAGCCAGTTTGAACCGCTAGGCTCGTGACGCGAAAGCAAAGCAACTGCCAGATTCTCGAGGCTCACCACCATATCAGCCAGGTATCTTGGCGGGATCAACGCCAGCATTGAGAGAGGTGTCAGGCTCTCTTCCGGGTCCTTGCTCGCCAAATCACGGACGCCGGCATTCACCGCTGACCAGGCCAAAGCAGCATAGGCAAGAGGAAGCAAAACGAGCTTCGCCGCCGCAAATTGTGCCGAGCTGGGAAGGTCGCAGAGCGCGACAGAGATGTCGGACTTTCCATCCGTTTTTTTCACCAACTCGTGTGCCGCGTGGAGGCCGCTCAAGACTGCCGACTCAACCGTGGCCATATTCACGTCGTTGCGACAGAAATCGCCGGCGAAGAACACGTTCTGCAACTGCTCAGGATAATATGGTTCAACCAGCAATTGCTCGGAATTCATGTCATTGAGAAACAGTGGATGAGTGCGGTTATTTTGGGCAAGTGATTTCGAATAATCGATATTGCTTTTGGGGTCTCCCCATTCGTCACCCGGCTCTACCGAAGGCAGGTACCTTGCCAACTCTTGCAACATCAAATGGCCCCAAAGCTTGTCGTCGCCCGCGGGATAATGGCTCGCGTCAGATGCGGCCAGCACCAGAACCGTCCGTGGTTTCTCGCTCAAATCGGTCCACAGTTGTGAGATGTCGATGAAGGTCAGGTAACCACGAGACGCGGCCAACCCGACGTGCTCGCGAGGGATATCGGGAAGCCTCTCGTTGAAGACCACGGTCACAACGAGAATATTCGCCGTTCTCATGCGTTGGAGCTCGGACAGTTCCGGGATGCGATGAACGATAGTTCGTTCGGGCCTGCCCTTCATCACGAGGTTTGCAAGTTCGGGAGCAGGTACAGCCAACACGATATTCGCGTGCGTCGCCTTCTTGCCGTTCGCCAGGGTGAGCTCTATCTTGTTGTCATCTGCGAGCTCGACCTTGTCGACCGGAGCAGAGATCTCGACTTTACAGACCTTCTCCAGTTTGTCCCGCCAAGGTTTGATCAACTTCTCCTCGAGGCTTCCGCGCAACAGCCAGGCAAACGGCAAGCCGCGGCTGCCAAGCGAGTGTTTGACGAAGTCCTTGTAGGCTGCAGCAGATGTGTCGCTGCTCGAAGTGCACCAAATTTCGTTCAGAATGGTATTATGCAAATCGGCGCAGTCCTCAGTGGCGTAAGGGCGCGAGTACAAAAAGCCGTTCAAGGACTGTTGCTGAAGGATCGACGAACTAAACGGCTGCGAGACCAAGTCAAGAAGAGTGAAGCCGACCAGAAACATGTCGGGAGTGGGTAGTGCTCCTGACGAGAGATTGTCTATAACGTTCTGCGCCGTGGTTGGGTTCTTTAATTCCACGTACTTTGGTGCGCCGTTGTTCGAATCTCGGGAACCGCGAGGATCAAGCAGAAGCTTGACGCTGAATCGCGGCTCGAAAACATCCTCTCGTTTGATCTTCAGGTCGTCCTTTACGATTCGCCAAAAATTCACGTACCAGTCACAGAACAGATGGGTGTAGACGTCGTGGTACATGCCATCCTTTCCGCTCTTTTTGGAGGAGAGTTGGCCTCCCAACATCGCGTCCTGTTCATATAGCGTCACCTCGTAATTGCGCTCCGACAGGCGCAGCGCGCAGGTCAATCCTGCGATGCCGCCGCCTATGATCGCGACTTCCCTTTCGGACTTCGCCGCTTGGTCAGACTTCTTGCGCTGCGATGCACTGGAGACCACGGGCCTTCTCCTCGAAATCCTGATGGTTAGACCAACAATCCTCGAACTCTGGGATTCTCCCGGCTCAACAATGATGGGCCGAGTTTCGCAGCTCTCTTGGTGATATCGGCCACCCAGGCTGCGTGCCAGTCGGGATCGGCGTCGACCGAGCTTTTCCAGGCGCTCTGCCACACGACCAGGTCGTCGAGCATTGCTTGGTTGCCGATCGTCCCCTGGATGACGAGGTTTCGCAGAGCGTTCAGCGCGCCTTCGCTCAGGTAGTGGAGGATACTTGCCCCGATCTCTCGCAAAATGCCGAGAGGATGCACGTTCAAGCCTCCGAAGCCTGCGCCTGCAGTACGGGCAAAGTCTTTGCTGGCCATTGCCCTTTCGCAGCCGCGCATTGCCGACCGCATCCAAAATTCACGGAAGTGCCAATTCCGCATCACCGCGGCGCAGAAGCCGAGGAAGAGCATGCCCGGATCGAAGTAGGATCGAAATTCGCGCTCGAAGGTCGCCAGGAATGAGGCATCAAATTTTCCGAGCTCGAGGGATTTTAGTAAGGTCGAGGAGGCGATCAAAGCCGACTCCATGCCTTGCGTGATGCCTTCGCCGGTCATCGGATCGGCGAACGCACCGGCATCGCCGATCAAGACTCCGCCGTCGAAATAATTCGGACCGACCCCGCCATACATCTTCACAACACCACCGATCGGCTTGCTGACCAATTTGATGCCGGCGCAGCCGGGATGTCGGATCCTGAGTCTCTCGATTGACGCGGCGAAAGCCTTGGGCACGGAATGACCGTGCCGGCTGCAGGTCTCACTGAGCGTGCCGACTCCAATGTTCGCCCTGCCTCCAGCCATGGGGAACAACCAGCCGTAACCGGGCACGATGTCTTCATCGAACCAGACGGTTGCTTCACCATCCTGTACCGAAATTCCTTCGACATAGGCACGCTGGGCTATCGAGATGTGAGCGCGGTCGTTCGATTCGAGGTTGAACGCCCTGGCAACAAGCGATTCCGCGCCATCCGCACCTACGATCAGCCGTGATCTAAGTGTGAGGTCGGTGTCCTTGGCTCGCGCATTGACATGGATCAAACCATCTTCACGTCGGATTCCACCTGCGGCGTAGCCGGCATACACTTTGGCCGACATGGCTCGCGCGCGGTCTAAAAGATGCTGGTCCAGGATATGGCGGGGCACGACAAAGCCGTGGGGCGGTAACCCGTGGTCGGCTTGATAGTACGGGATCGCACCGCGAAAACCGAGCTTTGGGCCGAAGTAAATGCGGGTGGATGTTATCGGCGACAGCGACGCGACGTTCAGTGCCTCGCGAACTCCCATGCTCTCCAGGATTCGCAGTCCTGCGGGTTCGACAAAATCGCCACAGACCTTTTCGCGTGGAAAGATGGCACGCTCGATGACGGCCACACGCACGCCACGCCGAGCTAGCGACCACGCGACTGTGGAGCCCGCCGGACCGCCTCCAATGACGATCACGTCATAAAGGTCAGAATTCGACAAACGAAATCCCCCGATGACATCGAATCAGGATTTCAGAGCAAAGGTGGTGGCGTCAAGCGACGATTGTTAAAATGCAATTCCTTCGGGAGCAGTGCAAAAACGGCTGATCTGGTCGACCAAGTTAACACCGTGGCGACTTGCCCAACACCCGCTTAGGCTAAGGCCCGGCCGAATATGAGGGCGTAAGGCCGCTGAATGCAGCCGCCGCGGATGAGAGCAGGAAGCCGCTCAATCAAAATAGCTGACAGGCAGGACGTCGACAAGGATCGAGCAAAGTTCGCGTTGTCCTCGGGGGCAACGCCCGGGCGCGAGTGCGTTTGCGAAGGCACGCCGCGCATTCAGTCATTCGCCGCCGCCCGCTCTTCGATAAAGCTCAGATGATGAGGTGTAAGAGCTTGATTTTGCTGATCGAGCGCGACGTCCGCTTTCGGAGGCAGGACACGAGGCAGGTGAGGTCGAGATGTTCGCTTCAAGGTCCTTCACGACACATTGCGCCGCCGTGCGAACTCGATCGCTGACAGGCAAAGCGGACGTCGCCCTCGTCGCGACACGTCAATGGGTTTGCGTCCGCGGCCGAGCTCCGATCAATATTCGATGGCGAGACGATTGCGGATTTCGTCCAGGCGCTTGTCGAGCGCATCGATGGCGTGGCCGAAAAATGTGACCATGCTCCACACGACGTCCATTGCATTTCCTCCCGGCACGCCTGATCTTCGGTCGCCGACGATCTCCGCCGTGCCAGCGAGAAACTCAGGATTTGGAGAGTCCGCGACAATTCGCCATAGAAGCCGCCGAAGTCTTGAAACGGTTTCCTATGCCCGACACATCCTCGGCCGAAAAACGCAAGGGCCATTCCCTAAGGAGGTCCAGTCCCCTGAGCAAATCCGGCGGCGATTATCCCAGTTAATTTCCCGGCCAAGGAGCATCGGCTAAAAACGGTCTTTCCTTGTGACGAGGGGGTCACAATGCCACATCGTAAGTACCGCACACTAGAGCGCGACTGCCGTCTCCAAGCTGCCATCACAGGGCACAAGGAAACCAGAGAAGAGCTCGAAAAAATGGCGCGCGAGTACAAGGCCCTTGCTGACGGGCTGGAGGCGCGTCAGCGAGTGGACCAGCAACCGCCTTCCGGAGAGTAAGGCCGCCTGAGTTGGCGGCCTCTTCTGCTAACGTCACCTCGGCCCTTCCCGCCGTTCCGACGCGTGGTCAGTAGTCCCAGAAGACCGGGACCCAACGATAGGCGTCGCCATCGACCGCCACCCGGCCGACGGAGGGGAACGGCAGGTGAGTGGCCACCAGCATCTCGCCGGTCTCAGCCAGCTCCCGCAAAAGACGGACCCGGACGCGCGCCGCCTCCTCGGGGTCGTGCTCGAAACCGTTGTGCCAGTCGGGCTGGTCGAACCCGACGGTAAACACGGCGTCGCCGGCAAATGTCAGCGCGTCACCGCCGGACGCGAGGCGGACCACGCTGTGCCCGGGGGTATGGCCGCCGGTGCGGCGGACGACGACGCCCGGCGCCACCTCGTGCTCCTCATCGAACTGCCGCAGTTGATTGTGGTACTCTTTCACGAACCGCTTGGCGGCCGACCGAAGCGCGTCCGGGAATCCTGGCGGCATGGAAGTGCGGGAGAAATCGGGCGACTCCCAGAATTTGACCTCTGCGGCCGCCACGTGAATCTGCAGGTCCGGGCGCAGCCGGTCCTTCACCCCGTCGACGAGCAGCCCGCCGACGTGGTCCATGTGCATGTGGGTCAGTACCACGTCGGTCACGGACGCAAGATCGATCCCGGCGGCGTCCAGTCGCTTGATCAACTGCCCGGCCCGTGGCAAGTGCAAGTCGGGGTCGCCTCCCAATCCTGCGTCGATGAGGATGGTCCGACCGCCGCTGCGCACCAGAACCGCGTTCAGCGCCCAGTCGAAAGCGTCCTGCGGCAGGAACATGTCCTTCAGCCAGGCCGCCCGCACCGCCGGGTCGGCGTTGTGTCCCAACATCTTGGTGGGCAGCGGCAGCACCCCGTCGCTGACCACCAGCACGTCGATCTCGCCGACCTTCAGCGCGTAGCGCGACGGAACCAATTCGTCAGGCTTCGATCTAACTGCAGTATCTAGGCTCACGTTTGTCTCCTGCTGAGTGTTGCGGATCGTCTGGTTCATCTTTGAAAACTCCTGCGTTTGATCTGGACGTTCGATTCTGGACGGGTCGCGCTTCTCGCGTGCGAAGCGCGATCAACATTGGTGTTCAGAGATCGGTGACACGATCGGCGTGTCACCGTGATGGTCTATCGAACTTGACTTGCGACTGCCCCAGAGCGGTTGCGGTCCCTATAGGGCGATTGCTGCCAAGGATGCGCCTGCGCCAATCGCCCAGGCTTTCGCGGGACAAAGGCTCACTCGGGCAACAATGGTCGGCGTCGCAATGCGGCCGTACGGTCCTGCAATTAAGACAGTCCCAAGCCACCATCGATAGCGACCACCTGCCCCGTCATCCATTCCGAAGCTGGGCTGGCAAGCCGCACGATCCATTCTGCGACGTCGTCCGGAACGCCGCGCCGCCCGAGCGGGATGCGCGCGCGCTCCTGCTCCTTGATCGCCGCAGCCTGTTCCAAGGACAGCCCCATCATGCCGGTCAGAGCGCCTGATTCCGTTGGCCCCGCCGCGACGGCGTTCACCCGTATGCCAATTGGCGCAAGCTCCAGCGCCCAACAGTGGGTCAGGTGCTCCAAAGCCGCCTTACTGGCTGCATAGTGGGACAGTCCAGCCGCCGGCTTGTGACCGAAGGTGCTTGAGACATTGATGATCGTGCCCCGTGTTGCCTTCAGGTGAGGAAGAGCAGCGGCGGCGAGCAGACTTGGGCCGACCACATTCACGGAGAAAATGTCCATGATCCGATCGGCTGTCGCATCGGCCAGCGGGAGGATTGCCCCTGCGCCCGCGTTGTTGACCAAGGCGTCCACCTTGCCCCAGGTATCGACCGCCTTGGCGATTGTGCGCCTGGCATCTTCGGCCGAGGCGACATCTGCAACGAGACCGGCGATGTTCGCATGCTCGGCAATCGTTTCCTCGACGGGGCCGGGACGGCGGCCGGTCACGAGCACCTTGTCGCCTTGTCCGGCAAACCGTAGTGCCGCCGCCCGCCCGATGCCAGAGCTGCCACCCGTCACGATGACGACCTTTTCACTTTTCATCTTCGATCTCCTTCTTTGGTCTACTGGGCAGTCCAGCCGCCATCGAGCCAGGCTGCCGTGCGCTCGCGCGTGAGTTCGCGGCCGATGTCGTGTGAGACGCCTAGAGGTCAGTCACGCGCTCCGGATCGGCCGAGGCCAGCGCGGCGGCACGCTCGGCGCGCGGCGGATAGATCCAGACGGTGTTGATCTCCTGCTTGGTCTTCTTGGCGACGTCGCCGACCATCTCCACCTTGCGATCCCAGCCGCGGGTGAACAGCGCGCCTGCTTCGCCGAGATCGAGACAGGTGACGTAGGCCTTCTGGTGGTAGGGCTTGGTCGGAACACCCAGGAGCTCGGCGGCGGCATTGTTTCCGGCAAAGGCACCCATCCGCGTGGCGTGCTGGCATGACATCAGCGCGTAATTGCCGACCTCGTCGCATGCTGCCCTGGCGGCATCGCCGGTGGCGAAGACGCCAGGCACCGACAACACGCGTAGGTCGCGGTCGACCAGCAGCCGGCCGAAATTGTCGCGCTCGGCTGGGATCTGCGCGGTCAACGGAGCCGCGCGCATGCCGGCGGCCCAGATCACGGTCGCGCATTCGATGCGTTCGCCGTTCGAAAGCGTGACGCCGGACTTGTCCAGTTCGGCGACGCCAGCGCCAAGCCGGATCTCCACACCAAGCTTGCGCATTGCCTGTTCAATGATCGGACGCGGACCCTCGCCCATGTCGGGAGCGATCACACTGTTCCGATCGACGACGATGACGCGCGTCTTGGCCTCCTTGCCGAGGATCGCGCGAAGCCGCGCCGGCATCTCGGTGGCCGTCTCGATGCCGGTGAAGCCGCCGCCGGCCACAACGACCGTGTCGCGCCCGTTCCTTGCCGGTCGATCGGCCAGACTGTGCAGATGCCGGTCGAGGGCGATCGCGTCATCGAGCTGGTCAACGCTGAAGCCATGCTCGGCGAGACCAGGGATATTCGGACGGAAAAGCCGGCTACCGGTCGCCACAACCACTCGATCGTAGGAAAGACTCTTCTTGGTGCCCTTGGCCGTGACGATCTCCACCGTGCGGGATTTGGTGTTGATCGTCTCAGCGCTGCCTTGCACGTAGACAACATCGATGGCTCTAAGAACATCTTGGAGAGGTGCCGTCAGGGTCTCCGGCTTCGCTTCGTAGAGCCGTGGGCGGACCACCAGAGTCGGCTCTGGCGCGACCATCGCGATCTCGAGCTCTTCGGGTGATGCGCCTCTGATGTCGCGCAGGCGGGCAGCGGAAAGGGCGGCGTACATACCGGCGAAGCCGGCGCCGATGATGACGAGTCGCATATGATCTACTCCTGTGGTTGGGATGCTCGAACGCAAAAAGGCCGCCGGAAGACGACTAGGCCGAGATGAACGAGAGAAGCTCGGCGTTGATGATGTTGGCATGCGTCGTGCACAAGCCGTGCGGCAGCAGGTCGTAGATCTTCAGGATGCTGCGCTTCAAAAGCTTCGCCGAAAGAGGGGCAGAGTCTGCGACGGGCACGATCTGATCGTCCCCGCCATGCAGCACAAGCGTGGGCACGTTGATGTTCTTCAGATCCTCTGTGAAGTCCGTTTCCGAGAAGGCCTTGATGCCGTCATGGTGCGCCTTGGCGCTGCCCATCATCCCCTGGCGCCACCAGTTCCAGATGACCGCTTGCGACGCCTCCGTACCCGGTCGGTTGTAGCCGTAGAAGGGGCCGCTCGCGAAACCGAAATAGAACTGTGCACGATTCGCTGCGAGCTGAGCGCGCAGGTTATTGAACACTTCGATGGGCAAGCCGCCCGGATTGGCCTCCGTCTTCACCATCAATGGCGGTACGGCGCCGATGAGAACCAGTTTGGCTACGCGATCCCTGCCGTAACGCGCAACATAACGCGCGGCTTCACCGCCGCCAGTGGAATGGCCGACATGAATGGTGTTGCGAAGATCAAGATGCTCGACGACGGCTGCGGCATCAGCCGCGTAGTGATCCATATCATGGCCGTCGCTTGGCTGGCTCGAGCGCCCGTGACCGCGGCGATCATGGGCGATGACACGGTAGCCCTTGCCGACGAAGAAGAGCATCTGGGTCTCCCAGTCGTCGGAACTCAGCGGCCAACCGTGGTGAAAAACGATTGGTTGGGCGGACTTCGGTCCCCAGTCTTTGTAGAATATTTCCACGCCATCCTTGGTCGTGACGGAGGTCACGAGATTGGTCCCTCGAGCGCCAGATGTCGAAACATTGGTTTCTTTGCCGGCGGCCGAAGAGGAGCGAACAGTTAAGGAAGCCGCGTAGGTGAGCCCGCTCGCGAGCACGTTTCGCCGCGAGGCTTTTGCAAACTGACTGACGATCCAGGCCATTTGTTCATCTCCATGCAGTAGGCGTGGTCATGAAGATGATTTAGCTAATCAGGGTCCGCGCTGCCCCATAGCGATTGAGGTGTTTGCAGCGCGATTGCTGTTAACGCGATCGTCGCCGCCAATTGCTCGGCGTTTCGCCGGTCAGGCGCTTGAACGCGGCGGCGAAGGCAGTCTGGGAGCCATAGCCAAGCGCCGCTGCGACCGAGACCACGGATGCGTCGGGGTCACGCAGCATGTTCATGGCCTGCTCGAGCCGGTACTGGCGCAGCCAGGCATGGGGCGAAAGCCCGGTGCTTTCCTTGAAGGCGCGGCAGAAATGGAAGCGCGACAGGCCGGCATCGGAAGCCAGCGCATCGAGGGAGACGTCCGCATCGCTGTCCGAGCGCAACCGTTCGATGGCACGGAGCAGGACTTTCGGCGACAACCCACCGATGGTCGGCTGGAACGTGGTTGGCGAGCCGGCGTGCGCAACCAGGAGGCGCGTGGCCAGGAGATCCGTCAACTGATGCCTGAACAGCGTATCCAGGGCCCCATTGCCGTCTATGACATCGGCTGCGCTCAAGAGCAATCGAGATGTAAAGGGGTCGGGATGCGCCGTTCGCTCCATGAGATCGATCGGCGTGGCGATGTCGGCTTCGTTGGCGACGCGCTTCAGCGTTGCGTGAGGAAGATAGAGCTGGACGACATCAACAGGCTTGGGAATATCCCATCGGGAGCTTGATCCTTCCGGAATGATGATCACAACTCCGGGACGAAACGTTCCATTCGTAACTGATCTTCCCGACCGTCGCTCCATGCGCTGTATCATGCCGTTGTAAGCCATGATGACGTGGTGGTTCATGGCCTCGACGACGTCGTGCAATGGTTCATGTTTCCAGTGGGCGATCCCGGCACCGGAGGCGTCCAACGCCATGCGAAATGGTTCGGTCCCGAGCACGCGGGCCATCTCTGCATCGGCACGACGCCCGTCGGCAATCGGAACGTTGCTCGCGCGCGCCTCAGATGCGGCCGAAAGATTCTTCGAAACATCGGACAAGATTGGCTTGCTCATGCCGGTGCATTGTTCGCTTTGGGGGGAGGCCATGCGCTCGCTCGGCGCCGGCTGTCTGTGGGCCGGTACGAGGCCGTTGCTTCTTGTCTGCCCGTATTGGTCCGGTACACGCCGCGTTCTAGGCGCGTAGAACCACGTGATCTTTCCTAAAACGGCCATGCTTTGTCTGATTCTGCTCAAAGTCGCTGTATAGTGCCATGCGCGACTGAAGCCGTGATCAAGCGCGGCCAAGCCTGAAAGAACGCGTCTGCGCTTTCATAGGCGTTCGAGGTGATTGGCCTGAGATGTTGAGCGAACATCTCTCGAAACCGGGACGGGGCCCAAACGACTTTGAAACCGCTCCGAAAATCGTCTTGCAGCGATCGGCCCGGCGTGCTGTCAGGACTCCTTCCGAATCCTGGTGATGATTGTCGTCACAAAGCTACTGAACGCGATAGGCGATGCACCGGTCGACGGAGTTGATCGAGAAGGTCAAACCTAATTTCTCTCGCTGGTAGGTTGCGGATCGACGACGGTTATCGGGCTCTACGCTGTCAACCGCCTGCGACAATGGACAGGTCGGCTGTCGAATGAACAGCAGACCCAAACCGCTGCGATTGGAGACTTGCGATTTGACAGGAGCTGAATGACCACACGATGCACGAGGGATCGCGGAAATGTGTGATGGGAGGAGTTTGAGGTTACGCTATAGTTTAAGCACGCGCTCCTGGGGCGGATACACAGAGGAGCTGTTGCCATGACCAGAAGCATTGTCGTCGGTCTTGCTATCCTCACTCTCTCTACGTCCGTCGCTTTGGCCGCTCAGCGGACTCATCATCGCAACGTGATGAACGCACATGCCAGCATAGCCGCGACCCCAATCGTGGCGCCCGGTGGTGTCAGCAGCAGCGACCATGCCTTGTATCTCCGAAATCTACGTGAGTCCGGGTACAACCCGAAGAACGATTACGCGAACGGGCTCATGAGGACGCAATAGCGGCAGGTCTGGTCGTCCGCGACCACAAGGCAGCGCGACATCTAATCTAAACCAAGAGCCGCGATCATCGAATTTTCACTCTGCTGAGGGTGGCGCCTTGATCGCGCGGTCGTCGGACGACACCGACAAGACTTAAGGCCGCCTCAGTTGGCGACCTCTTTCATTTTGGAAGTCAGCTCATGACCCTTCGCGACATATTGCGCGGCCCCGCGCGCCCGATCGCTATTGGGGCGAAGCTGACGTAGCCACCAACGAGTTTATCGGTACACGGCCGAGCTCCGATCAATATTCGATGGCGAGACGCTTGCGGATCTCGTCCAGGCGCTTGTCGAGCGCGTCGAACCGCGCATGGACGGAGCGATCGTGAAGATAGAAGACGTAGCCGCCTGCCAGGAACGCGAAGATCCAGTGGTGGTGCTCGACATAGCCAAAGATCGCTTCGATGGCGTGGCCGAAGAATGTGACTATGCTCCACACGACGTCCATTGCATTTCCTCCCGGCACTGCTGGTCTTCGGTCGCCGGCAATCTCCGCGCCGTTCCGCGACCGTGCACGGAACCTAGCATGACGCCCCGGAGGCGAGTAGCGGCTTGCCGAGCGGTGCTCGCAAAGCCGATTGCAGGCGCGGCGAAACTCTGCGAAGTCTCTTGGCCGCCACACTGCCTCTTTGATCTGACGATCCGGACCTGCCAATGCCCTCCGTCTTCGAGACGTCCCCGACCGCCATCCCGATCACTTTCGTCACCAAGTCGACTTGGGACGCGGTTTGCGAGACGCTGCCGCCGGCGCAACGGCAGTTCGCCACCGCGAGCGCCTTTACCGCCAAGCCGGGGACCTATCTCGCGCTGCCCGCGCCGGACGGCGCGATTGCGCAGGTCCTGTTCGGCCTTGAGGACAACGGCGCCCGATCGCGCGATCTGTTCCGGCCGGGTGCCTTGCCGGGCCTGTTGCCGCCCGGCAGCTATCGCTTTGCCAATGCACCGCACGACGCACGGCTGGCGGCGCTGGCCTTCGCCCTCGGCAGCTACCGCTTCGCCCGCTATCGCAAGACGGACCGGCCCGACGTGCGCCTGGTGCCGCCGGACGGCGTCGACGCGGTTGAGATCGACCGGGTCGCCGATGCCGCGATGCTGGCGCGCGACCTCATCAACACGCCGGCCAATGACATGGGGCCGGAAGAACTGGCCGCTGCCGCGCAAGCGCTCGCGGCCGAGTTCGGGGCCAGCTTTGCCTGCACTGTCGGCGAGGATCTGAAGGCGAAAAATTTTCCGCTGATCCATGCGGTCGGCATGGCCTCGGGCCGCGCACCGCGGCTGATCGACATCGGCTGGGGCAATCCTGGACATCCCAAGGTGACGCTGGTCGGCAAGGGCGTTTGCTTCGATACCGGCGGGCTCGACCTGAAACCGTCGAGCGGCATGCTGATCATGAAAAAGGACATGGGTGGCGCCGCCAACGTGCTGGCGCTCGCGCGCATGGTGATGGATGCGAAGCTGAAGGTGCGGCTCCGCGTGCTGATCCCGGCCGTGGAGAATGCGGTCTCCGGCAACGCCTTCCGTCCGCTCGACATCTTCCCCTCGCGCAAGGGCATCAGTGTCGAGATCGGCAACACCGACGCGGAAGGACGCCTGGTGCTCGCCGACGCGCTGGCGCTGGCCGACGAGGAGGAGCCGGATCTGCTGATCGATCTGGGCACGCTGACCGGCGCGGCGCGCGTTGCCCTGGGGCCGGATCTGCCGCCGTTCTACACCAATGACGAGGCGCTCGCCGCCGACGTCGCGCGCTGCGCCGCGAAGGAGAACGATCCGTTATGGCGCATGCCGCTGTGGCCGGCTTACGATGCATGGCTGGACTCCAAGACGGCCACCATCACCAACGCACCGTCTGGCAGCTTTGCCGGCTCGATCACCTGTGCGCTGTTCCTGCAACGCTTCGTCGAGCACGCCAAAAGCTGGCTGCATGTCGACATCTACGGCTGGACGCCGTCGGCCAAGCCGGCGCGCCCGGAAGGCGGCGAATGCCAGGCCGCACGTGCCCTCTACACATTGCTGAGCCAGCGCTATGCATGATCCGCGGCTGACGCCGGCGCGGGGCGACCTCGCCGCCAAATATCTCGAAGGCAAGGTCCAGGCCGATCGCTTCGTCAGCGGCGAGGAATTCGAGGTGATCGAGGCGATCGCGCCGATGCGTGAACGCCCGTCATCGGACGCGATGCTGATGACACAGGCGCTGCGCGGCGAGCGCGTCACGATCTACGATCGCAACGGAGAAGGCTGGGCCTGGGGCCAGCTTGCCGACGACGGCTATGTCGGCTGGCTGCCGGATGCGGCGCTGGCGCGGCCCGGAACCGCGCCGACCCACCTGGTGAGCGCGCTGCGAACGTTCGCCTTTCCCGGTCCCTCCATCAAGCTGCCGCCCGCGGACACGCTCGTGCTGGGATCGAAGATTGCCGTGGCACGCGAGGACGGCGACTTCGCGGTGACGCGTGAAGGGACATATGTGCCGAAGACGCATCTTGCCGCACTCGATCATCGCGAGCCGGATTTCGTCGCGGTCGCGGAGCGTTTCGTCGGCACGCCCTATCTGTGGGGCGGCAAGAGCAGCCTCGGCATCGATTGCTCCGGTCTCGTGCAGGTCTCGCTGACATCAGCAGGCATCGGCTGCCCACGCGACAGCGACATGCAGCAGGCCGGCCTCGGCCGCGCGCTCGCGCCACACGAAGCGGACAGACTGCGACGCGGCGACCTGATCTTCTGGAAAGGCCATGTCGCGATCGTGCGCGACGACAGCACCATGGTTCACGCCAACGCGCATCACATGGCGACCGTGATCGAGGCGATCGAGCCGGCCATCGCGCGGATCAAGCAGGCGGGCAGCGAGGTCGCGGCGATCAAGCGGCTCTAAAGCGCGATGAGATCGGGACGAATCGTCATCGCTCTTTAGGTTATTGTTTGAGCATGATCTTTTCGCAAAGTCGCTTCACACTTTTCCGGATCATGCTTTAGGGCGTGCACATACCCGTAAGCCGAGATCAACTCATGTAAGCTTGAAAGGTCGCGCCGATATTTAACGAGCGGCTACACTGTTCGATGGCTTCTTCATATTGACGGAGGTGCAGGTGTGCAACGCAGAGAAGCCGCGCCGTGATGCTATCCTGCAAGACGGCCAGATTTGTTCGGTCGCCGTCGAACCGATCCGACCAGATGTCGCGGGTGGTCTGAAGATCGGTTAGCGATACGTTGATCCAGACCTGGTCTCCGTTGCGTCTCACCGCGCCGTGGACAGCCCAGCGGATGCCGAGATCCGTCCCGAGCTGCTTCAGATCAATCGGCTTGTTCTTGTAGGTCAAGGCGGTCTCGCGTCCAATGACGAAAGTGGCGGGCATTCGCGCGAGACCAGTCGTCAAATCTGTCGTGATGGCGTCGGCAAAGCGGTCCTGCTCCGGATCGTTGTTGAGGTTGACGAAGGGCAACACCACGAGAGAGAGACGAGGCGCGATCTCGGGCCTGGCCGTCGGTTGTCCCTGGATCTTTTGAGCTTCCCGAACGACGTCGGCACGGATCGCCATCCAGACATTCCAATAACCGGCAAAGCCGCCGGCAATCGCGCCGATGGCGGCAACCGACGCCAGCGCTCCGCCGACGAACTTCAAAGGACTTCTGAGGTGACCCAGCCAGTCACGGAATCGCCACTTGCCAGCTCCTTTTTCAGAGAGATCTCGGACCGAAGCCGCGGCCTTGCCGGCTGTGCGGGCAAGCTTTGGCGGTTCTGCGAGGGCGGCTGAGACCACCGCATTTCCCGAGCACCGATCCTCATCGTGTACAGCGCCCACGAAACGAAAGCCCTTTCGTGGAAATGTCTTGATGAGACGTTGTTGCTCGCCGGAGTCGCCGATCGCGCGTCGGACGGCGTTCAGCCGGGTCGTCAGCGCCGCATCAGATACGATGCGCCCCTTCCAAATCGCGTTGATGAGATCATCCTTGCTGACGACGCGATCCCTGCTTCTGATCAAAAATTCGAGCAGGTCGAGAACCTGCGGCGTCGTCCGCACAACAGCGGGCCCGCGCCGCAACTCGCGCCGATCGGTGTCCAACACACAGTCCTCGAAGAAATAGCGCATGGCACCATTCCCCAGGCTTGCCCTCCATCCACCGAGAGCGCGGCAGCGATTGACCGGCGAGAATAAGCCTTCGGGAGGGAAAATGTAAGCCGAATATCAAGTGGGACGGCTATGCCCGGCCATGATGCTGCGGAAGGTTCAACGCCTGGTAGCGGCTTTCCTTGCGGCCCATCCTTCGAGACGCCCGCTTTTGGCGGGCTCCTCAGAATGAGGTCTTGTTTCGCGGCGAGATCTCAGACCCCTCATGGTGAGGAGCGCCGACTTACGGCGCGTCTCGAACCATGAGACCGAGCACGCCGACAGCCTCCAAAGGGCCACATGCGATTTCCCGGAAATGACGGAGACTACGTCGCTACCGATCCATCCCCGGCCGTCTCCAGCCGGAACGCAGCCGCAAACAACGCGCGGGTGTAGTCGGTTTTGGGGTTCTTGAAGAGGTCCGCCGCCTGGCCTTCCTCGACCACCTTGCCGCCGCGCATCACGATGAGATGGCTCGCGAGCGAGGCGACGACGCGTAAGTCGTGCGAGATGAACATGTAGGTGAGATTGCGCTTGCGCTGAAGCTCGCGCAGGAGGTCGACCATCTGCGCCTGGAACAGCATGTCGAGCGCGCTGGTCGGCTCGTCCAGCACGATGAAATCGGGCTCGAGCACGATCGCACGGGCGATGCTGATGCGCTGGCGCTGCCCGCCGGAGAATTCATGCGGATAGCGGAAGCGCGTCTCCGGGTTGAGCCCGACATCCTCCAGCGCCTTGACGACGCGGGATTCGCGCTCCTCGCGTGACAGCTTGGGCTGATGCACCGACAGCCCTTCGCCGATGATGTCGGCGATCGACATACGCGGGCTGAGCGAGCCGAACGGATCCTGGAACACGATCTGCATGTCGCGCCGGAACGGACGCATCTCCTTGAAGCGGAGACCCTGGATGTCCTCGCCTAAGAACACGATCCTGCCGTTCGAGGAGATCAGCCGCAACAGCGCCAGCCCCAGCGTGGTCTTGCCCGAGCCGGATTCGCCGACGACGCCGAGCGTCTCGCCCTTGCGCACGGCGACGCTGACGCCGTCGACCGCCTTGATGTGGCCGACCGTCTTGCGCATCAAGCCGCGCTTGATCGGAAACCAGACCTTCAGCTCATTGGCCGACATCACCACCGGCGCACCCGGCTGCGGCGGCGCCGGGTCGGGCTTCGGCTCCGCGGCCAAGAGGTCGCGCGTATAGGGATGTTTCGGGCTCTTGAAGACCTGCTCGACCGGTCCCTGCTCGACGATCTTGCCGCCGTTCATGACGCAGACATGGTCGGCGATGCGGCGCACGATGCCGAGATCGTGGGTGATGAAGAGCAGGCTCATGCCGAGCCGCGAGCGTATCTCGGCGAGCAGCGTCAGGATCTGCGCCTGCACGGTGACGTCGAGCGCCGTGGTCGGCTCGTCCGCGATCAGAAGATCCGGCTCGTTGGCGAGCGCCATCGCGATCATCACGCGCTGGCGCTGGCCGCCGGAGAGCTGGTGCGGATAGCTCTTGAGCCGGGTTTCGGGGTCGGGAATGCCGACCTGCGTCAGCAGTTCCACCGTCCGGCGGCGCGCCTCCGCATTGCCGGTCGGATTGTGGAGCTGGATGATCTCGCCGATCTGCGCCTCGATCGTGTGCAGCGGGTTGAGCGAGGTCATCGGCTCCTGGAAGATGATCGAGATGTCGCTGCCGCGAATCTCCCTCATCTGCCGCTCGGACTGATCGATCAGCTCGTTCCCCTTGAAGCGGATGCTGCCCGAGGGATGCGAGGCATTCGGATAGGGCAACAGCTTCAGAATCGAGAGCGCGCTGACCGATTTGCCGGATCCGGATTCGCCGACCAGCGCCACGCATTCGCCGCGCTTGATCTGGAACGAGACCTTGTCGACCGCAAGCGTAGTGGCGCCGCCCTGGTGGAAGGCCACCGAGAGGTCGCGCACGGCAAGCAGGGGCTGGTTGATCGCGTCCATGGTCTACCTGAACGTCTTGCGCGGATCGAAAGCGTCGCGCACGGCTTCGCCGATGAAGATCAAGAGCGACAGCATGATCGCGACCGAGAAGAAGCCGGTGAAGCCGAGCCACGGCGCCTGCACGTTGGACTTGCCCTGCGACAGGAGCTCACCGAGCGAGGGCGATCCGGGCGGCAGGCCGAAACCGAGGAAGTCCAGCGCGGTCAGCGTCATCACCGAGGACGACACGATGAATGGCAGGAACGTCATGGTCGCCACCATCGCGTTCGGCAACAGATGCCGGAACATGATCACCGCGTTCGATACGCCGAGCGCGCGCGCGGCCTGGATGTATTCGAAATTGCGCCCGCGCAGGAATTCCGCGCGCACGAGGCCGACCAGCGATACCCAGGAGAACAGCAGCAGGATTCCAAGCAGCACGAAGAACCCGGGCACCAGCACCGAGGACAGGATCAGGAGCAGATAGAGCGAGGGGATCGCCGTCCATATCTCGATGAAGCGCTGGAAGGTGAGATCGATCCAGCCGCCGAAATAGCCCTGGATGCCGCCGGCTGCGACGCCGATGATCGACGATACGATGGTGAGACAGAGGCCGAACAGGACCGAGATCCGGAAGCCGTAGATCAGCCGCGCCACCACGTCGCGGCCCTGATCGTCGGTGCCGAGCCAGTTATATTCGAGATCGCGGCAGCTCTTCAGGCCTTTCTTCTCGACGACCGGCTGACACTGCTTCTCAGTGAGCATCCAGGTCGGCGGCGACGGCGCGGGCGTCGGCAGGTCGAGATTGTGGGTGTCGTAGGAGTAACGGATCAGCGGCCAGACGATGGTGCCGCCCTTGTCCTTGATCAGCTTCTGCAAATAGGGATCGCGGTAGTCGGCCGCAGTCTCGAAATCGCCCCCGAAAGTCGTCTCCGAATAGGTCACGAAGGCCGGCCAGTAGAGGTGGCCGTCATACTTGATCAGGAACGGCCGGTCGTTGGCGATCAGCTCGGCGAACAGCGACACCACGAACAGGACCATGAAGATCCAGAACGACCAGTAGCCGCGCCGATTCGCCTTGAAGTTCTGCCAGCGCCGCTTGTTCAGCGGCGATGGCGCGAACGACTTGCGGGTGATCGGCACGGCTTCGCCGAACGGCGATTTCGACGTGGTCTCGACCGGGGTTGGCGCGGTCAGTGTCATCAGACCTCCCGCGCCTCGAAGTCGATCCGCGGGTCGATCCACATATAGGTCAGATCGGAGACCAGATTGACCACAAGACCGACGAGCGAAAAGATGTAGAGCGTGCCGAACACGACGGGATAATCGCGGTTGAGCACGCTCTCGAAACTGAGCAGGCCGAGTCCGTCCAGCGAGAAGATGGTCTCGATCAGGAGCGAGCCCGAGAAGAAGGCGTGGATGAACGCGCCCGGGAAGCCCGCGATCACGATCAGCATCGCATTGCGGAAGATGTGGCCGTAGAGCACCTGGCCCTCGCCGCAGCCCTTGGCGCGCGCAGTCATGACATATTGCTTGCGGATCTCGTCCAGGAACGAATTCTTGGTGAGCAGCGTCATGGTCGCGAATGCGCTGAGACCCATCGAGATCAGCGGCAGGACCAGGTGCCAGAAATAGTCGATGATCTTCCAGTACCAGGGGAACTGCGACCAGCCGTCCGAGGTCAGGCCGCGCAGCGGGAACCAGTTGAAGAACGAGCCGCCCGCGAACAGGATGATCAGGAGGATCGCGAACAGGAAGCCGGGGATGGCAAAGCCGATGATGATCGCAGCCGACGTCCAGGTGTCGAAGCGCGTGCCGTCCTTCACCGCCTTGCGGATGCCGAGCGGAATCGAGATCAGGTAGGTGATCAGCGTCAGCCAGATTCCGAGCGAGATCGAGACCGGCAGCTTCTCCTTGATGAGCTGGATCACACTGACGTCGCGGAAATAGCTCTTGCCGAAATCGAAGCGGGCGAAATTCCACACCATCAGCGCGAAGCGTTCCGGCGCGGGCTTGTCGAAGCCGAACTGCGCTTCGAGCTTCTTGATGAAATCGGGATCGAGCCCCTGCGCACCGCGGTATTTCGAGTTGATGGCGTCACCACCTGCGCCGACCTGTCCCGGAGCCCGCTGCGCGAAGTCGCCGCCGCCCGAGATGCGCGAACTGCCGCCGGTATCGGCGCCGGAGAGCTGTGCGATCACGCGCTCGACTGGACCGCCCGGCGCGAATTGCACGACGACGAAGGACACGAACAGGATCCCGAGCAGCGTCGGGATCATCAGGAGGATGCGGCGGGCGATATAGGCGCTCATTGTGATTTCGCCTGATCGAGCTTGGCCGCCTTGGCTGAGTCGTGCCACCAGATATCCGGAGCGCCGACGCCGTTCGCATAGCGCGGCAGCTTCTGCGGATGATCGAACTGATCCCAATAGGCCAGCCGGTGCGTCTTGTTATACCATTGCGGCACCCAGTAGCGGCCGGCGCGGAACAGACGGTCGAAAGCATGGCAGGCGACGGTCAATTCGTCGCGACTCTCGGCCGCGATGATCTTCTCGATCATGGCATCAATTGCCGGGCTGGCGATGCCGGCAAGGTTGTACGAGCCCTTGGTTGCCGCGACCTGCGAAGAGAAGAACGAGCGCATGGCATCGCCCGGCGTCGCCGACATGCTGAAACGCTGGATCGTCATGTCGAAGTCGAAATCTTCCTGGCGCGCCCTGTATTGCACGGCATCGACGAGACGCACACTCGCTTCGATGCCGAGCGTCGCCAGGTTCTTGATGTAGGGCGCATGATGCGGCTGGAAGGAGGGCTCGTCCAACAAGAACTCGATCCTGAACACCTCGCCATTCGGCAGCGTCCGCTTGCCGTCCTTGATGGGCACTCCCGCTTCGTTCAGCAGGTGCTGCGCCTTGCGCAGCAGGCTGCGGTCTTGCCCGGAGCCGTCCGAAACCGGAGGCGCAAACGGTGCGGCGAAGACCTCGTCCGGCACCTGACCACGGAACGGCTCCAGCAGCTTCAGCTCTTCCGGTGAAGGAGGTCCGTTGCCCGCCATCAGATCCGAGTTCTGGAACGGCGACACGGTGCGCGCGTAGGCACCGTACATGATGGTCTTGTTGGTCCATTCGAAGTCGAAAGCGTTGATCAAGGCCTCGCGCACGCGCGGGTCCTTGAATTTCTCGCGTCGCGTGTTGATGAACCAGCCCTGCGCACCAGAAGGCGTGTCGTCAGGCACGACCTCGAGCTTGACGCGACCATCCTTCACGGCAGGAAAGTCGTAGCGCGTCGCCCAGATGCGAGAGGTGAATTCCTCGCGGTAGAGATAGTTCTTACCGGTGAAGCCTTCGAAGGCGACATCGCGATCGCGATAGAATTCATAGCGCACGACGTCGAAATTGTAGCTGCCCCGGCAAACGGGCAGATCGGCAGCCCACCAGTCCTTCACCCGCTCGAATTCGATGTAGCGATTGACCTCGAACTTTCCAACCTTGTACGGCCCCGAACCAAGCGGAGTATCCAGAGTCGATTCCTCGAATGTCCGAGACGCATAGTACGCTTGCGAGAAGATCGGCAAGCTCGCGACATAGAGCGGCACATCACGCGCGCGCCCCTTGGCAAAGGTAACAACCAGTGTCGCATCATCGAGCGCTTCGGCGCTGACCATGTCGCGCATCTGCACGATGATCAGTGGATGGCCTTTGGTCTTCAGCGCCGTCAGCGAAAATGCCGCATCGTGGGCAGTCAGCTTCGTCCCGTCATGGAATTTCGCCTCGGGCCGCATGGTGAAGCGATAGACCAGCTTGTCGGATGATATCTGCACGGACTTGGCGGCGAGCCCGTACATCGCGTCCGGCTCGTCACTCGCTCGCACCATCAGCGGCGCGAACGTCATGTCCATGCCTTGCGCGCCGTCGCCTTTCAGGATGAACGCGTTGAGCGAGTTGAAGGTCTGGTAGGACTGGTTGTAGGCGCGCACCGAGGGGATGAGGGAAAACGTGCCGCCCTTCGGCGCGCCGACATTGACGTAGTCAAAGTGGTGGAAGTCGGCGGGATATTTGAGATCGCCGAACGCCGAGATGCCATGGACCTCGGCGGGCGCCTCCGACGCCGCCGCGCCGCGCAGCCAGGCAGCGCTGAGCGCGCCGCCTGCGCCTAGGGCCAGCACATGCCGGCGTGAAAGCTGCGCCATGCGCAAATGCTTCCTCAAGAGCGTTTTCCGTTGCGGGCGGCCTTCTCGGCATCGTACCACCACAGCGTCGGCAAGCCGGACCGGCCATATTTCGGCAGCGGATCGGCATGACTGAAGCGATCCCAGCGGGCGTAGCGCGAGAAGCCGTAGGTGAATTGCGGCACGAGGTAGAAGTTCCACAGCAGCACGCGATCGAGCGCGCGGGTCGCGGCGACCAGCTCGCCACGGTTCTTGGCGTAGATCACCTTCTCGATCAGCGCATCGACCGCGGGATTCTTGATGCCGATGGTATTGCGCGCGCCTGGCATGTCGGCCGCCTGCGAGCCCCAGAACTCGCGCTGCTCATTGCCCGGCGAGAGCGACTCGCCCCACTGATCGATGATCATGTCGAAGTCGAAGCTGCGCAGCCGGTTCTGGTACTGCGCGTCGTCCACCACGCGGATCGAGGCGCTAACGCCGATGCGTTCCAGCGACGGCTTGTAGAACAGCGCGATGCGCTCCGACGAAGGATCCTGCACCAGGATCTCGACCGTGAGCGGCTTGCCGGAGGCGTCGACCAGCTTATGGTCGCGGACCTCGAAGCCGGCCTCCTTCAAGAGTTTCGCCGCCTCGCGCAAGTTTGCGCGCACGGCTTCCGGATTGCCGCCGACCGGGTTCTGGTAGGCCGTGGTGAAGACCTCAGGCGGCACCTTGTCCTTCACGGTCTCCAGGATCTTCAGCTCCTCGCCCTCCGGCAGGCCGGAGGAAGCGAGCTCCGTTCCTTCGAAATAGCTCTTGATACGGGTGTACTGCCCGTAGAAGAGCTGCTTGTTCATCTCCTCGAAGTCGAAGGCGTAGTTGAAGGCCCGGCGCAACCGCGCATCCTTGAACTGGGGACGCCGGATGTTGAAGACGAACGCCTGCATGCGGCCGGAGTCGTTGATCGGAAACTCTTCCTTGATCACCCGCTTCTCGGCCACCGCCGGGAAGTCGTAGGCGGTCGCCCACTGCTTGGCGGAGTTTTCCGCGATCCAGTCGGCCTGGTCGGCCTTGAACGCCTCCAGCGCGACGAGGTTGTCGCGGAAGAACTCGAAGCGCAGCTCGTCGAAATTGTTGGTGCCGATCTGACTCGGAACTTTGGCGCCCCAATAGTCCTTGACGCGTTCGAGCTTGATCGAACGTCCGGCGACGAATTCCTTGATGCGATAGGCGCCCGAGCCGAGCGGCGGCTCCAGCGTGGTCGCGCTGATGTCGCGCTTGCGCCCCTGGGCGTCGGCGCCCTCCCACCAGTGCTTCGGCAGCACGGTGAGTTCGCCCACGATGGTCGGCAATTCGCGATTGCCTGGCGCGTCGAAGGTGAACTTGACCTCGCGCTCGCCGGTCTTCTCAGCCTTCACGACGTGACGGTAGTAGGACGCATACATCGGCGACTGCTTCTTCAGCGTCTCCAGCGAGAAGATCACGTCCTCCGGCGTCACCGGCTTGCCGTCATGCCAGCGGGCCTCTTTCCGCAGGCGGTAGGTCACCCAGGAAAAATCGTCCGGATGCTGCGCGGCCTCGGCCAGTTCGCCATATTCGGTGCCGACCTCATCCTGGGCACGGGTCATCAGGGTTTCGTAGATCAGCGCCGCGGCCGGCGCGAGCGAGCCTTTGATGCCGGCAACCGCAATGTTGAAATTGTCGAACGTACCGAGCGAGATCAGGCGGGCGATGCCGCCCTTGGGCGCATCGGGATTGACATAGTCGAAGCGCTTGAAATCGGCGGGGTACTTGATGTCACCGAACAGCGACAGCGCATGGCGCCAAGGGAGCTCACCTGAAGACAATTCACCAGCCGATTGCGCCTCGGCCGGCCCGATGACGGGAACACCCGCGACGGAACCGAGAGCGGGAATCGCCGCAGCCGCGGCGCTGGTGAGCAAAAGGTCGCGTCGGGTAATGGCCAAATCAACATCCCTGTCTTGAAGGAGGGTCCTTCTTTAAGGTCCCAATATACGGCAAGGTTTCGACCGAATATGTTGCTTTTTCCTCATCTTGGAAGGTCGCCCGGGCCGCCCCCTGCGGCGAAACGCCCCGATAACACCGCCCTACACCCCCCAATATGGAAACGGCCAGGCTTTAAGCCTGGCCGCATATCCAAGATCGGTGCCGAGAAGCCTTACTTCGAGGCGGTCGGCAGCGGCTTCGGGTTGTCGGAGAGGCTGTTGAGATAGGCGATGACGTCGGCGCGCTCGCTGTCCTTCGGGATGCCGGCGAAGCCCATCGCGGTGCCAGGGATGTCGGCCTTCGGATTGGCGATGAACTTGTTCAGCTCGTCGATGGTCCAGGTGCCACCCTTGGCCTTCATCGCGGCAGAGAAGTTGAAGCCGTTGCGGCCCTCGCCCCGGTGGTCGTCAACGATGCCGTAGAGATTCGGACCAACCCGGTTCGGGCCGCCCTTCTCGAAGGTATGGCAGGCGGCGCACTTCTTGGCGGCGGCCGCGCCCTTCTCGACGGAGGCGGTCTGAAGCAGCTTTTCGATCGGCTCGGACGGTGCCGCAGCGGCAGCGGCGCCACCCTTGTCGCCGGCCTCTTCCTTCACGGCGATCTCAAAGCCCGGCTTTTCCGGCATCTTGGGCGAAAACAGCGCCTGGGCGGCGAAGCTCGTCACCAGCAGAATGAGACAGGTGCCGAGCACAGCACCGAGGATCTTATTGAGTTCGAAGGAGTCCATTTCCGGCCAGGCCCCACACCGCAAGAATGACACGGCGGCCCCAACGGCCGCCAGGACGAGCCTCGGGAGAATCAATCGTTCCTTTTTATCCCCCCGAGTTTCCGATTGAGATATCGGTTTGCCCGGGGTCTGGCAACCCGTATAAACGGCCCCGCTTTCACCCCATCCCCACCCCATTTCTCGGCGCGGAAAACGCCCCGTTTCCAGGCCCTTGAACCGATGATCGATCCCCGCATCCTGGTGCTGATCCCGGCCCGCATGGCGGCCACCCGCCTGCCCGGCAAGCCGCTCGCCGATATCGCAGGACTGCCGATGATCGTGCATGTGCTGCGGCGGGCCGAAGCCGCCGGCATCGGCCGGGTCGCGGTGGCAACCGATACGGACGAGATCGCGTCCGTCGTGACCGCCCATGGCGGCGAGGCCGTGATGACCCGCCCCACACACCCTTCCGGCTCCGACCGTATCCACGAGGCCATGCAGAAGCTCGATCCGGACGGCAAGGCCGAGATCGTGATCAATCTCCAGGGCGACTTCCCGACCATCACACCGCAGACCATCCGCGAGGTGCTGCCGCCCTTTGACGACCCTGTGGTCGACATCGTGACGCTGGCCTCACAGATCCACACCGAGGAAGAAGACCTCGCCCCGAGCGTCGTAAAGGCCATCGGCTCGCCGATCGGGCCGCGGCGGCTGCGGGCGCTCTATTTTACCCGCGCCACCGCCCCCTACGGCGACGGACCGCGTTACCATCATATCGGTCTCTATGCGTACCGCCGCGCAGCGCTAGAGCGCTACGTCTCGCTGCCACGCTCCCCCCTGGAAGTTCAGGAAAATCTGGAGCAGCTCCGGGCGGTGGAAGCCGGCATGCGCATCGACATCATCATCGTCGACAGCGTGCCTCGCGGCGTCGACACGCCGCCCGACCTCGAAACCGCCCGCAGCATCCTTTCCAAATCCTGAGCCGCTGTTAGAAGACCGATCATGAGCAAGCTGAAAATCGCATTCCAGGGCGAGCCCGGGGCCAATTCCCACATCGCCATCGTCGAGGCCTATCCCGACGCCGAGCCGATGCCCTGCGCCACCTTCGAGGACGCGCTGTCGGCGATCTCGTCGGGGGAAGCCGATCTCGGCATGATCCCGATCGAGAATTCGGTGGCGGGCCGCGTCGCCGACATCCATCACCTCCTGCCGGCCTCCGGGCTCTTCATCATCGGCGAATGGTTCCTGCCGGTCCGGCACCAGCTCATGGCGGTGAAGGGGACCAAGCTTTCGGACATCAAGAGCGTCGAGAGCCACGTCCATGCGCTCGGCCAATGCCGGCGCATCATCCGCAAGCTCGGCATCAGGGGTATCGTGGCTGCCGACACCGCCGGCAGCGCCCGCGACATCTCCGAGCGCAAGGACAAGACGGTCGCCGCGATCGCCTCGCGCCTAGCGGCGCAGATCTACGGTCTCGACATCCTCGCCGAGGACATCGAGGACGAAGCGCACAACACCACCCGCTTCGTGGTGCTGGCGCGCGAGCCGAAATGGGCCGCCCAGGGCTCCGGCCCGCTGGTCACCACTTTTGTCTTTCGGGTGCGCAACCTGCCGGCCGCGCTCTACAAGGCGCTCGGCGGCTTTGCCACCAATGGCGTCAACATGACCAAGCTCGAAAGCTACATGGTCGACGGCAATTTCTTCGCCACGCAGTTTTATGCCGACGTCGACGGCCATCCCGACGACAAGGGGCTCGCCTTTGCGCTGGAGGAGCTGAAATTCTTCTCGCGCGAATTCCGCATTGTCGGAGTTTATCCGGGGCACCCGTTCCGCGCGACGTTCAGCGAGCAGATGGAGTAATTGTCGCCCTGGCGAAGGCCAGGGCCCACAACCCCAGGGAGCGGTTGTGGCACGAGCTGGTGGTTGTCAGTCTTCGTCAAACCACTTCCTGTGGTTATGGATCCTGGATCTGCGCTCCGCTTCGCTGCGCTTGTCCAGGACGACGACTCAGACCATCTGCTTCACCAGCCCGAACGCCTCGGCCAGCAGCGAATACGACTTCTTCCGCGCGCTGTGGTCGTACACCGCGGTGATGACCATCAGCTCGTCCGGCTTACTGGCATCGATCAGCGGCTTCAGCTTGTGCTGCACGGTGGCGGGATTGCCGACGAACAGGCGCGACCGGTTGCGGGCGATCGAGGCGCGCTCGGCGTCGGTATAGGGATAGGCCAGCGCCTCCTCGACACTCGGCAGCGGCAGATATTGACCGCGGTCGCGGCGCAAGCGGTTGAGGTCGAACGACGAAGCGAGTTTTTCCGCTTCTTCATCGGTGCCTGCGGTGATGACGGCGACCGCGAGGATCGCGTGCGGGGTCGCGCGCCAGGCCGAAGGCTGAAAGCGATTGCGGTAATGCACCATCGCGTCGATCGCATCGTGCGACGCGAAATGATGCGCGAAGGCGAAGCCCATGCCGACCTGCGCGGCCAATTCCGAGGAATAGTCGCTGGAGCCTAGCAGCCAGATCGGCGGCAGGCGGGTGTCGTCCGGCATCGCGACGACATTGTTGTAGGGATGGCCCGAGGGGAATTCGCGGGTCTCCCACAGGATCAGTTCGTGCAGCCGCTCCAGGAAGTCGTCGCCCTCGCGGCGGTCGAGCCGGCTTCTGAGCGCGTAGGCGGTGGCGCCATCGGTGCCCGGGGCGCGGCCGAGGCCGAGGTCGATGCGGCCGGGGAACAGCGCCTCCAGCATCTTGAAGCGCTCGGCCACCACCAGCGGCGCATGGTTGGGCAGCATCACGCCGCCGGAGCCGACGCGGATGTGTTTTGTCACCGCCGCGATCTGGCCGATCATCACGTCGGGGGCCGGGCTTGCCACCGAGGCGAGGTTGTGGTGCTCGGCGAGCCAGTAACGGGCATAACCGAGTCCATCGACATGGCGCGCCAGATCAATGCTGTTGCGCAGCGCTGCGGCAGGTTTTGTGCCCGTGGTGACGACGGAGAGGTCGAGAACGGAAAGCGGCATCATGGCCGGTTGAAAGTAGTGCGCTGCGCGGAGGCGGCAATGGCCTGATGCAGCAGGGCTGGCGTGTGCCAGCCGCGACGCGACGAAGGTTTGGCCGAAAGCTGGTTGGGACGCTGCCGGTCATAATCATCATACTTTCACATTGCCCACAGATATCTGCAAAGCTTTCGGCGAGCCGCATCAAACTTATAATACTGATATATAACATATTTATCGAATAAAAGGTTTCCCACAAAGACAGAAGATGGCACGAAAGTACAGCCATATTCTGCGATAGTGGGCCATTTCCCACCAGCGATGGGCTATGGAGCGAGGCTGGTTTGGCCTATGTTAGGGGCTTCGAACCAAACCTGCCGCAGTTGCGAAGAGATCTGGAGTGAGTGGGGCCATGACCGAGCCGACGACGACGGCCCAGGACAACGGAAAAGATACCGGGCAAAACGAGCAGCTCGCGAAGCGTCCGGCGATCTCCTTCGAGTTCTTTCCGCCCAAGACCGAAGAGATGGAGCGCAATCTCTGGGCGACCATCAACCGCCTGGCGCCGCTCGAGCCGAAATTCGTCTCGGTGACCTATGGCGCCGGCGGCTCGACCCGCGAGCGCACCCACGCCACCATCACGCGCATCCTGAAGGAGACCGCGCTGCTGCCGGCCGCGCATCTGACCTGCGTCGGCGCCTCGCGGGGTGAGATCGATGAGATCGTCGACCGCTACCACGAGGTCGGCGTCCGGCACATCGTCGGTCTGCGCGGCGATCCGCCCGGCGGCATCGGCACACCCTACTCCACCCATCCCGACGGCTACCAGACCTCCGCCGAACTCGTCGCCGGCATCAAGAAGCGGCACGCCGACATCGAGGTCTCGGTATCCGCCTATCCCGAGAAGCATCCCGAAGCCCGCGACTTCGATGCCGATATCGACACGCTGAAGGCCAAGGTCGATGCGGGCGCGACCCGCGCGATCACGCAGGTCTTCTTCGATAACGACCTCTACTTCCGCTATCTCGATCGCGTGCGCGCCCGCGGCATCGATATACCGATCGTGCCGGGCATCATGCCCATGCATAATTTCAAGCAGGCCCGCAATTTCGTCACCCGCGCCGGCACGAGCGTGCCGGACTGGCTGGCGGAGAAATTCGACGGCCTCGACGATGATCCCGATACAAGGAAGCTCGTCGCCGCGACGGTCGCCGCCGGCCAGGTGCACAAGCTGGCCAAGCACGGCGTCGACACCTTCCATTTCTACACCATGAACCGTGCTGATCTCGTGTTCGCGATCAGCCATTTGCTCGGCATTCGCGCCAAGAGCGCCCAGAAGGCTGCGTAAGACCAGATGACCGTACCCGTCTCGCCCAAGCGTAACGCCCTGCTCGCCGCCGCGCGCGAGCGCATCCTGGTGCTCGACGGCGCCATGGGCACGATGATCCAGGGCCTGCAGTTCGACGAAGCCGCCTTCCGCGGCGAGCGCTTCAAGAACTTCCACCGCGACCTTCGCGGCAACAACGACCTGTTGATCCTGACCCAGCCGCAGGCGATCGAGGACATCCACGCCGCCTACTTGCGCGCCGGCGCCGATATCGTCGCCACCAACACCTTCTCGACCACCTCGATCGCGCAGGCCGACTACGACCTCGCCGACGTCGTCTACGAGATGGCTCGCGAGGGCGCACGCCTTGCCCGCAACGCCGCCGAGCGCGTCCAGGCAGAGGATGGCAAGCCGCGCTTCGTCGCCGGCGCCATCGGGCCGACCAACCGCACCGCCTCGATCTCGCCCGACGTCGCCAATCCCGGCTACCGCGCCGTCACCTTCGACGATTTGCGCGAATCCTATGGCGAGCAGATCAGGGGCCTGATCGACGGCGGCGTCGACCTCCTGCTGGTCGAGACCATCTTCGACACCCTGAACGCCAAGGCGGCGCTCTATGCGATCGCCGAGATCACAGAAGAGCGCGGCATCGACGTGCCCGTGATGGTGTCGGGCACCATCACCGACAAGTCCGGCCGCCTGCTCTCCGGCCAGATGCCGGAGGCATTCTGGAATTCGGTTCGGCACGCAAAACCCGTCACCATCGGCTTCAACTGCGCGCTCGGCGCGGAAGACCTGCGCGCGCACATCGCCGACATCGGCCGCGTCGCCGACACGCTGGTCTGCGCCTATCCCAATGCCGGCCTGCCCAACGAGTTCGGCCAGTATGACGAGAGCCCGGAGTACATGGCGCGCCTGATCGGCGAGTTCGCGCGCGACGGCCTCGTCAACATCGTCGGCGGCTGCTGCGGCACCACGCCGGAGCATATTGCGGCGATTGCCGCCGCCGTCGCCCCGCACAAGCCGCGCATCGTGCCTGAGATCACGCTGCGCTTAAGGCTCTCCGGCCTCGAGCCGTTCGTGCTGACGGACGCTATTCCCTTCGTCAATGTCGGCGAGCGCACCAACGTCACCGGCTCGGCCCGTTTCCGCAAGCTGATCACCGCGGGCGACTATACGGCCGCGCTGCAAGTCGCGCGCGACCAAGTCGAGAACGGCGCGCAAATCATCGACGTCAACATGGACGAGGGTCTGCTCGACTCGGAAGCCGCGATGCGGACCTTCCTCAATCTCGTCGCCGCCGAGCCGGATATCGCCCGCGTGCCCGTGATGGTCGACTCCTCGAAATTCTCGGTGATCGAGGCCGGCCTGAAGTGCGTACAGGGCAAGCCGGTCGTCAACTCGATCTCGCTGAAGGAAGGCGAGGAGAAGTTCATCCACGAGGCCAGGATCGCGCGCCGCCATGGCGCGGCGGTCGTCGTGATGGCTTTCGACGAAACCGGACAGGCCGATACCTTCAAGCGCAAGACCGAAATCTGCAAGCGCGCCTACGACATCCTCGTGAACACGATCGGCTTCCCGCCGGAAGACATCATCTTCGACCCGAACATCTTCGCGATCGCGACCGGCATCGAGGAGCACAACAATTACGGCGTCGACTTCATCGAGGCGACGCGCTGGATCCGCCAGAACCTGCGTGGGGCGCACATCTCGGGCGGCGTTTCCAACCTGTCGTTCTCGTTCCGCGGCAACGAGCCGGTGCGCGAGGCCATGCATTCGGTGTTCCTGTATCATGCCATCAAGGCTGGCATGGACATGGGCATCGTCAATGCCGGGCAGATGATCGTCTATGACGACATCGATCCGGAGCTGCGCCAGACCTGCGAGGACGTCGTTCTCAACCGCGATCCGGGCGCGTCCGAACGCCTGCTCGCGCTCGCCGAAAAATTCCGCGGCAAGAAGACCGAAAGCAAGGAAGCTGATCTGGCCTGGCGCGAATGGCCGGTCGAGAAGCGGTTGTCCCATGCGCTGGTGCACGGCATCACCGAGTTCATCGAGCAGGATACGGAAGAAGCTCGTGCCGCCTCCGCGCGGCCGCTCGACGTCATCGAAGGCCCGCTGATGGCCGGCATGAATGTGGTCGGCGACCTCTTCGGCGACGGCAAGATGTTCCTGCCGCAGGTCGTCAAATCCGCGCGCGTGATGAAGCAGGCGGTCGCCTATCTGATGCCGTTCATGGAAGAGGAGAAGGCGCGCAATCTCGCCAGCGGCATCGGCGGCGACGCCAAATCGTCCGCCGGCAAGATCGTGCTCGCCACCGTAAAGGGCGACGTCCACGACATCGGCAAGAACATCGTCGGCATCGTGCTCCAGTGCAACAATTTCGAGGTCATCGATCTCGGCGTGATGGTGCCGGCCGCCAAGATCGTCGAGACCGTGAAGGCGGAGAAGGCCGACATCGTCGGCCTGTCCGGCCTGATCACGCCCTCGCTCGACGAGATGGCGTTCTTCGCCGGCGAATTGCAGCGCGAAGGCTTGAAGCTCCCACTGTTGATCGGCGGCGCCACCACGAGCCGCGTGCATACGGCGGTGAAGATCGACCCGAGCTACCAGGCGGGGCCCGTGGTGCACGTCAACGACGCCAGCCGCGCCGTCGGCGTCGCCTCCTCCCTGCTTTCGCCCGACAAGCGCGAGGCTTACGCCGCCGAGGTGCGCGCGGAATACGCCAAGATCTCCGAGGCGCATCTGCGCGCGCAGGCCGACAAGAAGCGCCTGAAGCTTAGCGATGCCCGCGCCAACCGCGTGCCGATCGATTTTGCCGCGGCAAAGCCGATGAAGCCGACCTTCCTCGGCACCAAAACGTTCGACGCGTACGACCTCGCCGAGCTCGTCGACTGCATCGACTGGACGCCGTTCTTCCAGACCTGGGAGCTCGCCGGCCGCTTCCCCGCCATCCTTGACGACGCCAAGGTCGGCGAGGTCGCGCGCTCGCTCTATGACGATGCGCGCAAAATGCTCGACACCATCGTCAAGGAGAAATGGTTCCGGGCGCGCGCGACGATCGGCTTCTGGCCGGCGAACGCACAAGGCGACGACATTGTGCTCTACGCCGACGAGAGCCGGACGAAGACGATTGCGACGCTGCATACGCTGCGTCAGCAGCTCGAGAAGCGCGAGGGCCGCTTCAACGCGGCGCTGTCCGACTTCATCGCGCCGGCCGGCACGGGCGTGCCCGATTATATCGGCGGCTTCGTGGTCACCGCCGGCATCGGCGAGGACGCGGTCGCCGATCGCTTCAAGAAGGCCAATGACGATTACTCGTCCATCCTCTGCAAGGCGCTCGCCGATCGCCTTGCCGAAGCCTTCGCCGAGCGCATGCATGCCCGCGTGCGCCGCGAGTTCTGGGCCTATGCGCCGGATGAGGCACTCTCCAACGAAGAGCTGATCCTGGAGAAATATCAGGGCATCCGTCCCGCGCCCGGTTATCCCGCGCAGCCCGATCACACCGAGAAGGCGACGCTGTTCGCACTGCTCGACGCCGAGAAGACGGCCGGCGTGAAGCTGACCGAGAGCTTTGCGATGTGGCCCGGCTCGTCCGTGTCGGGGCTCTATTTCGCGAACCCCGAGAGCTACTATTTCGGCGTCGGCAAGATCGAGCGCGACCAAGTCGAGGATTACGCCGCGCGCAAGGGCATGGATGTCGCCGAGGTCGAACGCTGGCTTGCACCGGTGTTGAACTACATCCCGGCGCAGCAGGGTGCGGCCAAAGCTTCATTCGCGGCGACGCCAGCGAACGACGTATCTTCGGACGATCTTGCCTCCCATCCCCCGGGCTGCACCTGCGCGGTCCACCTCGTCTGGCAGAAAAAGCGCGTGGGCGCGGGATAAATATCCCTTCTCGCCAACATGCTCCGCTCGAAAGTGATGACCGCCTCGGCAATTTGGCGGTCGTCGCATTTCAAACATCCGCGCAAATTCCGTTTCAAACTTTGTAGGCGGTGAAACCGTCATCGAGATCGCGTTCAATGGGGCCAACCCAACTCCAGCACGCGAGCCGACCATGACCGCCATCATTCCCGAAGGTTTTGAACCGCATTTCCGCAAGAGTCCGCTCACTGAGCCCTGGGAGCCTCTGTACGCCAAGAAGACAGACAAGGCCGTGATCCTCGGCCTGCGGCTGGCAAAGCCGCACACCAATGGCCGCGGCTTGATTCATGGCGGGCTGATCGCGGCATTGTCCGACAACGCCATGGGCTATAGCTGCGCGCAGGCGACGGGTTGGACGACGTCATTCGTGACGATCTCGCTGTCGGTCGATTTCGTCGGCTCGGCCGAGATCGGACAATGGCTGTCGATCGAGAGCGAGGTGATCAAGACCGGCAGCACGATTTGCTTCGCGCAGAGCCTGATCAAGGCCGACGACACCGTGATCGCGCGCGCCAGCGGCACGTTCCGCGTGGTGCCGAAGAAGGGGTAGCCTCTCGTGGCTCTGCGCAAGGGCGCTTCACGCTGCAGCGCGTCCAGGACACGAGCGCCTACCCAAACCTCCACGCGGTCGTCTCCACGACGAGATCGATGAACGCCCGCACCTTGGCCGAGAGCAGGCGCGAGGTCGGGTAGACGACGTGGATCGGCAGCACCGGCTGTTCGTACTTCGCCAGCACGATTCTGAGCCGCCCGCGCCTTAAGCCCTCAGCAGCCTGGTAGGCCAGCACGCGCGTCACGCCGCCGCCGGCCTCGGCATATTGCAGGGCGGCGTCGGCACTGTTGCTGATGAAGCGGGGGTGAGGTGCCACCTCGATGTCGCGGCCGTCGCGGAGGAAACGCCATTCGGACGCCGGGCCGAACTGGATGGTCTGGTGCGAGGTGAGCGCTTCCGGCGTCTTCGGCTCGCCATGGCGCTTCAGATAGGTCGGCGCGGCGACCACGATCCGCCGCATGGCGCCGACCTGGCGCGCCATGAGCGAGGAATCGGCGAGGTGGCCGATGCGTACCGCGGCGTCGACGGCATCTTCCACGAGGTTGACGAGATGGTCCGACAGCCGCAGCTCGCAGGCAACGTCGGGGTAGCGCTTGAGATAGGCGGCCATCACCGGCCCGACATGCAGCCGGCCGAAGCCGACCGGCGCCGACACCACCAGTTTTCCGCTCGGCCGCTTGCGCTCCTCCCGCGCGGAGCCGTCCGCCTCCTCAACATCGGCGAGAATGCGCCTGGCACGCTCCAGGTAGCGCGCGCCGACGTCGGTCAGCGCGACCTGCCGCGTGGTCCGCTGCAACAGGCGCGCGCCGAGATGCTCCTCCAGCGCCGCGATCTGCCGCGTCACCGCCGAGGGCGACAGCCGCAGCTTGCGCGCGGCCGGCGCGAAGCCGCGCAAATCGGCGACGGTAACGAAGACCTGCATGGCATCGAGGCGGTCCATTTCATTATTGCATATATCGCAACGATGAAGTGTCAAGAGACGCGATTGTTTTAACCGCCAGAAGCTCCATTCTTAAGGCCCGAAAGACGCGAAATGCGCCGGGATTCTCAGGAGATGTTCCATGACGGCAGCGCACACCCATGCGAGCGACGTGGCGTTCACGCCGGCGGTGAAATCGATCCAGACCCGAAAGGGGTCGCGCGAGGCCTATGCCCGCGCCGAGCAGCGCGGCTGGCGCACCGAGGTCGACGAGAACCTGGCGGCGTTCCTCGCCGATGCCGACAGCTTCTATCTGGCCACCGCCTCAGGCGATGGCCAACCCTACATCCAGCACCGCGGCGGGCCGAAGGGCTTTCTGAAGGTGCTGGACAAGCAGACGCTTGCCTTTGCCGACTACGCCGGCAACCAGCAATATCTCACCCAGGGCAATCTGTCGGAGAATCCAAAGGCCTACATCTTTGTGATGGACTATGCCCATCGCCGCCGCGTGAAGATCTGGGGGGAGGCGCGCGTCGTCGAGGACGACGATGCGCTGACGCAGGCGCTGATGCCGAAAGGATATCGGGCACGGCCCGAGCAGGTGATCCTGTTCAAGATCGCGGCATGGGACACGAACTGCCCGCAGCACATCCCGCAGAAGTTCGATGCGGCGGATGTGGCCGCGGCGCTGGCGGCACGCGATCAGCGGATTGCGGAGCTGGAAGCGGAAGTGGGGGCGCTGAAGGCGAAGGCGCCGGCTTCGCGTTGAGGGGCCCTCTTCGCTTCTCCCCGCTCGCGGGGAGAAGCCGGAATCCGCGCAAAGCGCGAACTCCGGGTGAGCGGGAGCCTCTGCGAATCCGGCTTTCATCGTCCCCCGAAACTTCCGGGTCAATTTCTCGCATGTGGTCATGCCCCGCGAAGGCGGGGCATCCAGTACGCGGCAGCCTATCCGTATGCGTCACTGCCTCTGGAATACTGGATCGCCCGGTCAAGCCGGGCGATGACAGCGAGAATGCAGCGGCGACCGTCGCTAAGCCACCACCACCCGCCTCGGCTCGACGAGCTCATCACAGCACACTCGCCCCTTCGTGCTGGAAGCCGAGATAGCTGGCCGCGACGCGCTCGTTGGCGGCGATGTCGCTGGCCTTGCCGCTGAGCACGAACTCGCCGAGCTCCATCACATAGGCATGGTCCGCGATCTTCAGCGCGGCCTGCGCGTTCTGCTCGACCAGGAGCACGGAGACGCCGCTGGCGCGCAGCTCGGTGACAATGCGGAAGATGTCGGCCACGATGATCGGGGCGAGACCGAGGCTCGGCTCGTCCAGCATCAAGAGTTTCGGCTCTCCCATCAGCGCGCGGCCCATCGCCAGCATTTGCTGCTCGCCGCCGGACAAGGTGCCGGCGAGCTGCTTGCGACGCTCCTTGAGGCGCGGAAACAGCGCATAGACCCGCTCGATCGAGGCCTTCGCCCGGCTCTTCTCGATGCGGAAAGCCCCGAGCTCGAGATTGTCCTCGACATTCATGGTCACGAACAATTCGCGGTGCTCCGGCACGAGGCCGAGGCCCATCGCGACGCGGTCCTCGATGTCGAGCCGCGCGAGATCTTGCCCGGCAAAAGTGACGCGGCCCTTCAGCGGCAGGATGCCCATGATGGCGGAGAGCAGCGTGGTCTTGCCGGCGCCGTTGGCGCCGACGATGGTGACGATCTCGTTCGTGCCGACTTCGAGCGAGACCGAGCGGACGGCCTCGACCTTGCCATAGGCGACATGCGCGTCGGTGACGGACAACAGCGCGCTCATGCCGCCACTCCGAGATAGGCCTTGATCACTTCGGGATTGGTCTTGATCGTGGCCGGCGTGCCCTCCGCAATCTTGGTGCCGAAGTCGAGCACAACGATGCGATCGGCGAGATTCATCACGAAGCCCATGTCGTGCTCGACCAGCAGCACCGACATGCCGCCGTCGCGCAATTCGCGCAAGAGCGCCGCGAGCCGCTGCTTCTCCATGTGGCGCAGGCCCGCGGCCGGCTCGTCGAGCAGGAGCAGCATCGGATCAACGCACAGGGCACGCGCGATCTCAACGATGCGCTGCTGGCCCAGCGACAGGCTGCCTGCGAGCTGATGCATCTGGTCGGCAAGGCCGACGCGCTCGATCTGGCGCGCGGCTTCGGCGAGCAGCTTGGCCTCATCAGTGCGGTCGAGCCGCAGCATCGAGGAAATGGGGCCGGAATGACCGCGCAGATGCGCGCCGATCGCGACGTTCTCGAGCACGGTCATGTCCGGCACCAGCTTGACGTGCTGGAAGGTGCGGGAGATGCCAAGCTCCACGATCTCCTGCGGCGGCGCATTGTCGACCTTTTTGCCAAGCACGGAGATCGAGCCCGAGGTGGCCGACAGCACGCCGGTGATGAGATTGAACGTCGTGCTTTTTCCCGCGCCGTTAGGCCCGATCAGCGCGACGATCTCGCGGGCCCGAACGTCGAAGGAGACGTTGTTGACGGCGATCACGCCGCCGAACTGCTTGCGCGCCTTCTCGACCTGGAGCAGCACTCCGGTCTCACCGGCGGCGCGGACGCGTGCCGGCAAGGTCAGCGACGTATCCGGCTTTTTACCGCTGGTCTTCTGCGGCAGGAACGACATCAGCCAGGGCCAGACGCCGCCAGGCGCGAGCTGAAGCAGCAGCACCAGCATGATGCCGAACACGATGGTCTCGACCTGGCCCGAGCCCGGCAGAATCAGCGGCAGGTAGCTCTGCAGCACCTCCTTCAGGATCACGACGATCGCAGCACCAAGCACGCCGCCCCAGACGTAGCCGGCGCCGCCGACCACGGCGATGAAGAGATATTCGATGCCGGCCTGGGCGCCGAATGGCGTTGGGTTCACCGCGCGCTGCAGGTGCGCGTAGAGCCAGCCCGAGAGGCCGGCCAGCACCGCGGCGTGGATGAAGACCAGGAGCTTTGCACGGGGCGTATGCACGCCGAAGGCCTCTGCCGCAACATGTCCGCGCCGGAGCGCGCGGATGGCGCGTCCGGTGCGTGAGTCCAACAGATTCATGGTGAGCAGCGCGGAGAGGATGACCGCAACCCAGACCGCATAATAGATCGAGCCGGGATCGAGCATCCTGAACGAGCCGATCGACAGCGGCGGAATCGCCGAGATGCCGTCGTTGCGGCCCAAGAATTCCAGCTTGCTGAAGAGGTAGAACAGCCCCAGCCCCCAGGCGAGCGTGCCGAGCGGCAGATAATGGCCGGAAAGCCGGACCGT